>JBCBQD010000013.1:0-45474 GCA_039820425.1 Cyanobacteria bacterium J06635_1
AAACCCTCAAGGGCCACAGCACTGAGGTCTCTAGTGTGGCGTTTAGCCCAGACGGAGAGACGATTGCCACCGGCAGTGGGGACAATACGGTGAAGCTGTGGAATGAAGCTGGAGAGGAGTTGCAAACCCTCAAGGGCCACAGCGCTGTGGTCTCTAGTGTGGCGTTTAGCCCAGACGGAGAGACGATTGCCACCGGCAGTAGGGACAATACGGTGAAGCTGTGGAATGAAGCTGGAGAGGAGTTGCAAACCCTCAAGGGCCACAGCACTGTGGTCTCTAGTGTGGCGTTTAGCCCAGACGGAGAGACGATTGCCACCGGCAGTTGGGACAATACGGTGAAGCTATGGAACTTTCGTCTAGATGATCTGATCACCAAGGGCTGTACCTGGCTAGATACTTACTTCGTTAGGCAGTCGCCCGATCTGCTGATGGAGTTGGAGGTGTGTCAGCAGCAAAACCCGACCTGGCTGATTGAGGCGGCTGCTTATATCGGCAAAGAGCTTGCCAGCGGAGAGCACTCTGACGACGCCGATGAGAAGTTTAACCAGGCCAGAAACTTGGTCGCCCAATGGTCTAAGTATGAAGACGTTGAGCCTTATAAGGATCAGTACCCAGACTGGATTGAGGCTTTGGAGCAGGGGGAAAATCCATTTACGGCGGAGGTTTTGGAAATGTTAAAGGGGGAATAGGGCGAAAGGCGCATAGCCCAAGGGGCATTCAAGAAAAGCGCAGCCATGCCCGCAGGGCTATAAGGCGAAAGGCGAAGGGTAGGGGCAATCCCTTGTGGTTGCCCTACAATCAATAAGTGGTAAACGGTAACTCACCCTTGGCTCAGGCACTGGCAATCGAAGCATTTCTCGACGCTCCGGGGGTCATTCTGGATGTGCGCAGCCCTGGCGAATATGAGCAGGGACATCTGCCTGGGGCGGTTAGCTTTCCGCTATTTTCAAACGATGAACGGGCTGAGGTGGGCACCTGTTACAAGCAGCGAGGCCATGATGCGGCGGTAGAACTGGGTCTAGAGCTAGTCGGGCCTAAAATGGCCACTTTTGTCAAAACAGCCAAAACCCTGGCGTCCAAAAAACAGGCGCGGGTCCACTGCTGGCGAGGCGGCATGCGCAGCGGCTCGATGGCGTGGCTGCTTGAAACCGCTGGCTTCGAGGTGGTTACTCTAACTAGTGGATACAAAGCCTTTCGTCGCTGGGTGCGTCAGGTGCTGGCGACGCCGAAGCCGATTATTGTGCTGGGGGGCATGACCGGCACAGCTAAAACGAATATTCTCCACGCCCTGACCGACTACGGACAACAGGTTTTAGATTTAGAAGGGCTCGCCAACCATCGCGGCAGCAGCTACGGAGCCTTGGGCCTGCCGCCCCAACCCAGCACCGAACAATTTGAGAATCTGATCGCAGCCCAGTGGGACACTTTCAACCCAGCCCAGCCCATCTGGATCGAGGCCGAAAGCCGCCGGGTGGGAACCTGTCGCGTGGCTGATGAGCTGATGCAGCAGATGGAGCAGGCCAACACCCTCGAAATTACCCGTCCTGTTTCAGAGCGCTTAGACTTGCTGGTTGAGATTTATGGTCAGGCTGACACAACCGGCCTGGTTGAAGCCACAGAACGGGTGCGCAAACGCCTGGGCGGGCAGAGAACCCAGGCCGCCGTTGACTATATCCATAAGGGTCATCTGCGGGCCGCGGTAGAAATTGTTTTGACCTATTACGATCGCACCTATCGTTACGACTTAGAACGCCGAAACCTGGCTATTCCGAAAGTAGATGTCACAGGGCTAAATGCTGATCAATGTGCTCAGCATTTAATAGAAACAGTCAAGCATTGGGGCTGGTATTAAACAGCAACTATCTAGTCATAATTGTCAACTATCTAGCCACAATTGTTAACCATTCTAGTCATAACTATAGGAGCTGCATTAGCTATTGAAGTCTGTCTATTACTGACATCTGTTTCAGAGAAACCCTCAATCTAGACGATAAATCTCCAGATTAGAGATTGAGTCTACGTAGACTGAATAGTCGATGACATAGAGCCCTCAATTTCTGGGCCAAATACTGAGCCAAATTGTAAACAAGATCTGTGTCGCCAGAGTTGCCTGTAGATATCAGCAAACACATCGCGTCAAGGGGCAGTTGCCGATCGCAGTGAGCAGTGTGATTGACGCTACATTTGCAGTTTAGAAGACTGAAAGATGATCGACAGCTCTATTTCAGATAACCTATTACTTTCTACAGTGTGTTCTCGACAAGTTACTGGGTTTATTGTTAGATTGAACATTGCCCAGGCGTTACCCAAAAATCAAAAACCCTGGCTAACAGATTAGGTAAGTAGCTAAGCAGAAATAATACTGTGTCACCGCCTCGGGAGATCCCCCCGGCTGCGCCACCCCCCTTCAAGAGGGGCTAGGGGGGATCCCCACGGGAAACTGATACTGAAAATAATTTTGTTTACCTACTTAAACAAAGGTTGCGAACGTTTGATACAAAACAGAACCCTCTGTTAAGAATCAACCCTCCTAATCAAAAGCTCCTGTAGATAAGGTTTGAGAGACAGCTTTAAGACAGCGTTAGCAGTGTGAAAAGCTATCTTATTGAGTCCAGCTCATGGGCCTGTTTCTAACGCCAAAAGGCGGTGAATAGCCAACGATAGGTGTGTCGTTTGCTCAGCAAGGTCAAAACACGGAATTAAGCTAAAGACAACCAGGGCTACCGCTTTCCACATGCGGTAAAAGCATGTGTGGAGAAAACAAAATTGAGTTTTTTGAAAACCTATCTCTTTGTTAGCCATGATCAGTAACCCTTCCTCTGGAAAACCGTCTGTCTCTGGTGAGTTGAAAACCTGGCACAAAGTCTCAGTAGATTTCAAAGCACCAGAACAATTTGAGGAGACCGCTTCAACCTTCCGAAACTACCGACTCGACGTAACGTTTACAAATGCCTCCACAGGCGAGAAGATTACCGTTCCAGGCTTCTTTGCGGCAGATGGAGATGCTGCCAATAGTAGTGCGACCGGGGGGGATATCTGGCGGGTAAATTTCAACCCCCCCAGCACAGGCGAATGGACCTACGAAGCCTCTTTCCGCACCGGAACTGATATCGCTGTCAGCACAGAGCCGAATGCAGGTAAAGCTGTTGACTTCATCGACGGAGAAAACGGAACCTTCAAGATTGCCGCCACTGACAAAACGGGCGAAGACTTTCGTGCCAAGGGCATGATCTTGCAAGCTGAAGGCACTCATTACCTTCAGCATCAGGGCGACGGCGACTATTTTGTTCGGGGTGGACCAGGTGTCCCCGAGAACTTTCTAGCCAATAAAGACATCGACAACACCCAGAAAGGTCGCCACGACTATTCAACCCATGCCGATGAGTTTAACCCTGGCGACCCGGTCTGGGGTAACGGCAAAGGCAAGAACCTGCTGGGCGCTGTTAACTACCTGGCTGAGAAAGGTCAAAACACAATTTATATGCTCACCAACACGGCGGCGGGTGATGGCAAAGACGTTTGGCCCTGGGCGAGCGAAGCCTTTGGCAACATCAAGTCAAGTAAATCAATCAACGATGCAGCTAGCTCTACAAATGGACTCACCGTAGACGATTTCTCTACGTTTGACGTCTCAAAGCTGGCGCAGTGGGAAAACATCTTTGACCACATGGATGAGCAGGGCATTTACAAGAACGTTCTGTTTCAAGAGACCGAGAACGATCAGATGTTGGATGGAGGAACCTCAGCTCAGGGCTCCAGCCTGAGCGTAGAGCGGCTGCTCTACATGCGTGAGATGATCGCTCGCTTCGGCCATGCCAACGGCATTCAGTGGAACATGGGTGAGGAGAACACAAACTCTCACCAGCAGCGCGTAGACATGGCCGAGTATATCAAAGCGGTTGACCCTTACGATCACTTGACCGTTGTCCATACCTTTCCCGGAGATCATGATAAAGTTTATAAGCCCTTACAAGGGGTCGAAGCCTTTGATGGTCCCTCTTTTCAGACCTCTGGCAGCGGCGTCCGCGAGAAAGTGCGCAATGCGATCAACGACTCTGCCAAAGCCGGTGACCCCTGGGTGGTTGCCTGGGATGAAGATGCCAGCTCTCGCGGCATCTTTAAAACCTACGGGAATAACCCCGATGATCAGAACGAAGCCGATCAGCGTCAGGCCATGTGGGGCACCTTGACCGTGGGTGGTTCAGGGGTGAACTGGTACATCAAGCAGTCAGGTACGGGGCACTCTTTTGACCAAAATATCGACACTTTTGATGCCTTTGAGTCAGTCTGGAAGTGGACGGCAGCGGCCACGGATTTTTTCAACACTCACATCCCGTTCTGGGAGATGTCAGAAGCCGACAACCTGACTAAAAATGGCGAAGATTATGTCATGGCCAAGCCAGGTGAATACTACGTTGCCTACATGCCCTACGGTGAGGCAAACAACGTAGAACTTGATTTGAAAGGTCAAGGGGGTGAGACGTTTGATGTCTTTTGGTACAACCCGCGCGAAGGCGGCGACCTAATCAGCGCTAGCCAAATTGACGGCGGCTCAGTTCAGACAATTGACGGGCCGCCCGAGCAGGCTGGCAAAGACTGGGTTCTCTTCGTTCGCAACAGCGAGCTATCGGATGCACCTTCCAATCCAATGCCACCGACACCCGAGCCGACGCCAGAGCCGACGCCTATTCCAGAGCCGACGCCAGAGCCGACGCCAGAGCCGACGCCAGAGCCCGGTCCCGGCGAGACATTGATGACGTTTGCCCTGGTCGATGCTGAGACTGACAAAGTAGTCGAAGGCTACGAAGACCTCGAAGCGAGCGGCCCAATTAGTCTTGAGGGCTTAGACCTCAAACAGTACAACGTGATGGCGAAGGTCAACCCCAACCACCCCGATGCACAGTCAATCCAGAGCGTTAAGTTTAAGTCCCCCCTGGGCGATCGCACCGAGAACATAAAACCCTATGCCTTGTTTGGCGATCGCAATGGCGACTTCCTTGGCAAAGCCATAAAAACAGGTGATTTCACCCTAGAAGCAACAGCCTACACTCAAGCAGGCGGCCAAGGAGAAACGGTTGGAACGGTCGGTTTAGACTACAGCGTGGTCGATAGCGCCCCTGCACCCAGTCCCTCACCTACGCCTGCGCCGAAGCCTACCCCTGCGCCTACCCCCGAACCAGTCCCAACGCCCGCGCCGCCAGCCAACGAAGTGCTGATGACCTTCAGCTTAGTCAACGCTGAAACTGACAAAGTCGTCAAGGGTTACGAAAATCTGGATGTCAGCAGCACTATCAATCTCAAAGGATTGGACTTAAGCCAATACAACATCATGGCGAAGGTTAACCCCAACCATTCCGAGGCTCAGTCAATCAAGAGCGTTAAGTTTGAATCACCTTTGGGCAATTCCCCGACGGGAGGGCTTCACCAACGCATCGAGAACGTCAAACCTTACGCCCTGTTCGGCGATGTTGAAGGTGATTTCTACGGCAAGGCTTTGAAAACAGGCGACTTCACCCTAAAAGCGACGGCTTACACGCAGGCAGGAGGGAAAGGCCAAACTGTTGGGTCAGCCAACCTAGACTATAGTGTCGTGAATGGCACCTCTGCGCCAGCTCCTGTGCCCGCGCCAGCCCCTACACCAGCTCCCACTCCCGACCCTATTCCTGAACCTGCGCCTACACCATCACCGACGCCAAAGCCCAGCGGCAAAGTGTTTCAGATGCAAGCTGGCCAGCTGATGATGGAGGCCGAGTCTGCCAAACCCCTCGGCAATTGGAAAACCACCAACTTTGCGGGTGAAACATCTCTTCTGTGGGATGCACCCAAGAGCAGCTACGGTAGCGTACCCAAAGGTCAAACGCTGACCTATCAGTTTGAAACCGACGCAGCCGGTACTTACAATATTGGACTGCATTCTGGTCGAGTTAAGTCTGCGATGAATAGCAGCGATCGCTTCGAGAATGGCAAAGAACGTGGCGACACGGGCAACGATGCCTATGTCTCTGTCATCAACGCCAAGACGGACGCTGTGATTCAGAAGCCGACTAAGCTTTTTACTGGCCTAGGTCTCGCTGATAAGACGCTGAAGTGGGGTAAAACCTTTGATGCCAATCACAAAAAGTCTCCGGCTCAGGTCAGTCTCAAGGCCAACACGCAATATCGTCTGGAAATTACCGGACGCTCTGACGGCTATGCGCTAGACCGTATCACCTTGAGCAGCGATGGCTTCTTGCAAGATGCTGACGTGGCTGAATCGCCGTTAAAAGGCAGTGACAATCTGGTTGGGTCAGCAACGTTGCTGACGTCAGCCGATATTCCTGAGAAGAGTCCCGATAAAACCAGCTCAACAGCCAGCTTTGAGGCCGGTTCGTCTAGGGTCAAGATGGGCCCCTCCGATAGCCCAGACACAGCTAGTTTGAATGACATCATGACCGCTGGCGTGGGCACACAGTTGGATCAGGTCCAAAAAGATAACCTCATCTCAACTGATAACGCGATGGCGCTGACAACGCCACAGGCTCAGTCAGAGAACTTGATGGGATTGGCAGCTTAAGAGCTGTATTGTTACTGTGACCGCTCTAGAGACTAGGGTGGTCACAGAAATCAAGTAAGCCCGACCTTACATAGGAACGAGGATCAAATAACCTGCGCCCTCGATATTATGGGCGATCGCTGGACGCTGATCATCCTGCGCGATATATTGAACGGCAAAAAGCGATTTTCGGAATTTCTGGACTCGCCGGAGCAAATTATGACGAATGTGCTCATGGATAGACTGGGGCTCATGGAGGCAGCTGGGTTGGTGAGCAAAACGCCCTATCAGCTTCGCCCAAAGCGATTTGAGTATGTGCTTACAGAGAAAGGGTTAGGGCTATTGCCTGTGCTACAGGAAATATGCCGTTGGGCGAATCGCGCTTTATGCCAGAAACCTGGACAGCACCGTCAAGTTTTATGAGTCGCCAGGTGGAGTGATGTGTCTAAAAGAAAAGCAAGCGGAAAGGGAATGCCAGGAGCAGTAAGTCTAAGGTAGTTGGGAAATTACTAGCAGTCTAATTCCTCAACTCAGGGTGGCTCCATCTCAAACATTTCTGAAGCTCACTGTTTGCTCAATTGGCATGCCGCTAAACCGTTTTTCTTACGACCTTTCCCATCGTTTTCGCCAGGTAAACCTGCGCACGATTTTGGTGCTTCCATTTGTGCTCCAGATTGTTAGCACCGTGGGGGTCGTCGGTTATTTGTCATATATCACGGGTCAGCAAGCGATACATCAACTCGCGATTGAGCTTGAAACCGACATAGGCAATCGCCTTCAGGAAAAAATCCAGGATTATTTAGCAGTCCCCCATGAGTTTCATCACATCACCCTATCCAGCATCCGCAGTGGCACCTTAGATCCTAGCGACTTCCTGGCCTTAGAAAAGTTTTTTTGGCAGCATATTAGCGATCACGGGTTCGTCTCTAATGCTTACTATGGCAATGCTCAGGGAGATGTGATCTCGGTCAAGCGAGACAGTCAGGGTCGCCTGGTTAGCAGAGTCCGAGATCCATCCACAGCAGGAGAGCGGCAAAATTATCTGCTCGACGAGGTCGGTCGTCGCACTAAGCTGCTCGAAAGTCGTCCCTACGATGCTCGACTGCGACCCTGGTACAAGGCCGCAATGGCAACCAAACAGCACTCCTGGAGTCCTATTCATACCTCTGTAAGTGACAATCTGCTGGAATTGAGTGCCGTTGTGCCTGTCTACGATGGAGCTGGCACCATCCAAGGCATCCTGGGAACCGAGCTGAATCTCGCCCAGATCAACCATTTTCTGCGATCACTCAATATCACGGCCTCGGGACAGGTTTTTATTGTGGAGCCGTCTGGAGAGATTGTGGCGATTTCAACGCCGGAGTCACCGCTTGCGATCGCAGACGCTCAAGCGACTGAGACGGATCGTAATGGGGGAGATGAGGACGGTGGGGAAGGTAGGGAGGGTATAGAGGGTGAGAAACAAAAAGAAACTGGCCCTAAAACTCGGTTGCTCGTCACCCAAAGTCGGAATCCGCTCACCCGTGCCACGGCTGATTATCTCTTGACGAAGTTTGGTAGCTTTGACCAGATTACAGACAGCCAAAACCTATCGTTTAAGCTCGATGGCAAGTTGCAATTAGTTCGGGTGATGCCGCTGCAAGACCAGCGAGGGCTTAACTGGCTAATGGTGATGGCCATTCCTGAAAGTGACTTTATGGGGCAGATTTATGCCAATATCCGGACCACTGTTCTACTCTGTGTGGGTGCGCTAATCTTTTCTTTAGTCATCGGTGGGCTAACAGCTCGCTGGATTACGCAGCCTATCCAACGGCTCAACCGAGCTGCTAAGGAAATCGCCCATGGCAACCTGGCGCAGCAAGTCGAGATTACTCAGTCCAAAGAACTAGGAGAATTAGGCCATGCCTTTAATCATATGGCCGGTCAGCTAAAGCAGTCTTTCCAGGCGTTAGAAGCGTTAAATATTGCCCTCTCTGATCGAGAACAGCAACTCGAAACCTACAATCGTACCCTGGAACAAGAAGTCCAGGAACGCACTCAGAAGCTGCTACTAACTGAGAAAATGGCCGCCCTGGGGCAGCTCACCGCAGGGGTAGCCCACGAACTCAATACCCCCCTCGGGGCTGTCCGGGCGGCCAATGAAAATGTCGTGGCTGGCCTACAGCAGTCATTTCGGCAACTGCCTCAGGTGTTATTGACCTTAAACCCTGAGCAAATGACTGCGTTTAGTACCCTGGTTAAACTCACCCAAAGGCCGACCCAGATCCATTCTTTTCGCGCAGAACGGCAGTTGAGAAAGACACTCCAGCAGGCTCTCTCTAAGCAGGGCATTGAACCGGCCGCGTCGCTGGCCGACCTGCTCAGCAAAATGGGGATTACGCTCCCGGATCTGGATGCCCTGGCAAGTTTGCTCCAAACCCCAAAAAATTATCAGATCATTGAATCAGCCCATGCCATCTCAATGGTGACGACCAACAGCCAGACAATTCGCACGGCGGTTGATCGGGCTGCTCGGATTGTTTTTGCCCTCAAAAGCTATACCCAGACAAGCCATCCCCATCCAGTGATTGCCGATAATGCCAGGACCTCAATTCCGGAGGGGATTGATGCGGTCCTCACGCTGTACCAAAATCATCTAAAACGGGGTGTTGAGCTAACCAAAAACTACACCCCTGTGCCTGAGGTACCCTGTGATGCCGAGAGTCTGATGCAGGTTTGGACAAACTTGATTCACAATGCCCTACAAGCGATGAACTACAGGGGCCAGTTAGGGGTTCAGGTTGCCCAGCACGATCAGCAGGTGGTGGTGACGATCTCCGATACCGGCTGTGGTATTTTGCCAGAGCATCAAGCGCGCATCTTTGAGCCGTTTTTTACGACCAAACCCAGAGGGGAAGGTACGGGGCTGGGTCTCGATATCGTGCGTCGGATCGTTGAAAAATACCACGGTCGCATCGAGGTGGAGAGTCAGCCTGGACACACTATTTTTCAGGTTTGGCTACCCCTTGAGCGGCCAGCGTCTGGTGATTTGCCCTAGCCAATTTTGTCAGGATTTTTCTACTCAGGGGTGAATACTGTGATACAGAGTTAGCCATCAGGATGCCGCGTTTACAAAATCGGGCCGGGTTTACAAAATCTGGGGGTGAGACCTGGTAGATAGCGCCATGCTACCAATCTCCATGCCTATATTTCTCAACCCTGGGATGAAGGGAACCTCATCCCAATTAAACCTTGGCCATATCCAGACCTGTGGTTTGCCCTACTAGAAAATTTAAGTTTTCAAACTGGATATGGTTTATTCAATCTGGACTAGAGCAATTCGATGACAAGAGCAACGGTGGTTTGTATTGACGATGAGCAGAGTGTGCTACTGAGTCTGCGGGATCAGCTCAGTCGGATCCTGGAGGCTGACTGCATCCTTGAGTTGGCTCAGGATGGCTCCGAAGCCCTCGGTTTGCTCAAAGAACTGGCCAGTAACCAAGTCCCTGTGCCCGTAGTGATCTGCGATCAGGTGTTACCCGATACGAGCGGCCATTTGCTCCTTAGTAAGATCCACCTGCTTTACCCCCAAACGCGCACTATTCTCTTGACTGGGCTGGCCCAGGTCAACGATGTTATTCATGCCGTTAACCATGCCAAGCTGTACCGCTATTTGCCTAAGCCGTGGGATGAAATCGACCTGGGTTTAACGGTCCGAGAAGCGATTCGGAGTTATTTTCAAGATCAGCAACTGACCCAGCAAAATCTTGCCCTGCAGCAGGCCAATCAAAAGCTAGCTGCCCTCAATGCCGATCTGGAGCAACAGGTTAAGGCCAGAACCGCCGCCCTCAGCGAGCAGGCAAAGACCCTGCGCCAGCAAGCCATCCTGCTGAAAGCGAGCAAGGAGGCTGCTGAGGTCGCTAACCGGGCAAAAAGTGAATTTCTGGCGAATATGAGCCATGAAATCCGGACCCCGCTGAATGCGGTGTTGGGGTTTTCAGAACTCCTGGCGATGACGCCCATCAATGCGGATCAACAGGAGTATGTTCAGTGCATTACCCAGGGCGGACAAACCCTGATCAGCATTATCGGCGATATTCTGGATCTCTCTAAATTAGAGGCCCGTGAACTCACCCTAACGGCGACGGAATTTGACCTCAGGCAGGTGATTCAGGACTTGGTTCAGCTGTTTCAACCCCAGGTAATGAAAAAGGATCTGGCAATTGTGACTGCGATCGCACCCGATATTCCAGCCCGATTTGTGGGGCCGGTTGACCGACTGCGCCAGGTGCTCACCAACCTGATTGGGAATGCGGTCAAATTTACAGCGGCGGGTCAGGTGACTATTCAGGTGACCTGGCCCGAGGCCGATGGGGATAATCAGCCGCGAGCCCTTTGCTTTAGCGTACGCGACACGGGCATTGGCATTGCCCCCAGCGACCAAACGCGGATTTTTGCGCCCTTTACCCAGGTGGATGGTTCCCATACCCGCAAGTACCCAGGCACCGGGCTGGGGCTGACCATCTCGCAAAAAATTGTGCAGTTGATGGGGGGGACTCTCCAGGTCGAGAGCACACCAGGGCAGGGGGCTAACTTTTGGTTTGCAATCGGGTTAGCCCCTGCAAAGGCGACAGAGGCCCCCGTTGCGGTGCCGGTCTCACCCACGCCACGCCGTGCTGAGGCCAACTCAGTCGCCCGGATTTTAGTGGTGGAAGACGCCATCACCAACCAGTACCTGATGATGCGGATTCTTAAAAAGCTCGGTTATCAGGCAGATGCGGTCAGTGATGGCCAAAAAGCCCTCAATCAGCTGGCGAAACAGGATTACGATCTGGTTTTGATGGACTGCCAAATGCCGGTCTTAGATGGCTATGCAGCCACCCAACAGTTGCGACGCCGAGAAGGCAAACAGCGGCGAACGGTGGTGATTGGGGTGACCGCAGCGGCAATGGCTGGCGACCGGGAGAAATGTTTGATTGCGGGGATGGATGACTATCTCAGCAAACCCATCCGACTAGAAGCCCTGAAAGATCTCTTAGAACAGTGGGTGGGCTGATGGGGCAAAAACGGTCAAGTTCCCCCCTAGGCCTAACCGAGCCTGCGCCTGACCAATATACTGAAACGCGTTGCCTGAGCGAGTATAGAAAAGGGGACCAGAGTTCGGTCCCCTTCCCTTGAACAAGGACTTATCCCAGACTTAAAACAGGGGTTAATTTTTTATACCCAGGACCTATTCAGCCAGCTGATTTTTAAAGGTAACCGGCCCTGTATACCCTGAGAGTGTCGCCAGCGTCTCCAGTGACTGCACACCAGGATACAGTTCACCATTGATTTCCCAGGTGGGAAAGCTCTGAACACCCGCAGTTTGACAGGTACTGGTCTGAGCGTCTTGGCCTTCAGCATCGCATTCGACGTAGGTGACTTTCTCAAACGCCTCTGCACCAAAGAGGGCCTGCTGCGAATGGCAGTGGGGACACCACCAGGCTCCATATTTTTTGGCACCAACGCTGGTGAGGTGTTCTGCCAGGGCGACTTCTGCCTGGCTGGAAGTGGTCTCGATAGCCGGGGGAGCTTCGCCAACTGTGGCCTCGGGCTTGGAGCAAGCAGCTACGGTTGTCACGGTTGCGGCCATGACGGCAGCGGAGAGAACACGGAATTGCTTTGTTTTAAACAGTTTTGTTGGGAATAGTCTTGTTACAAGCAGGGGTGAAAACATGGGCTACATTGTCTGAGCGAGGGTTTGCAAATCGGTCAAGGGTAAATCAGCGGCCAGGGCATAGAGGTAGTCCTGCTCCCGCCAAAAAATCAGGTTAACATCATGGTCTCTCAGGGTGACATGGGTTTCTAAGAATTGTGGGAACTGGTCGCCGTTTAGGTCAATTTGGTAGACAGAAACAGTTTGCTCGGTGGGGAGTTGGTAGGTGAGTCGCAACCCTCGGGCTTTGCCAAACTGGCAAGGGCTGCCCCCCAATAGTTTTGCCTGGGGTGAAGCCAGGGTGGGCACTGGCTCAGAGAGCGCAAACTGGCTCAGCAGCTGATCAGGGTCAGTCGTCGCGATGTCAACGGGGCCTTGCGATCGCACCAACGATCCTAGATGATCCTGCACAAGTTGCGAAAGCCCTGACCATTGCTGGGTTAGCATTGAATCTGGCGGGCTGACCGTGAGTACAGGGTCAATCTCAGATGCGTCAGTCAGCGCTCGCTCCACAAAGCGCTCAGCCGACGCCAGTCGGCCCTGCAAAGTCACCACCCGGTAGCTCAACCAAAGGCTACAGCCACCGAGTAACATTGCCGCCGTAGCAGCCAGGCGAAGGCGGGGGAAGCGTCGTGGCGGGGGAACGGCCTTTTTAGCGAGGGGGGGCGGGTCAAGTTGAGCTTTAGCCGTGACCAGCAGCTGCGATCGCACCTGTCCATCGGGCTGCTGTTGGGGCAGACCATAGGGCAGCATTGACAGCGTGGTTTGCAAATCAGCCACGATCTGGGTGAGCTCAGGATGGGCCAACAGCAACTGCTGAAACTGCGCCATTTCGCCAGAGTTGAGGTCGCCCAAGACATACCCTGCCGCCAGCGTTTGCCAATCATCAGGAAACGGCTTCATGGTTACCCCTCGCTCAGATGATCTTGCAGATGGCCTTGCAGATGCGATCGCAGCTTTAACAGCCCCCGCCTGGCCCAGCTTTTGACCGTACCCAGGGGGACATCCAGCTGTTGTGCAATCTCGGTTTGTGAGCGCCCCTGGTAGTAGCTCATTTCTAAGACCTGCCGCTGCTGCTGGGTGAGTTGGGTCAGGGCTTCTCGAACAATCGTATTGCGTTCCTGCTGGCTGGCATGTTCCATGGGGCTAGGCTCCAAAGGGGAGGGTTGCTGCTGCCACTGGTTGAGGTATTTAGATTGGGTAGATTGGGCTCTGAGTCGGTCAATGGCCCGCGATCGGGTTAGCAAGCTGAGGTAGCTGCCGAGGGAACTGCGCTCAGGGTCGTAGGCGCGTTGATGCATCAGGGTTAAAAAAACGTCCTGGGTCAAATCCTCGGCGCTGGCAACATTACCCAGGCTACGCAGTGCCGTGGTGTACACCAGACTTGCATAGCGATCATAGAGTGCCCCCAGGGCCTCTAGATCACCCTGCCATAGCCGGGTAACCAGGACGGTATCCGGGATGGGGTTAGCCATATGAGCCATTTGACTGGGGCAACCAGACATGCAGAGCACCGTTGACATGACAGACGTCTATTATGTATACGGCTGCCCCCATAGGAACGGATGCAGTTACCTCAAAATTTATGATGGGCCAGGGGTTATCCAGGGAAGGAAGACATTGTCCTCCAAGATGAAGGCATCAGGGGTTCAGTAACCTTCCGAAATTTCCGAGCACCAGGAAAGCGATACGGTTGGAAACGGAACTGGTTCAGCGGCTCAATCGTCCTGACAAAAGATCGCTTCCTGGCCTTCCATTCTTCGAAGCCGATTATCCGAGTCCCCTGGCACAACAACAGGGTCAAAAAGCTAAGCTGTTCTCTCGAAGATGACACAACACTTTGTGTTGAATTGGATGCCTCTACATTGAATGATAGTTGGTCGGGGATAATCGGCTACAGATTTTCTACCCCTCTAGCCCCCTCCTTTTTAAAGGTGATTGAACAAAAAGTGGTTGAACATCACGATCCATCTACGACCGAATTTACAGCGGCGAAAACTTGATTCTTCAAATCTATGCCTGGGATGCAGAAAATCATCCCAACCTTGTGAATCGTGAGGCAACCCCCCATGGACATGGCGTATTCTCCCGAGGATAGGCGTCAGGAGCCAGCATTCAGCGCCTCCTAACGCCTGGGTTCTTGCCTATCCTGGGGGTCCCGACTCAACTGCTAGACATCACAACACGTCAAGAATCTCCGCCACCTGAGCCACGAGATTATATGACAAGGGGGCATAGCCGAGGGCATCTGCCATCGGTCTGCCGTCTGCCAGAGCCCATTTAATAAAGTCACAAACTGCTTCTGAGGTCATCGTATCTGGGTAATTTTCGTACATCAGCATATAGGTTAGCCCCACAATCGGATAAGCATCTGGCCTCGAGGGGTCAGGCATCGTTGTTGTCAGAGCGTCAGCGGCGTCTAGAGTGGCTGTGGCCAGTTCCGCAGAGTTAGGAGACGGTTCGATAAAGAAACCTGATTGGTTTTCTAAGCTGGCCATCGGCATGAATTGTTTTTCGGCATGGGCAAAACCGACATAGCCGATTGCGCCCTCTGTTTGTTGAATGGTGGCGGTGACACCTGCGTTGCCGGGGGCAGCTACCTCGGACGCCCAATCTATGACCTTACCAACCCCAGCCGCCCAGCGATCGCAGGCGGCATTCAAGTGATTGGTAAAAATGTAGGTGGTGCCGCTACTGTCTGCTCGGTGGACAAATGTGATCGGCAGATCGGGGAGATCGGCGTTAGGGTTGTCGGCTGCGATCGCAGGATCGTTCCAGCTGGTAATCTCCCCAGCGGCGATGCCACAGTAGGCATCTCGCGAGAGCTGCAATGATTCAACGCCATCCAGATTATAGGCCAATACAACCGCAGAGCCCACCATCGGCACTTGAACTACATCGCCTCGTTCCTCGGGAAACTGTTCCATTTCCTCCGCGCTCAGGGGCACATCGGTGGCGGCAAAGTCGACTTCTTGCGCTAAAAACTGTTCAATCCCGGCTCCACTGCCGATAGCATCATAGTCGATGCGAATGCCAGGATGCTGCCGTTCATATTGGGCTACCCACTGTTCATATAGCGGAGCAGGCAGGCTAGCCCCAGCCCCGTCGAGGGCAATTTTAGAGTTGGGTTGGGTAGAGCAGGCCGCTATCCCAGCCATCAGTGTAGCGATGGAAACGGTGGTGGTAAACTGACTCAATCGGGAGCGGTAACCCTTGTCAGAACTCTGATAGCGTTTCATGGAGGTTCTCCTTATGTTGTTAATGCTTGTAGCGAATTGAGTGGCGACCATTGTCCTGACCAAATGGATTACATTGACAGATCAATGGCTACTAACAACAGGTGATTTCAGACTTAACAAAAGCGTAGGTGTTCCAAAAAGGTGAGCAATAAGTGTGAAAAACTCGAGAAGGTCAGGACACTTTTTAGCTGAACACGATTTTAGAAACAGGTTAAGGGTAGGGGGGATAGAAACTGTATCACTGAAACCAGGGTATGGAGTAGTTCTGAGGGTATTAGCAGCCGCTTAATTTAGTGAGTGACGTGCCGGAGAAAATTGAATGGCAGGGGAAACAAATTTAAGCAAGCTATTGTCATCGATGGCTCCAAAATTGCTCGATGGCGAGTATGTTTTTTGTAGCGTAAAAGCAGCTCGCTATGGCGATCTTAAAGAGCTAGAGCCCCTGGCAACCTATAACGAGGCCGAAGGGTTAACCTTGCTTGTGCCCAAACATCTTGCTGATGAAAACGGCCTGAGTTATGAATCTGTATTTAGGGGCATTACCCTGGCAATCCATTCTAGCTTGGATGCAGTGGGCCTCACGGCGGCCGTATCGACCAAACTAGCGGAGCACGGCATCAGCGCCAACGTGATTGCTGCCTATTATCACGATCATCTATTTGTGCAGACTGAGCGTGCAGAGCAAGCTATCGCTGCACTACGCGAACTTGCTGAATGAAAAAAATTGGGAACCCGTGTACTCTTGAGGGTTCTAGAGGAGCTCAACCAGTTGAGACAATATACTTTCGTAGGTTGTTAGATCTGGCTCGAAATAATCCAGCGGGTCAAAGATTTGCAGCTTTTTCAAGCCTCTTAAATATTCACTCAAAATACTACAGTAGTGGTGATGATAAAGGTGATTTTGTAACGATGTCGAAGGCAATCCATACAAGGTTTGTAGACATTGCCGGGGAGCTGAGCCCGATGCTGGCGGCTGCGATCGCAACCCATGGTCCTCTTGAGCTAACCCCCCGTCGAGAGTCCCCTTTCCCAGAACGGTTATGTCGTGCGATCGCAGGTCAGCAGCTGTCTATAAAAGCCGCCGCCAGCATCTGGGGACGGGTGGTCGACAGCGTCGGCGACCGGCCTATGATCGAACATTTTGCAGCAGCCAAGCCAGAAGTCTTAAGGGTCTGTGGTTTATCGGCGGCCAAGGCTAAGGCCCTGCGTGCCGTTGCGCTGGCTGCGCTGGCAGGGCAGCTCGATGCAGCAGACCTGGGGGCGATGGCAGGTTGCGATCGCGCCAAACGCCTGACCGCCATTTGGGGAGTCGGTCAGTGGACCGCCGACATGATGAGTATCTTTTATTTTGGCGATCCCGACATCTGGCCCGATGGTGACGTCACTGCCCGTAAAACCCTTGAACGTCTGACCAGCGCTCGACGCAGGACCACCCGCACCGCTGCCCGTTTTGCGCCCCATCGGTCATACCTTGCCCTCTACATGTGGCGACACTCCGATGCAGCCCCAGATTGATAGGTGAGAGGGCTTCACAAAATAATCCCTAACCCCTAGCCTGTTGTGCTCTCGCCAGGGACAAACGAAGCCCAAGGCCACTACGATACTAGAAACTGAAGCGAGCTTCCAACCGTCGACTAAGGATAGAAATCGGGAAGCAAATGCCAAAGTAGATAATGGCAGTGACTAAGTACACCCAAAAGGGCTGAAAGGTCACATTGGTAATGTTGGTCGCCGAGCGGGCTAACTCTACAAAACCAATCGCTGAAGCCAGGGAAGTCCCCTTAATTACCTGGGCTAAGAAACCCACGGTGGGACCAATCGAAAGTCTGACTGCTTGGGGCAATATGATCAAACCCAGCTGCTGAAAGTAGTTCAGACTCAATGCCTTGGAGGCTTCCCATTGTCCCTGGGGGATCGCTTCTACCGCCCCGCGCCAAATGTCGCCTAGAAAGGCACTGGTAAAGGTGGTCAAGGCAATGGTGGCTGAGGTCCACGGGCTGATTTCAATGCCTAGAATGCTCAGGCCAAAGAAAGCAAGCAGGAATTGGATCAGCAGGGGGGTGCCCTGGATAATTTCTGAGCAGCCCCAGCTCAGGTATTTAATGGGTTTGAAAGGCGAAATCCGCATCAAGAGCAGCAGAAAACCGGCCACGCCACCGCAGACAAAGGCAACCGCTGAGAGTAACAGGGTCCACCGGGCGGCCCACAGTAGGGCAAAGAGGATCTCGAGGTAGCTAAAGTCTCTCATGCTTCCCCACCATCATATATAGCGGGTAAATTTGAACAGGCGTTGGTGTAGCAGGTGGGCCAGGAGTTTAAGGCTCAGGGCCAACAGGATATACATCAGGGCAAGGGTAAAATAGACTTCAAAATCTCGGAAGGTGCGCGATCGCAAAAAATTACCCACAAAGGTCAACTCCTCTGCAGAGATCTGGGAGACGACGCTGGAGAGCAGCATCAAGAGCACAATCTGACCGGTCAAGGCCGGGTAAATATTGGCAATGGCGGGCTTTAAGACAACATGGCGAAACACCTGGAGCTTACTTAAACCTAAGGACAGCCCGGCCTCAATCTGGCTATTGTCAATGCCGATGATCCCTGTGCGGATAATCTCGGTGGCATAGGCTCCGAAGTTGATCACCAGGGCCAGTAGGGCCGCCTGGTCAGAACCCAGCTTTGGCCCCAGGCTGGAGATGCCAAAAAAGATGAACAGGAGCTGGACAAGAAATGGCGTGTTGCGAATGGCTTCGACATAGGCGGTTGCGATCGCACCCAGCCCCCGATGACCTGACGTCCTAAACAACGCCCCGATGATCCCAACCGCTAACCCCAGGAGTGTTGCCATGGCAGACAGGCGCAGCGTCAGCCACACGCCATTGAGTAAGAGATCCCAATTGTCCCAAATAACTTGAAACTGAAACCGATAGGTCATTTATCTGTCATGTACAACCAGTCTGTACAACCAGGGCTACCAGGGGGTGAGTGCGCAGCGCACTTCACCCCCTCACCATTTGACAGCTATCCTATCGGCAGGTGCTCTAAAATCAGGGCATATGTGGGATTTCTTAAGAATATCGATGCTAAACCTGCTAGTTGCCACTGACTTAGACGCGACGCTACTCGATCATCAGACCTACAGTTATACAGCCGCCCTGCCCGCGATTGAGCGGCTCAAAGCGCACGGCTGTCCGATTATTTTTAACTCCAGCAAGACCCGAGCAGAGCAGACACTGTTGCGAGAAGCCCTTGAGATTCAAGACCCGTTCATCATTGAGAATGGGGCAGCAGTGGTGATCCCCCCTGGTCAGCTTGACCATTCCGCCACTGCACCCAAGGCGAACTTAAAAGTATTTGGACCACCGTACCCTGAGCTGGTTGCCCAAATCAATCATCTGCGGCAGCAGCACGGGTATCGCTTTCAAGGCTTTGCCGACTTGAGTGCAACGGAAATTGCAGAGATGACGGGCTTACCTTTAGATGGGGCCACTGCAGCCAAACAGCGCTCTGGGTCAGAACCCCTGCGCTGGGATGATAGCGAGTCGGCTTATCAAGCTTTTGTTGCGGCCCTCGAAGCCGTAGGGCTACAAACAACTCAAGGCGGGCGGTTTCGCCATGTGATGGCAAGAACAGACAAAGGCATGGCCTTAACCTGGCTAGTGGAGCGCTATAAAGCCATCTCTCCACAGGTTGACTGGACAGTTGTTGCCCTGGGGGATAGCCCCAACGATGTGTCGATGTTGCAAGTTGCCGACATTGGTGTCCTAATCCCCAATCCCCATCGAGCCAAGTTTGAGACACCTGATGTATCAAATCTTATTACCCCAGCTCAAACAGGCCCAGCAGGCTGGGCAGAGGCGATTACAGCGGTGATAAGAGACCTCCTGGATAAAACATAAATTAGATTCAAAATCTGTGTCTTACGTAGCACTGCGAACCAATTAAGACACGCTATCCTCTGCTGTGTATCTTTAGGAGAACCATGGCCGATCTGTTTCAACACGGTGCAATCGCAACCCTACACAACTTGACCGATCGCCCCACCGAAGACTTAGAAGCTGACCTGCTTAAATTTTCAAAACATCGACGCCTGGGGCTAATGCTGCCCGCTTTATTTTCAGAGCTTGAATCCGATGCGCTCAAGCACATTGTTGAAGAGTTGCAGAAAGTCCCCTACTTGTCAGAAATTGTCATCGGGCTAGACTGCGCCGACCGAGAGCAATGGCGCTATGCCCACCACTACTTTTCAAAGCTGCCCCAGCACCATCGTATTCTCTGGAACGATGGCCCTCGCCTGCAGGCCCTTGACAAGGAGCTTGCGGTTCAAAACCTGGCCCCCCAAGCCCGCGGCAAGGGCCGCAACGTTTGGTATTGTCTCGGGTATATGATGGCTTCCCAGCGGTGCGATGCGATCGCGCTGCACGACTGCGATATCACCACCTACGAGCGCAGCCTGCTAGCCCGCCTGTTGTATCCCGTAGCCAACCCCCAATTCGACTATCGATTTTGCAAAGGCTACTACGCCCGTGTGAGTGAAAATCAACTCAAAGGTCGAGTCACCCGACTGCTGGTAACCCCTTTGTTGCGAGCCTTAAAGCTGACCTTAGGCCCCACCGAATATCTCGATTTTCTCGACAGTTTTCGGTATGCCCTCTCCGGAGAGTTTTCCTTGGTTACCCACATTATTCCAGGTTTACGCATCCCCAGTGACTGGGGCCTAGAGATTGGCATCCTCTCCGAAATCCAGCGAAACCATGCCCATCATCGGGTCTGTCAGACCGAAATTCTGAACATCTACGACCACAAGCATAAAGAACTCTCGGATCAAGATCGAGCCGCGGGGTTGTCTAAAATGAGCATCGATATTACCAAGGCGCTCTTCCGAAAGCTTGCCGTCCACGGCCATGTCTTGACAAAAGAGACCTTTCGAACCATTAAAGCCACCTACTATCGAACCGCCCTGGACTTAGTGGCGGCCTACCAAAACGACGCCATTGTAAACGCATTAAACTTTGACCGCCATGCCGAAGAACGCGCCGTCGAAGTGTTTGCTGAATGCATCATGGACGCTGGCGAAGTCTACATGTCAAACCCAAAGGAGACTCCGTTTATCCACTGCTGGGAGAGAATCCAAAGCGCTTTCCCAGACTTTTTGACCCGATTTACCAAGGCAGTAGAACTAGATAACATGGAAACCGATCTTTGACCTGGGGCAAGGCATCTCAATCGACAAAAGTCTGCTCATAATCAACGTTCTCGACTTCGTTGAAGTTAGCAAAGTCAAGAACCAGGAGGGAGCCGAGGGTGATAAAGACAGCGACCAGCATAGGCAAGACTCATAAGGACTGCCCCAACAATGACACAGGATTTTTCACCTGTGTAGATATTGATACGTTTCTTAGAAACTCAACCTAAACAGAAATATTCTGACAGCAGGAAAAATCAATCCTCCCGCCTCTTATTCGTGATCCAGGCCGATTGATAGGGAGGTAGCACAAATTCTGAGGTGCCTTCTGCAATCACAGTGCCGCTGATCAGATCAAACCAGGGGTCGGTACCAATTAAGTTAATCTCTCTGAGCATCAGCGTTTGGGCACGGGGTGTCAGGTTATGAATCGAGAAAATACTCTGGTCGCGGTCTATGCTTTGTCGCCAAAATGCAAACAGCGCAGGTTGCAGGTGCAGCGTATACTGGGTTGCATTGGGGTGAAAAGCGGGTTGTTGACGTCGCAGTTTGATCAGCCGCGAGAGTTCTTGAAACACCCTTGCCTGGGCCGAGTTTGGGGTCTGTAGCCGGGTCATCAGTTCCCCATAATCCCAGCGATGGCGGTTAATCGACCGATTTCGTCCGGTCCGCTGTACGGCCTCGTAATCGTTCGAGGTGGCGAGCAAGCTGTGGATATAAAACGCCGGAATCCCTTCCAGGGACATCATGATAGTCTGAGAGCAAATAAACCGGGGAATTTGCCATTCGTCTTCCCCCTGGGCCGTACCTTTCATCGCATCGAACAAGGAGATGTTAACCTCGTATGGGCTTTCAGACCCGTCGGCCTTGGCCCGCATGCTGATCTCTCCGCCAAACTCTCGCATACATCGCAAAAAAGTGTCGTATTCGTCGGGGCCCAATAGCCCCTCAGTGGGGCGCATGCCAATGCCGTCGTGGGAGGCAGTAAAGTTAAAATAGGCACAGCCTAGCGGGGCAGGGGGCATACTCATCATCCAGGTTTTGAGGTGATCAGAGCGTTCTTGTAACAGTGCGTTGACCACCAGTGGCGGCAGACTAAAGTTATAGATCAGATGGGCCTCGTTGCGATTACCAAAGTAGCTGAGGTTCTCACGATTGGGGACGTTAGTTTCGGTCACTAAGCTGGCCTCCGGCTTCACCAGGGCCACCACTTCGCGGATGAGTCTGATTAACGTGTGGGTCTGACGCAGATGAATGCAGGGGCTGCCCAGGGTCTTCCAGAGATAGCCAATCGCATCGAGGCGCAGAAACTTGGTGCCAGTGTTGAGATAGTGCAGAATAATGCGCAGAAACTCGATCAGCACATCAGGATTCGCAAAGTTGAGATCAATCTGGTCGTGGCCAAAGGTGGCCCACACATGCTGGGTACCTGTGGGGGTCTCAACCGGACACAGCAGCGGCGTACTCCGCGGTCGCACTACCTCAGATACATCTGTGTCTGGATCAATCGGAATGAAATAGTTACAGCCCGGCGACTGACCTTGTTTAAACTGCTGAAACCAGTCGCTCTGACTAGAGACGTGGTTCATGACTAAATCCGTCATCAGATCAAACTGCTCAGCAATTTGACCAATGTTGTCCCAGTCACCCAGATCAGGATTGACTTGCAGGTAGTCAATCACCGCAAACCCGTCATCTGAACTATAGGGGAAAAAGGGCAAAATGTGTACGCCAGACACCACATCTTGCAGATAATTACTCAAAAAACGATGCAAGGCATCGAGCGGTGGTTCACGTAGAGTATTGAGGGGATGCTTGTCTTGCTCCGTCTCCGCATTAGCCTCCAGAAGACTATCCCCGTAGGTAATCATCAACACATCGGCTTGACTCCAGCGATCGAAGGGGTTAACTTCTGCATCGCTCAAATGGGGGGAAAGTAGATCGTAAATGCGATCGCACAGTCCCTCTACATCCACCCCCTCCAGTGGCTCATAGACAGACTTAACCAGGGGCTTAACTCGCGAGATAAAGCGTTCGGACTGGTTAGCAGGGGCAACTCGTTTCATATCAAAGTCATTAATAAGATAGGTGTAACAATTTAATGAGCAGTCCTTACCCTAACCGGAAATCTTCTATATTTGCAAGAATGCTTGCTCATCGCTGAGAAACCTTGAAATTCGGTCTTTATACATAAATTTGGCAGACTGTTACATTTGCAACAGTCTGCCCCCTGAGCGATGGCTGAAAGGACTAGAACACGCAATCTAGGAGCACGCAATCTAGGAGCACGCAATCTAGGAGCACGCAATCTAGGAGCACGCAATCTAATTGAGGTAGACACCGCAGCTGCGAAACGGGTCGGCTAAGGTCCTCACCCCAACCCTCTGCCAGTCATGGAAGATGGGGGACTTATTAGGTCAGCTCAACCCTTCACAGTAACCTGTGCGAGAGTTTTCAAGCTTACCGCTGTGTATAGGACTTACGAACCTGCTTAGCCCGTCTCAACAGTGCCTCCAGCTTTTGGCGATCGCCACCAGAGCCACCATACTGATCAATTTCTGTTTTGAGTAGCTTTACCTGATCCGCTAAACTTTGCTCACGACTGACCACCACCATTGCCATATCATTGAACAACTCGGCCAACTCACTAAACTCGTCAGGACGGGCAATCACACCAGCAAGGTGATCGGGGTTGTACTGGTTAAGCTTAATATCGGCAGCGGCCTGATTGAGCTGACGAATGGGTCGAATAATATAAAGGGCTGCTGCCAACGCTAACAGTGAAGCCATCGTGGTAACAGCAAACCCAATCATGAGCGCATGTCGGGCATTGGCATGAATAGTCTCCATGTAGTCATCTTGAGGGATGGTCACCCCAATCAGCCAATTTACCCCTAACTCTTGCAACTGATAGATATGGGCTAGCTGCTTTTGGCCCTCTAACTCAAACTCAAAAGAATAGTGACTATTCATCTGCTCTAAATCTTCTGTGGCCTGAAGTAAATGGCTGACAGTTTCTTTTACCAGAGGATCCTGACTGTCTATAGCAGCCAGACGTAGCTTCTCATCACCTCGCTCGATAAAGGGTTTCTCATCGGCAGAAATCGCGATCAGATCTCCGGCAGTGTCAATAACAAAGGCTCTGCCGTTAGGACTAATTACCAGATTCCTCAGAAAATTACTCAACTCGAAAAGATACACATCAATACCAAACACCCCCTCAAGGTTCCCAGTGTCATCAAAAATAGGCGTGGCCCGGGTGAGGGTAAGATCTGCCCTGGATTTAGCGACATAAACTTGGCTCCAGACCGGCGCTTCATTGAAGACCGCTTCCTTATACCAGGTCCGGACACGAGGATCATAGTCAGTGACAGAAAGTTGCTCTGTCAGGTTACCAGAACCATCTGTTTGATAGGCAATCCGGCGAAAGTCAGTGGTGTCATCCACAAAATCGAGACGGCTCTGATTATTCTGACGTTGGCTGTAGACAAACTCGCCTGACTTGCTGCCGTAGTAGAGATTATTGGTCAGCAGGTCTGCCTGGGTCAACCGCCACAGGTCTTGGCCCAGTTCGCGAGTATCTTGGAGGTTGATGTTACCGCTGGAGACTTCTGCTGAAACCGCAGCAGAGACCATAGAGGGTTGAGTTAAGTAACTGGTCACCTGTTTTTCAATATTGGCAGCCACCTCCGTACTGATTTTGCCCACCAACTCTTCGACGGCATTTTGCCCGCTGCGAAAAGCCAGCCAACTCGTCAAAAGAATGCCAGATACTAAGGGCGTTACCACACATAGCGGTAAACTCCAGCGAATCGAAACGAATTTTTTCGTGGGGTTGAGCCCGGTGGTGATACCGGTGGTTGGAGAGGTGTTTGCCCGAACTGGCATGAGTGTAACCTTCGTGAACAGATTTGCGAACTGGAGTAGACTAGGCAAGACGCCCTTCCTAGTATTCCCACAGAAAACTTGATATCAACAGAAGTTGCTGGTAGGTCTCCTTATCGATCAAGCGTGGGAGATTACCGATCAAACATGCCCACAGCAAAAGGGAGTCAGGCAAAGCCCCCAACTCCCTTGAAGTAGCCTGTGTAGCCCTTGACTGTTAAGGACAACCGCTAGAATTGAGCCTTACACAGTAACAAAGCTAGCTTCGTCTAAATCGGATGCAATCACCCCATTCTCAAAGGTCGCCAGGACCTCATCACCAAAGCTGATGCTGTTGCCACTCAGGGATGTCGCCCCAAAGCTAAGGCCATCGGCCAGACCGATAAAGTCGATGCCAACCTCAAAGTCAATGATAATATCGGTGCCTTCGCCTGCTGCCAGGACAAAGGTATCGCTGCCGCTGCCGCCCGAGAAGTCGTCGCCGGTCAGGGTATCGTTGCCAAGACCGCCGCGCAGCAGGTCATCGCCATCGTCACCCCAAAGTTGGTCATCACCATCACCTCCCAGGAGGGTATCGTTGCCGCCTTTGCCACCGATGCGATCATTACCCGCACCACCGGCAATAATGTCATCACCGCCGATGCCAACCTGTGGACTGCTACTGTTCAGGTCACCTCGGAGGATATCGTCACCATCGCCGCCCTCAATCATGTCAGCGCCTAAGCCACCGGCAATCGTGTTGTTATCAATATCCCCTTTAAGGAGGTTATCTAACGAGGCAACCCCCAGACGAGGATCGAGATCTAATGGCTCATCCAGCTCTAGCGTGATGATTTCATTGTTATCGATCTCCAGACCAAAGAAGTCGCGCCCGACGGAGAAAGGGTAGTTGTTGTCGTTCGCCACCAGAATAGTGTTCTCGTCAAGGACAAGGACGTCTTCGATCGTGACAAAGGGGAAGGTAAAGGTGCCGCTGCCGTCGCCATCCACATCGTTCGGATCGTCAATATTTAGCAGATCTGCCACTAAGGTCTTTTCAACAAAGCCATCATCGTCTACGTCAGACAGATCCACCTTGAAGATTTGTTTGAACGCAGCCTCAACCCCCTGCAGACCATCCCGCTCAATGACCAGAAATTCATCCTCATTGATGGGTGTAAAATCCCCAATGGCGTGGTTGGGGTCTTCCATCTGATACAGCTCTACCAGGTCGTCGAGGAATACACTCCCCTCCACGTCAAATTCATAGATGCGTAGGGAGCCTGCTGGGTCTCCAAAGACCGTGCCCTCTAGCATCGGATACAGGGTCTGACGGTCGGGGCTAAAGGCCATCCCTTCGTAGCCGCGGGAGCCGCGCAGGTTAGCAAACTCTTCAGCGGTTTCAAACTGCTCAACGACGATGCGCCCGGTTTCGGGGAAGTCGGTAAAGAAACCGTCTACGCCAATCTCGATCAGCTGACGAAATTCTTCCCCGGTGGTTTGAGGGGTGCCGTCGGCATTCAGCGTGAGGAAGCGTTCTTCATCCCGCAGGGTGTAGGGATGGACCTGTAACCCGGCTTCATGGGCAAAGTCAACCAGTGGGAAAATTTTGCCCGTGAGCTGGGTGGTGATTTCAGCCACCCCATCACCGTTGCCGTCTACGGGGGTTTCTAGCGACTCCCGCAGCAGGATGTTGTTCTTCCAGGGGCCAAGGCCATCAGCATAGGCGCTGATCTCAGTGATGGCCTCGGCATTAGCCAGCGCATCATAGCCCGGATTCTCAAAATCCAGGAACGGCAACAGGTCACCATAAATGGTTTCTTTCTCTGCATCAGGCAGCCCTGCATTAGCCACCAAATCAAAGGGGACCGAGAAACCGCCGCCCCCCTCATTGATAAAATCACCGGCGGTATCGCCGAAAAGTTGAACCAGCTTCAGGTCATCTAGCGCTGCCTCGGGTAGCAGCTCGTTACGCAGCTCCAGCAGGTTTTGGATCTCAAAGGATTGGATGAAGATGCGGTTGGGGTCGGTGAACCCAGTATCCAGCAAGGTTTGAACCAGGGGTTCTTCCAGGGACAGCCCTTGCTCATCAAAGAAGGTGGGGTGCTTAGTTTCGGGATAAATGCCGATGTTACGACCGACCTCAGCACTGACCTCCTCCACCAGCTCAATCACTTCTGCGAGGGTCGGGATCTCAAACTGACCGTCAAACTCGGGGTTTCGGAAATCGCGGGACTGTACAGCACGGAGCTGTTTGATCTCTGCCAGGGTAAAGTCCTCTGCAAAATAGGCGGTGATTTCTTCCCCATCCAAGATTTTGGTAGACTTGCGCTCCTCACCAAATACCTCAGCCACGTTGGTGGTGTCATCCAGAATGGGCTCGTGGCGAGCAATCAGGACCCCGTCACTGGTAATCACCAGGTCAGGTTCAACAAAGTCTGCCCCCTGATAAATGGCCAGGCGATAGGCCTCTAGCGTGTGCTCAGGGAAATCACCACTCGCACCCCGATGACCAATCACCAAAGGGGTCTGGCCGTTGAGGGTATTAAAGTCAAAGTCAGGATTATTGGGGGAGCGAACTTCGTCGGATAGGAACTTATCTCGCACCGGGTCGCCTGTGCGGGGAAAGTCTGTAAAAAAACCGTCAGCCCCAATTTCAATCAGCTGCTGGAATTCTTGCTCAGCGGTTTGGGGAGTGCCATCAGAATTGAGCGTTAAAAAGCGCTCTTCATCCCGCAGGGTGTAGGGGTGTACCTGCAAGCCAGCGACGTGGGCATCTTCGATGAATGGGGTCATCTCGCCCGTTAGCTGGGTGGTGATTTCAGCCACACCATCGTCGTTGCCATCGACGGGCTCATCCAGGGCATCTCGCAGCAGAATGTTGTTTTTCCAGGGGCCTGCGCCTTCTGCATAGAGGCCGCTGATCACCTGCAGAAACTCAGGGCTATCGAGGTCGCTATAGACGGTGGTTTCAGAAAGTGGATTCTCCACGGCGGCCAAAAAGTCAGAGCCATAGATGGCGTCTAGATCATTGCCCTGCTCGACGTTAAAGCGAATGTCAAAGGGGGCAGAGAAGCCTTCGTCTATCGGAGCATCGGGGAGTGTATTGCCATACAGCTGCACCAGGGGCAGATTGCCCAGTCCGGCCTCATCAAGCTGGCCTTGAAGCTCAATCAAGTTTTGAAATTCAAAGGATTGGATAAAAATGCGATTAGGATCGGTGAAGCCGGTTTCTTGCAGGGTTGCGATCAGGGGTTCTCCTAGAGATAGCCCCTGTTCGTCAAAGAAGGTGGGGTGCTTGGTTTCAGGATAGATACCGACCTTCACACCGGTGTCAGCTTCGACTTCTTGCACCAGCTCAATGACTTCTTTAAGGGTGGGAATCTCAAATAGCCCGTCGAAGGCAGGGTCGCGGAAGTCGCGGGATTGCACTGCCCGGAGCTGTTTGATTTCTTCGAGGGTGAAATCTTCGGCAAAGTAAGCAGTGACTTCTACACCATCGAGGTGTTTGGTAGACTTGCGCTCTTCGCCAAACACCTCGGCCACGTTAGTAGTGTCGTCCAAGATGGGCTCGTGGCGAGCAATTAAAACACCGTCACGGGTGGTGACTAAGTCCGGTTCGATAAAGTCAGCCCCGGCTGCGATCGCAGCCCGATACGCTTCTAAAGTATGCTCCGGAAAATCACCACTCGCCCCCCGGTGGCCAATCACCAGTGGCGCTTGACCATTGAGAGTACTCAAATCTAGCGGGTTAGGGGTTGCGATGGGGGCTTCCAGCAGTTCCCCGTCGCTGTTGAAGTGCAATAGAAAGGGGCCAAACTCTTCCCCCACCCAGATATCACCGTTGCCATCGATGACAAAAGATTCGATATCAAAATCGGTCCCCGTCAGCAGTCTTTCATCAGTATCCCCATTTTGAATCTCAAAGGGAATCAGACCGTTGGGATCCCTGAGCTGAACAAAGCCTTGAATATCAACACTGCCGTCGCCATCTGCGCCCCTAAAGCTGGGCACTGCCTGGTAAAGTCTCAGTAGATAGTCAGCACTGTTGCTCTCGCCCCCAAAGCCGTTGTCGGAGAGAAACCAGAACGTGCTGCCATCGCTGTCGGGGGCAAATTGCACCCCGCTGTACCCCTGCACGGGCTGACCATCAAAAGGCCCGGTGCGACCATTGGCAGAAATCGGCTGGATACGTTTGACGGCATCTATCCGACCGTTGTCTGCACCAGACGTAGGGCCGTCTGCGAAGGTATCGGCGGGTAGAGAAGCGAACCCTTTTAAGGTAACCATTTACACCTCTAAATTAATTTTTTACGCAGTGTTGGATACTCAACTAAAATCTGTGAGGGTGGAGACCTCTATCACATTTTCAAGAATTTAGAAGTATCCATAGAAGTAGGATGTTTCTGTTGATGAAAAGACACGCCTGTCCAAGGATCTAGAAACCAGGCACCAGGAACCAGCTGAAGGCTGAACTCTAGCTTCTGAATCCTGACCTCTTCTCCAGGCATAGATTCTCAATCTGCATGAGTATCCCCAGAGCACTATTTCAGAGCCAGGTTAAAGAGAGATTTTTAAATGATTAAATCAGTGTCTCTGTGACCCTAATAAAATGCTGGGTTACAGAGGAGTAGGGGGCACAATAAATCCAGGTGATATACTCAAGCTTTCTGACAATAGAGCCTTGAGCCCATGCAATCACAGCCAGAGAAGATTGTTCTAGAACCGGGCGATCGCATTCCTGATTTCATTCGCAGTGACCACACGGGTCAGTCCCAGGCCCTTTACGAATATCCTAAAGGTCGGGTAGCGGTGCTCATAGCGTTTACTCAGGTACCCCAACCACCTAACAAACTGCTACAGCGCATCTCCAGGCAATTTTCTAGCAACCCCAATCTTTGTGTGGTGGCTATGATTCCCCAGTCCGTTGCTGACAATGCGGCTCTCAAAGCAGAGCTTGATTTACCGTTCCCGGTCTGGTCCGATAACGGCACTGTTGTTGACATCCTGTGTAAAGGGGCAGGAAAAAGTCTTTTTCGAATGCTGGTTCTGGACCCAAACCTACGTATTCGAGCAGTGTTTAGCGAGAAGACAGGAAAGTTTGACCTGGGTAAATTATGCCAGGATTTGGAGGATGCGATCGCACCTCTCCAATCCTCCGAATCCCCTCGACAAATTCAAATGACGGCCCCCGTGCTCCTGGTCGAAGATATCTTAACGCCTCAGCTTTGCCGCCAGCTCATCCAAACCCACGACCGGGGCAAAACCTTTGCCTCAGGCATGGTGCGGATGATTGAGGGTAAGCCCGTTATGCAGCCAGACGTTAACCTCAAAAAGCGGACAGATCACATCGTCGAAGACCGTGACCTGACCGAAACCCTGACAAATCTGCTCTCTCGGCGACTGCTCCCTGAAATGAAAAAGGCCTTTCACTTTCAGCCACGCGGCTCAGAAAACTTCAAGATTGTCCGCTATGACAGCCGCAGCCAGGGGTTCTTCAGCCTACACCGTGATAACAACTCCAAAGACACCGCCCGCCGAAAATTTGCACTGACCCTAAACCTGAATTCCCCCACAGTCTACAAAGGCGGGGCCCTGAGATTTCCCGAGTATGGGCCCCATCTCTATCGCCCCCAGGTCGGGCAAGCCCTCGTCTTCTCTTGTTCTCACCTGCACGAAGTCACCCCTGTCACCCAGGGAACTCGCTACGTGTTGATCAATTTCTTTTTGGTTTAGCCTGCCTACCTCTGATTCCTGACGGATCAAAAGCTGACAAGACAGCACCTTCCTGAAGACAGGAAGGCGCTTTTAAGTAAGACGCTCTGATTGAGAATTGGCGTTACTTACGCCTGATCCCAATCACAGTGGGGCGAGGGGGGCCATCGAGCTGAACCGTCCCATCAGGCAACGGATAGCCGATATTACTAGGCCAGTTACTCCCTGGAGGAACGGTTCTATTTTGACTAAACAGACTGCCGTCGAGCGCCAGCATCTCGATGTCACGGTTTAGGGGAGCAAGATCGTTATTTCTAATGGGCACACTCTCACCGGGGTGCTGTACCGCAAAGATGAAACTGTCCGCCGCAAAGGTCGGTCCTGTCATCTCACAGCGCGGCGGACCATACCCAAATGGGATCACCTCACCCGCATCCGCGCCCTGGGTCGGCACGTAAAAGACCCAGTTGTTACCAAAGGTTCCAACCAGCGCATCCGTGCCACCAGTGGCGGTGTGGTCAATTTCGCGAATGTCAGGATTGAGGCCCGTCCGGAAACCGTTCTGACGGCTGGTGGACATGTCAGTCACGCCCCAGACATTGCCCTGGCGATCGATCACCATGTTGTCCACGTTGGCAAAACCAGCGCCCGCCTCAGCGCCTGCTTCACCCGCCTGCACTAGCGTATCCCAGGTGAAAGCAGTGCCCGCACCATTTGCACTGGACTCAATAATCTTGTAAATACCCCCAGACGGCTGCTGCGCATCTACGCTGGCGCTCAGTTTGGCCGTTTGGAAGATCCGGGAGTCAGGATATCCGTCGCCACCCGGGATGTGATCTGTGTAGGCGATGTAAACAACACCAGTGCGGGGATCAACTTCTAGATCCTCAGGGCGAGAGGAGGGGGTGCCGCCCACCAGGTTTGCAGCCAGGAACGCGTCCACCAGGACCGCCCCCTGGGAGGGATAGAAATCAGCCAAAGTCTTGCCCTGGTAAGCAGGAACCACCCCGGCTTCGTTTGCCACAGTCACCTCAAAGCCACCGCCATCGATCTCACCTCCCGTTGCAATTCGCTGGGGCAAGAAATTGTGGGCATCGCGCTGAGCTTCACCCAACGCTGCAATCTCGACGGAGCCCAGATCAGAAGGTGCGGTCGGATTTGTCGGTGTAGCCAGCGTTAAGGGGATCCAGGTGCCGGTGCCGTTGGCGTTGTACTTTGCAACATAGAGGGTACCACTCTCAAACAAAGCGCTGTTGGCTTTATCAGTCAGCGCACCCAGCGTGCCCTCACTGACAAACTTCCAGGTGTGGCCTCCGCGGCGGTCATCGCCCATGTAAGCCACCAGCGGCTCACCCGGCGCGACGCGAAAGGTGATATTCTCATGGCGAAAACGCCCCAGCGCAGTGTGCTTCAAACCTCGCTTTTCAGGATCAGCCGGGTCAATCTCAACCATCCAGCCAGATTTTTCCCCTACCAGGTTAAAAAGACCGCCGGTTTCAGAGGGCTCGACCTCAGTTCCATCAGGTTTCACAGCCTCGGTAACCGTTCCCTGAAAGTTCTCCTCGGCTGAGAGGACTGTGCCCCAAGGGGTGTTACCACCTGAACAGTTATAGCCAGTTCCGATAATCCTGTTGCCCAGACCATCTGCACTCCGGGGAAATACATCTGCTGCGGCTGGGCCTGTGCCAACCAGGTAATTGTCATCGCCCTGCTGATGGGGTAGGCTGCCCCAGGAGGTCGGGAAACCTGTGCCTGCATTCAGGGCAAGGCCAGAGAGAATGTGATAGCGACGATTAGCCAGATCACCTGCAACGGGTGTAAACTTGCCGTCTTCGCCGCGCTTAATGCGGATAACGCTGCCACCAATGTTGTAAAAACCTTCAGCCAGGCGGTCAGTCTCATCGACAGGGAGCTCGTAACCGATAACAGCTGGGAAGCTGGTAGGTAAACCCGCGAGTGTCTCGTCACCTAGCTCCTCGGCGAAGGGGTAAGAGACATATTCATGGTTAATCCAGAGATATCCATCCGTACCCTGGCGATCGGCCGGGACAAAGCCCGTGTAGTCATTGTTGTAGCCGACATAGTCGTCAGAGCTGGCATATGGGGTATCGGCAAAGACCTTGTCACCCCAGGCCACAATCACATAGCGCTCATACTCAGGCGGCACAATCACATCGTCATACACTTCGTATGTCGGCAGATTGGGACTACCAGACGAAGGCACCGCATTGCCTGCACCGTCGATCCCGATGGGCAAAAAGCTAGACTTGGTTTGGTAAACCGGCAGGGGGTGAGGCAGACGCACGGGCGTCAGATTCAAAGGGCCATCAACAGCTGCATAAGCAACCCCACCGTTGTCTTTGCCTAAGAAAGGCAAAGAGGGTGCTACGACAGTCGTTGCTGCGCTAGCTCCGAAGAAAATTAGAAACTGTCTACGAGAAAAACTGGACATGGATCCTCTCTAAGATGACCTTGGATGACCTTAAAACTCAAACGAGACCCAGGATATTAAACATAGGTTCAAAGCTGGGAACATCCTGGGCTAACGGTCAGCTCTGACTAGCAAGAACTCAGCAAGAGTGCAAACAACAAGCACCACCCTTCAAAAGACACTGCCAGGCCTCTGACCAGGAGCAAACTGAATCACAGAACGACAGCTGCTCAAAATTCCCCAGCGTTTGAAACTCTTGACACAATTATTTCAGAAAACTTTTTTTTGACATTAAGAGCAGGTAATGATGAGATTAATATAAGCACTAAATTCCTAGATCGGTCACCTACACAGCCCTTCCTTAACCTGCATTTATTCTGAAATTAACTCCGCTTTAATGTCTTGCATTTGCTATTACATTTCAACTTTCAAAAAGCAGTGCCCATAGATAAAAATCAGGGGTGAAAATTAAGGCTTGACCCATAAATCAAATACCACTTCATGTAGACGGCACTCGGTTTTAAGGCACTTAAATTCCTATACTTTCATTCCCCGTAGCGCTTTTTAAGTCTTGATTTCAATGTTTTTATTGATGGCATAAAAATACTCAAGTAAATTTTCAGCCTGAATTCGCGCCTATGAAGCCACTCGGCAGAACTCACCATGAAAAAATTACTTGAAATTCACAAAAACTCGAAGTCGATCATAAATATCAAACTGGGTAGAGGTGCTTTATAAAGTTTCAATAAAGTTTCAATATACACAAATATTTGACTTGCGATTTTTTGAGCACTCAGCAATTATTACTAGTAGAGTTGTGAGTGTGCTTTGAAGTGGCAAACGTGCTCCATCGTCGATAATTGAGTGCAGGTTTTATCTGGTCTGTTTAGCTTTTGATGGCTGTTTACGGCGGTTGACTGATGTTGGTTGACCTTCATTGATCTGGTATTCAGTTTTCACAGTTTTCCGTAGGAGATTCTCTCGATCATGCTTAGTAACCTTTCAAGAGTAGCTGCCGCAGTGGCGAGTGCTACCTTGGGTGTTGCCATCGTTGGCAATGTTCCGGCTCAGGCGATTGATTTTGATTTCACTGTTACGGCTGAGGATGGCTCCCTCGCGGGGGAAGATTTTTTTGGCTCTTTTAGTTTTGATGATTCCGGCTTGACCGGTATTGGTACTGAAACATTTGGCATCGATGACGATTTAGAGATCGAATTTACTTTTGACGGTGTTGATTTCACTGCAGAGAGTGACATCTTTTTCCCAGATTTCCCAATCGTTGAGTTTACAGATGGGGTTATCGCTGGGCTTAACTTTGCTGGCGGCAGTGTCTTTCCTGGGTTGTTCACGCCTGATTTCACAATCTCCAATGCAGATGATCAGTTGGCAGGCGGTGATTTCTTTACCTACGACACGTTTGCAGCGGGTAGCGGCACCGGCACAGTTACCTACACCGAGTTCACTGAGGCAACGGATGTCCCTGAACCGTCCTTTGTGTTTGCACTGTTGGGGTTAGGTTTGTTACTCAGGCGCGATCGCATCGTTGCAAAAGCGTAAGCTTTACCAACTTAGAAATCCCTGGTGGTCCAACTCAATCACCGGGGATTTCTCTATTGATACTGTTGGAGAACTGATCCTCAGGCGTGAATTTAGTTCTCCAGATGTACAGAACCTAATCATCCACAAAAGGTAACCCGTCATTTTCCCAAAAGCTAGGCAGTGGAGATGCTCCCGGTAACGGGCGGCTCTGGCCAGGTGTATTAGGACGAGACTGATTAGCCCGAGGTGACTGGTTGGACGAACGAGATTGATTGGTCGCGTTTGGCCGACCTTGATTAGGCACCCGCGCTGATGGACGCCGTCGCCGATCAGAAACACCCGGACGAGACGGAGCAGGCGCACTTGCAACCTGCGTCTCACTTTCAAAGTTAAGCAACCCTCTCGCCACCCTAGAATATCCCGCATGCGCGAACAACGTGTTATTCTGCCATTCTTCTCGAGATACCTGCATAGACATCAGCGGTAGGATACTCCCGTTGCGCTCAACGGTAGCGACTACATAAACTTCATTCAGGGTCGGATCTGCGTTAAAGGTCTCGCTTAAAAGTCGACGTACCCTTTGTTCAGCTTGTTCTAATAGAGTTTCATAACGATTAATGCCGTCTGCCTGAACAGTGAGTGTCAGGTTCTCGCTCTGAGCCCTAATCTGCATGGGCAACAAGCCTAACCCCAGCAGGGCAAACAAGCTCAGGCTAAGCACTTTTGAGGTGATGTTTGATGGGGCGATGATTGATAAAAATGAAACTCGCATTTAAACGTGTACTCAGTAGTCGAATATCGGGCAAGCATTGGACTTTGAAGATGTCCTTGTCCCCAAACAACCCTACTGAGCAACCATTAAGTGAGTCATAACAGAATATTAACGCCGGGTAAACGAATGATCTATCCCCATTCCCAGTCTCGCTTTTCTTTGTCTCGTTTCTCTTTTGTAGAAGGTTGGATTTTGCCTGCGTCGTCCTGGGCAAGCCGTATCCAATGGTCGTACAGTTCGGTCTCAAAAAAAGCTTTACCCTGCTTGCCGTCGTAGAAATACCCAATAGGATCATCACAGATATTGGCATAATTGTCGCTAATGCCATCACCGCCCATCGGGTCAAAAACATGGATGCTGGCCTCTGGGGCAGATTTTGTCATCACCCTGAGCACCTCCCCGCCTTCTTTTCGCTTGGAGTGGAACGTAAACCGGGTGGTTGCAAATAGCAAATCAGCGTTTAAGGGATAGTTGCGATCGCACAGCAATAACCCCAACACAGAATAGTACGTATCCATGGCCGGGTACTCAACCGGAACTACCCGCAGAAACGCATCCACATCCTTGGCTTTAAACGACTTTCGCAACCAGGCCCCTTCGTCATTGCCAGGGGAAGGACTGGGAATCACCGTCAAAGACACGACATTCTGAGGGTTGATGGCAATCAACGAAGCGAGGTGTCTGAAGTTGCCCTGGTTGCCCAGAAGATAGGGGGTAATCATTGATGGATTGTAGACCATAGGGCTTACCCATATAGCGACTGATACGGCATAGGGACGATTTCAGACTGGGTTTTCTAAACAACACCTTTATCCTAACGGTCCCTAACCTTTGCCGTCAGGACTGCGGCAGGATTAGCCCCTGCCCAACTCACCGGCTACACCCGCACCCCCTCCAGATCCTGATCGGCCAGATCGTATAGGGCCTGCAATTTTTCCAGCCTCTCCGGGTCTGCCTTCCACAGCCCTCGCCCGCTGGCTTCAATCATGCGCCCAACAATATTGCGAAACGCTTCTGGGTTGGCCTCTCGCAGCTTTTGAGCCATGTCAGCGTCCAGGGCATAGGTCTGGGCGGCTTGATCATAGACCCAATTGTCTTTGAAATTTGTGGTGCCGCCCCAGCCGATCAGCGCCGTCATCCGCTGCGAGATTTCGTAGGCTCCGCCCGAGCCCTGGTCTGCCATCGCTTCGGCCCATTTAGGATTCAGCAGCTTGGTGCGGTATTCCATCCGCAGCAGATCTTCCAACTTGCGCGGGGTCGTGGCCTTTGAGAAACTTTCGACAAAGCTGGCGGTGACCCGCTGGCCCTGGCGGTTTTCTGCCGCCTGCTTGAGGGCTCCGGTGTTGGCGTAATATTCCTGGATGTCGGTAAGGCCATATTCCACCGAGTCGATTTGCTGGACAATGCGGCCTGTGCTTTGGAGTAGTGTGTCGAGGATTTCGGGTCGGGCCTGGCCTTTGTCCTGGCGACCATAGCTGTAGGCGTTGCGATCGCACCACGTATTCCCCAACTCATCCCCCGACTCCCAGTTAGAATCTACTATCCGGTCATTCACCAGCGAGCCATAGTCTCCCGCCGGGTTCGAGAACAACCGCGCCGAGGCATTTTCCACCCCCTGAGCTTTGAGCGCCAGGGCATGCTTACGAATAAAGTTTTGCTCAACCGGTTCATCGGCTTCAGCCGCCCGTAAAAACAGATCGTCCAGCAACTCCAGAATATTCACAAAGCTATCGCGAAAGATGCCCGACAAATTTGCCAGCACGTCAATGCGAGGATGGTCTAGCTGATCCAGCGGGATTAGCCCATAGCGGACAATGCGTCCCGTTCCCTCTTTGACGGGGGCTGCCCCCACCAGTTCCAGCAAAATTCCGAGGGATTCCCCCTTGGTTTTGATGGCATCTAACCCCCAAAGCATCACCGCCACGGTTTCCGGATAGTGACCGCTATCTTCTAAATTCTGAGCGAGGATTTTCTGCGCAATCATCCGCCCGCGTTCGTAGGCTGCCGGTGAGGGCATCCGGTAGGGATCCAGCGCATGGATATTGCAGCCCGTCGGCAACACCCCTGGCCCATCTCGCAGCAGGTCACCCCCCGGTGCTGGGGGAATATATTCCCCGTTTAACCCTCGTAAGAGATTTTTTAGCTCGTTTGGGGTCTGCAAAAGTCGTTCTCGGATCAGCAAAGCTTCTTCAAGCTGTTGTGACGCTATCTCATCTGTGTGAGTAGACTGCCCAGCCTGCGCCTGTACCATTGTCCTGTGAAATTCGTCTGTATAGCGCTCACCCAAGTAGGCTTGCAGATAACTCTCCAGCTGTTGCTCAGTCGGGACTGCGCCTAACACATGCAACCCCGATGAAAATAGACGGTTCTCCAGATCTTGCAGATAGTGATAGAGCACTGCCAAATACTCATCAAACACCGCATTGCTGAACAGGTGTAACGTCTCAACCGAGAACTCAATGCCAAGCTCTCGGGCTGATTGAAACGGACAGTCCGCCTCCAACCCCGAATCCACAACTTGTTTACAAATGGCAGACTTGAGCACCGCGTTGGCCTCCGGGTCTTCGCGGTATTCTGCAATCAGATCCCGCAGGGTCAGCAGCTCTTTGTACAGCCCAGCCCGACCGTAGGGGGGCACGTTGTGGGATATCAATACCCCGTACCCCCGACGTTTTGCCAAAATCGACTCCGACGGATTATTGGCCGCATAGATATACAGATTCGGCAGGTTACCCAACAGAATATCTGACCACGAATAGCCCGTATTCCCCAACGGCGACCCTGGCAGCCACTCCACCGTGCCGTGCATCCCGAAATGCACCACCGCATCTGCTTGAAAGTCCTGTTGTAACCAGCTATAAAACGCCGCGTACTGTGGATGGGGGGTCAAATCACGCTCAAACATCAGCCGCATCGGGTCCCCCGCCACCCCCAGCGGTGGCTGCACCCCAATCCATACATTGCCGAGCTGCACACCCCCCAGCAAAAAGTCTTCTTCAAAGGTCTTAATCCCAGTTTTGGTCAACGATTGCCACTGTTTCTCAATCTTCGAAGTCCTGAGATACCCCAGCCATCTCTCTAACTGCCGCACATTCACCGTAGTTGGAATGTTTGTCTCCCCGACTTCCTCATTCTCCCAATTCCCCATTCCCGGCATCCACTCATCCGCCCCCTTCACCCGCTCAATAATCTCTTCTCCATTGTTAGGCAGCTTGCCAACCTCATACCCCTGGGTCTTCAGTGCCTGCAAAAATTTCAACAGCGACGCGGGCACATTTAACAAGGCTGCCGTCCCCGTCGCCCCGTATCCCGGCGGGAAACCGTAGAGAATCACGGCAATCTTCCGCTCTGCCACTGGCTTTTGCCGTAGCGCAATCCATTTTTTTACTCGACCGGTCAACCGCTTGACCCGCTCAGGGACCAGATAAATTTGGTCACCCACCAGCCCCCCGAGGGGGACCGGATCGATTGCACCATCTAGCTCCGGCAGGGCATAAAGCACAACACTTTGCAACCCGCCTACCCCTTGTCGCGTCCAGGAGTGAATATCTTGAATCAACAGCGGAGCCGCAACAAAATAGGGTACATTTTTCGCCCCTAAAATTTTCTTCGCCACCGCCACCTGTCGCCCTGCCTCCATTGAGCCAGCAGGCCCCCCCACCAGCGGAAATCCAATGGTGGAAACAATTGCATCGATCTTCACAGCCTCTGTTGAAAGCGATGGACAGACCTTATTACCCAGGCTTCGCTGGGCCTGTTCATAATCTGTTGTTAGCCAGTCCCGCACAGCGACGTGGCCTTCTACACCGTTGATGAAGATGGGGATGGGGGTGAGACCGGCTTGCTCGAAATAGTCGATGAGTTTGAGGATGTAGGGTTGCTTTGTAATGACGTGTTTGCGATAGAGAAGAATAGCGACGCGGGGACACGGGGACGCGGGGACGCGGGGATCTGTGCTTAAGGATTTTTCCTGACTTTTATTTTCCTCCTCTCCCCCTCTCCGCGTCTCCCCCTCTCCGCGTCTCCCCCTCTCCGCGTCTTCCCTATCTTCAAACTCAGCCAACCGTTTCTCATACCAAGCAACATACGCCGCTGGCGACTCAAAATACTCGCCATACGCCGGATGCAATAGGCCCATATTAGGTGTCTCGACCATGGGGGGGATCTCACCGACGCTCAGGCCCAGATACTTCTCAGCCAGGTAGTTAAACAGGGCGGTGACATTTTCAGGGCCACCGGCATTCCAGTAGCCGTAGATGATCAGCCAGTTGCGCAGGTCTTGCACCTTGCGGGCGGGGATAAACTTAAGCAGCTTGGGGCCGACTTTAAGAAAGCTTAGATAGCCTGCGAGGCGGTCTTCTTCTTTGCCGCTGCCAAATTTGCTGAGGATAAACTGCACTGGCTTGGGCATGCCCCCCTTCTTCTGGCCAGCTTTTTCGCCGATGACGAACTTGCCAAGCTGGGTCAGGGCCATCAGCTCCAGGGCGGATTCAAAGATCAGGCGCACGGGAATATGCTTGACGCGATCGCAAAGCCAGATCACCTGGTCATAGTCAAAAATTAGGCTGGCGAAAAAGACGTCGGCGTCGGATAGGGCCGTTGCGATCGCGTCGGGCTGGGTGGTGAGGTCGCGATCGCAAAATACCTGAATCTCCAGATCAGGCCGACGGGCAGCGGCGGCGGCCTGTTCATACAAATTTGTATTAAAGGCTTCAAACCCAGCGATCAAAACAATTCGCGGCATGCTTGACTCAATCCTTAATGCAATTCACCAGGCGGTTTCATCTCTATCTAAAGTTTATCGAGATATTGTGTGCAGAGGATTTTTCCAAAAAAAGATTGCAAAGTATGACTCTGGTCACAGATGTGATCGTGTTAATTGCATCAAGATTTATTGGTCTGGAAAATAGAATCCGGAGAATGAAGCTTAAAAACGGCAGTTCTTAATGCTAGTGACTCACCTGGTAGTGAAATTTACTGAAGCTCAAGGTTATTTTTGGTAGTCCAGCTTCCGTCCAAGTGCCGATTTAGCGACGCATAGGAGTTAGTTAGCCTGGTAACAGGCATCTATTAAAAAAGTATGACTTCACTTATTCAAAATTGGTATCATCGCCAAGCGGCTAAGCTGGCCTATCGCCGGGGCAGCAACTACGCTAAACAAACGAATTATCAACAATCTATTGATGCCCTCACCAAAGCCTTGGGTGAGCATCCTAACCCGGCTGATGTCTATGTGATGCGGGGTCTCAGCCATTGGAAGCTTGGAGAGACGGCGGCTGCGATCGCAGATTTTGAAGCGGCCCTCGCCTTAGACCCCACCCATCCCAAAGCCCATGGTAATCGCGGCCTGTTGCGCTATGAGCGCGGCGATGAAGTCGGTGCCCTTGCGGACTGGGCCATTGCCCTGAGGCAGTGCCCCAACTACGCTGAGGTTTATTACAATCGAGCCCTGGTCTACGCGCAGCAAAACCGATATACCGACGCCCTAACCGATTTTAATCAGGCCCTGGCAATCCAGCCTAATTGGGCTGAGGCTTATTTTCATCGAGGAAATGTGCGATCGCACCTGGGCGATCAGACCGGTGCCCTCAATGATTGGGAAATTGCCGCCTGCAATGATTTCTCTTTTGAGGAAGTTAAAGAGAAACTCCAGGCCATCCAAGACTCTTACCGTAACGATGTGCTGGCACAGCCGCTCAAAAAGCTTCTGGCCGAAAGAAACCTCTCTACCCAGATTGAGCGGGTTGACGACCACTGTTTAGCTATCCACATTTATCGTGAGGTCGGGGTTGGCATCAGCTTTTTCACCCTGCCTGACCTGATTCGGGAGGTGTTAATTCCCCTAGAGATACCCGGCATTGCCCGGTTTAAGCTGGTGGGCACCCTCACCAATCCTAAGAATCCTGGCTGGTCAAAGGAAGAATGGTCAAAGGAATATGACCTGTATAAAGATCAGCCTTGCCCGCCTTGCAACTGGCAATTTGCCCTGTCTACGCTGGTGACCTTTCCACCCATTGGGGCCACCGCCCTGATTTACGCCGCCCAGGTGAAAAAGTTTTATAGAGAGGGCAACTATCCCGAGGCGGTACAGGCATCCCATGTGGTCAAGCGGCTTTGTGTGGCCAGCACCGGGCTGCTATGCGGGTTAATGATGCTGCCCCTGGGTCACACGGCACTGGCCTCGATTCGAGACGAAGCCGCCCCCCCCGAGCGAGCCGCTCGCACAATTGACCATAGCCCTGAGAAGCCGAGGCAGTTTTGATAGGTGCTGAGTGAGGTCGCTGCGCTTGGTGAGGTTGCTGCGCTCGGTGAGGTCGCTGTGCTGGTGAAACGCTGCGCTTGGTGAGGTCGCTGCGCTCGGTGAGAAGGCTATTGCATCAAGTGTATCGGATCAAGTAACGCTTTCCCATTTCCCCCCAGCCTCCCCACCTCCTCACCTCCTCACCTCCTCACCTCCTCACCCCACTGGCTGTCCAGAGACAAAATCGGCATAATGGTCGAAAGGTCGTCACCGTAAGCCAACATGACCGGATTAGAAATGTTTGCAGAACCCGTCGCTGAGGGACTAGCCAGTTTTGCGTTTGGCCTATTGCCTAAGGTGGGTGGCAAAGCCGTCACTGAGGCCAAAAAACTATTTTCCAACGCGTCTCGGAAATACGTTGACACCTATAAAAAGCGCCACTGCCTGCTCAAGGTGTTGGGCATGCGAGAGCCGGTCAACTTAGCCCAGGTTTATACCGGCGTTAAATTCTTAGATGACCGCGACATCTTGGGGTTGGAATCCCCTGAAACCCTGGAACAGCTTTATCGAGAAACCCGATTTCGCGGCTATGCGAGCAAACGCAGCGAGGGGCAAAAGCAATCGGGGATTCACGTCGCCAACGACAAGCAGTACCTGATGGTGCTGGGTGGGCCAGGGGCGGGCAAATCGACATTTTTGCGCAAGATCGGGCTAGAGGCGCTGCGCACCTTTCATTATGAAGATGCCGCCTATCACCATCGCCAAATCCCGGTGCTGCTAGAGCTTAAGCGCTTTGAAGCCGACAAAATCGATATTACGGCATTGATTGCTGAGGAGTTTGGCAACTGTGGCTTTCCAGACCCTTTAGAGTTTGCCCAACAGGCTCTGAGACAGGGCAAACTGCTGATTTTACTGGATGGCTTGGATGAAGTCCCCACCGCCAATTTAGACAACGTCATTCGCACCATCCAAGATTTTGTAGGCCGCCACGACCAAAATCGATTTATTGCCTCCTGTCGCACCGCCGCCTATCGGGGTGGGTTTACACGCTTTAGCAATGTGGGCATGGCCGATTTTGACGATGAGCAGATCGAGCAGTTTATCCATAACTGGTTTAGCAGCGCGTCAGATATCGAGCGCGGCACCGGCCCAAAATGTTGGGAGATTTTGCAAGACAGCAAAAATACAGCCGCCAAGGAGTTGGCCCATACGCCACTGCTGCTGACTTTCCTCTGTTTGGTCTATGATCGGTCGCAAAGATTTCCGGCCAACCGCAGTCGGCTCTATCAACGGGCGTTGCGAATCTTGTTAGAAGAATGGGCCGCAGAAAAGCGCATCAACCGGGATGAAATCTATGAGGGATTGAGCATTGAGTTAGAAGAAGAACTCCTGTCTGAGATGGCCTATGCCGGGTTTGAGGCAGACCAGCTGTTTTTCTCACAGCGGCAACTGACGAAACAAATCAAAGCCTTTTTGGCCAGTAATTTAAATGTGCCGACACTGGACGGTGAAGCGGTGTTGCAAGCGATTGAGGTGCAGCAAGGCGTTTTAGTGGAGCGGGCTGAGGACGCCTATTCATTCTCTCATCTGACCTTACAAGAATATCTCACCGCCCAATACCTGGTAGATAACGCCCAATGGGAGGTGGTGATTGAGCAATCTGCAACCGACAGCCGCTGGCGAGAAGTCTTATTATTAGTGCCAGGGCTGCTAACTGGTCAACAAGGCGCGAATACTTTTTTAGAATCCCTGGAAAAAAGAGCACTGCAGTGTTTACAGTCTGCTAAATTGCAACAACTGCTCCAGTGGGCTGACACTGCGATAGCTGGTTCGTTAAGCAAGACAAATCCAACGGCCAAGCGTGTGTCTGCTATTTATCTCGACCGCGCTCGCGCCCTCGCTCTCGCCCTCGACCTCGACCTCGCCCTCGACCTCGCCCCCGACAACGTCCTCGCCCCCGACAACGTCCTCGCTCTTGACCACGCTCTCGCCCTCGCCCTCGCCCTCGACCGCTCCCGTACCCGTACCCTCGACCTCGACCTCGACCTCGCTAAGATTTTCTCTCAGCTGAATATATTTAGAACTGCTAATTTTCCAGAGCTGATGAGCAACCTTGAAAATCTCAGGTCAAGCATACCCGATCAAAAAGCTCCTAGACAACAAAAACAACAATTTCGAGAGACCATCTTTGACCTCTGGTTCAACGCTTTAGGTCTCCCCACAGACGCTGCGACTCTCTCTAATGAGGAGGGTCAAGCTCTGGCGGACTACTTCTATATCTGCGAGCTGATGGTGCATTGCAAAGAGGCGGCTGTGCGCGTATCGCCTGAGGTCTGGGCGGGCATTGAGTCTCGCATGGTGACAGTGCCCTAGCGAGGTTCTGCATAAGGAAGGGAAAACCTACCCTGTCCTAGTTCCCCCACACCCCCCTGGGCAGGGCGAAACGCCGCCCTACAACCCCGCGTAAAAGTTTGTCCTGCTGAGTTCAGCATTAGAGGATACTAGCGATGGGGTTTCATTTTTCTGGCTTTGGGCAGGGTCGCAAACGTTGATCACTCCCCGTATTCACCGCCCTGGGCAATCTATCCACCGGCTGCATGACTTCAATCTCATCGCCTGAGACTGTGCCGAGTTCCTTAAACTTGCGAGCGCTCACCAACACCCGACTTTCCAGCGACCCAGTCGCCTTATTAAATGCCTCTACCGAGGTCTCTAACCCTCGGCGCAGCTTTTGCAGGTGCCCTGTAAACGTTCGCAATCGGTCATACAGATCTTTACCCAGGTCGCTAATCTGTTGCGCATTTTCGGTGACTTTCTCTTGTTGCCAGCCGTAGGCCACCGCCTTGAGTAGAGCGATCAAAGTGGTGGGGGTGGCCAAAATCACCCGCTGTTGAATGCCAGCCTCAATCAGACTGGGATCTTGCTCTAACGCGGCGCTAAAGAAAATCTCGCCGGGTAAAAACAACACCACAAACTCAGGGCTGGGTTGAAACTGATCCCAATAGGCTTTGTGACTGAGCTGGCTAATGTGGTTGCGAATATGACGGGCATGGTCTTTGAGTTTCCGCTGGCGCTCGGGTTCATGCTGAGCATCTAGGGCATCCAGGTAGGCCGCCAGGGGGGCTTTGGCATCTACCACAATGTTGCGTTGGAAGGGTAGCTGGATCACCATATCCGGTCTCAGACTGCCGTTTTCAGTGTGTACGGTTGCCTGTTGTACAAAATCACAGTGCTCCACCATGCCTGCAATCTCGACCACTCGCTTGAGTTGGATCTCACCCCAGCGCCCCCGCACCGTCGGTGCCCGCAACGCTTTGGCAAGATTATGGGTTTCGGTCTGGAGCTGTACCTGGGTGGTGGCCAGGGCAGTAATCTGTTCGTTGAGCTGAGTATAGGCGCTCAGTCGCTGTCGTTCGAGATCTTGCAGATAGGTTTCGACCTTAGACAGCGAGGTTTGCAGCGGTTGCACTAGATGGTCAATGGCCTGCTGCCGCTGGGAGAGTTCTCCGGTGGCCTGGGTTTGAAACTGGCTGAGGGTGGCCTGGGCCAGGTCTAGAAAGGCGGCATTGTTGGTTTTGAGGGCCTCGGCAGAGAGGGCTTTAAAGGCGTCACTGAGCCGAGTTTGAGCCTGATCGAACAGGGCCAGCTGATCCTGGTGGGTTTGTTGCTGCTCAGTGAGCTGCGTTTGCAGCTGGGCGATCTTGGCGGTGAGTTGGGTCTTCTCAGATTGAAGGGTATGCAGATCGTGCTGGAACTCGGGCAACTGACTGATTTTAGCCTCGGCAGCGGCCCGCTGGGCGGTTTCTGCGGTGAGTCGCTGGATGCTTTGGTCTAGTTGGGTGTGGGCCTGACTGAGGTCCTGCCGCAGTTCCTGGATTTGGTGTGTTTTGCCCTGCAACTGTTCAATCATGGCGGCTCTCTCGGCCACCAGGTCGTTTTTGGCTTTCTCTCGCACGGTCTGAAATTGGGCACGAAAGATCAGGTAGATTGCGATCGCACCCATCCCGCCACCCAACAATCCTCCCAAGATCAACCCTAATAGTAACTGCATAAATATAAAGTACAGGTTTACTATCGTACATTTATACACCCTATCGCCGTGATCCTGATAGAGTTACGTAGAAACCCCTTTAGAATATGGAAAGACTGGATAGCTATCCCAATGCAAAGTAACGACCGATTAGACCGCATTGAATCAATCCTGGACTCAGTAGCCGAAAGCATGATCGAGTTCAGGATTGATTCAATGCGGTCTAATCGGTCGTTACTTTGCATTGGGATAGCT
>JBCBQD010000014.1:0-45374 GCA_039820425.1 Cyanobacteria bacterium J06635_1
CACCCCACAGCAGTACATCTTGACCCGATTATCTTCCAAGGGCTCAAACGGCTCTTTTTGGCGAGACAGCGTATTGTAAATGACTAAACTCATCGGAGCGGCAACTGCATTCGGGTAACGGCAGTCTTAATGGTAAGGCCCTTTGGACTTTTCAAGAAAGTACAAAGATATACTGGTTATAGAAACACAAGGGTTTCATCAATGGCGTTGGCTTCCTCTCAACCTGTGACGACTCTGCCCCAATGGCGGCTGGCCACCTGGGATGACTATGTCGTCATCCGCGATCACGACGAGTCAGAGCGTATCAAAGTTTTTTATCACCAAGGATATCTATTCGCAGAGATGGGTGCAGAAGGGATTGACCACGCCAGGTTTTGCGATTTGCTGGTGATGATTTTTGCCTTTTGGTTTGCTCGACAGCCTGAGTTGACATTTGATTCATTGGGGCGCTGCCAACTTGAAAAGATCGGTTACGCAGCCGCTGCTCCCGATCAGGTCCTTTACATCGGGGGGAATGTACCAAAACGGCAGGCAGGCGAAAGAAGGTTTATCAATCTAGACAAATGGCGTGTGCCCGACTTAGTCGGTGAGGTTGCAGATACCACCCTTGCTAGCGATCTGGATGAAAAAAAGCAGCTCTATGCAGCTTTGGGGATTCCTGAATATTGGGTGATTGATGTGACTGCGTTGCGCGTATTAGCCTTCCGGCTAAATGAAAATCAGCGTTATCAACAGGTTGAAACATCGACCGCCCTGGCGGGACTACCGATCTCTCTGTTAGACGCTACCTTTGCTCAAATCAAACATGGCAACGGGAGCGCGGCTGCCTGGTTTGTCAAACAGCTGGTAGACCTCTCCCGTTAGCTCAACGTGACAAACTGTAATCATCTTGGCCATTCCAGACCGCTGGTTTGATCTACGGGAAAAACTCAAGGTTTCAAAATGGATATGGCTTACACGAGTTTTGGTCAATTAGGTAATAATTGATAGGGGCAAGCTGACTTGCCTTACTTTAAACTTCGTCCACATCCAGACCTGTCGTTTGTCCTACGGGAAAAACTAAAGGTTTCAGACTGGATGTGGTTTAAAAATCGCTTCGAAACTCAACCTCTCAATTTGCGACCTATGACTGCAATGACGCCGACCCAGCCAAAGACGATGGATGATTCCAAACATGGTTTACCCGTCACCATCATCACGGGCTTTTTGGGCAGTGGTAAGACCACGCTGCTTAACCACATTCTGACCAACCAAGATGGTCTCAAAACGGCGGTGCTGGTCAACGAGTTTGGGGAAATTGGGATTGACAACGATTTGCTGGTCACCACGGGCGACGACGATACTATGGTGGAGCTGAGCAACGGCTGTATTTGCTGCACCATCAATAATGACCTGCTCGAAGCGGTTTACAAGGTTCTAGAACGGCAGGACAAAATTGATTACCTGGTGGTAGAAACGACGGGCTTAGCCGATCCGCTGCCCGTGGCGCTGACGTTTTTGGGCACAGAGCTGCGAGATCTGACCCGACTAGATTCCATCGTAACGGTGGTAGATGCCGAAAACTACAGCCTAGATTTATTTAACTCCCAGGCCGCCTACAACCAGATTGCCTACGGCGATATCCTCTTACTTAACAAGGCCGATTTGGTAGATGAAGCTGACCTGGATCGACTGGAGGTCAAAGTCCGAGAGGTGAAGGAAGGGGCTCGAATTTTACGCACCACCCAGTCCCAGGTGCCGCTGCCGCTGATTTTGAGTGTGGGTCTATTTGAATCAGATAAATACTTTGATACCCAGGAAGGTCATGAAGATCATTCCAACTGCGATCATGAGCATGGCCACTGTGAACACGACCATGACCATGACCATGACCACGAGCATGGGCACATCCATAGCGATCACAGCCCTGACGACCACGCCGACTGCGATCACGACCACGGCGAGCATGGTCATGGGCACGAGCATGCCCACGACCATGGCCACTCCCACTTAGATATCGATGGGTTTACGTCGGTCTCAATTGAGCGAGATCAGCCCTTAGCCATTCGTAAGTTTCAGTACTTTCTAGACAATCAGCTGCCATCCAATATTTTTCGAGCCAAGGGCATTTTGTGGTTTGACGAAAGTCCTAATCGCCACATCTTCCATCTCAGTGGTAAACGGTTTTCCCTCGAAGATGAGGACTGGAATGGCCGACCTAAAAAGACTCAGCTGGTGCTGATTGGCCAAAATTTAGACCAAGCTGCTCTGCGTGATCAAATTGAGAAATGCTTTTGTGTGCCATCAGCTGGCAGAGCACGGGGGTTTGGTGCCTAGGCTTATTAGCGTGTGTCCCCTGGTGCGCCCTCTAATGTGCCCTTTAAAAAATGCGAGGGCCATTAGCCAACGATGCGAGTTGTGATTCAACGGGTAACCGCATCTGAGGTTGCCGTCGATGGCAAAGTCACCGGCAAAATTTCTCGTGGCCTCAATTTACTGGTGGGTATCGCTAAGACAGATACCATCGCTGAAGTGGATTGGATGGTGGGTAAATGCCTGTCGCTGCGGCTATTTCCCGACGGACCTGATGGCCGCTTTGACCTTTCTGTTCAAGAGATTCAGGGAGAATTGTTGGTGATTAGCCAATTTACACTCTATGGCGACTGTCGTAGGGGGAGACGTCCGTCTTTTGCCGGCTCAGCGGCCCCTGTCTCAGCCGAACATCTCTATGCGCAATTCGTCGAAAAACTAAAGGAAAGTGGTTTGACTGTTGAAACTGGACAGTTTGGAGCCATGATGCAGGTAACGATCGAAAATGACGGGCCAGTCACAATTTTGCTCGAGCGTGAGTTTAATGCCTAACGCACGGGTAACATTAACGCAGATAGAGTTCACAAAACTTTGCTTATATCTTTAACAAAAGTATAAGCACATAAGCGTAATTTATAGAAAAGCCGCTTAACTATATATAAAATGTGGACTCAGGCTGCTAAAGTTAAGAAAGTATTAAGCGATGAACCGTGCATCGTTGTAAGGAGGCTGGCTAAGTTGTCTTTACCTTTAAGCTTGATGGAGTTTCTGAAGAGTCAATGTCAAAAGCCTAAAGGGGCGATGCATTCTTTCCCATCCTCTCCTATTGTATTTTGTGACTTTGATGGCCCTATCGTAGATGTGTCGGAGCGCTACTATCGGACCTATCAGCTGGGTCTGTCGACACTGCAGGCTACCTATCGAACTCAGCATGATCAAGAGTTGCCCATCTGTCCTCTGTCTAAGCAGCAGTTTTGGTGGATGAAGCAGAATCGGGTGGCGGATAGAGACATCGCGGCTCGATCAGGTCTCCCTGAGGATGTGATTGATACTTTTTTGCAACAGGTGGCTCGATTGGTTAACCATCCCCATCTGCTGCGTTGGGATCGTCTTCAGCCAGGGGCTGATGAGGCCATCATCCAGATCAAGCGGTGCGGTGCCCGATTCGTCATGGTGACATTGCGCCACCCTCGGCAGGTGCAGGCCTTTTTGCAAGCCCACGATCTGAGTCAACATGTGGATCAAATTTTTGGGGCTGCTGATCACCAAGCCGCTCACTTTAACCGAGTTGAGCAAAAAGTTGATTTGTTGGAGCGTGCGATCGCATCCCAGCAAGCCCAAGGATTCTCAATCGAGCATACCTGGATGATCGGCGATACAGAGGCCGACGTTATCGCCGGCCAAACCGCTGAGATTCGAACCTTGGCGCTCACCTGTGGTGTCCGCAGCCAGTCTTATCTCGAGAAACTTAACCCCACTGAAATGCATCCCAGTCTGGTGGCAGCAATCCAGAGGGTTTTGAGCGATGGCATGTTACAGGTCGCCTGACTCTCGATCCCTTTCCGAGCCTTATCCTATTTCCCTGGCCCTTTCCGAGCCTTATCCTATTTCCCTGGGGGGACTATACTTTTCCCACCAGCGTTTGAGGGGATAATACAGTGCAGGAGCCCAAAGACTGCTCAAAATTGCTGAACTGAGCGCTGTTTTCTGCTGATAAAGCCAAATTTCACCCAGAGAGGCATAGGGTGAATTCGGCAGCAGCAGATGGTGGGCACTGATTTGTAGAGCCATGACTGTTTCAGCCACCACGGCCATACCAAAGACAATCAAAGCCACCGAAATAATATCTTCTTGAATATATCGCTGTTTTTGGAGACGAGCCGTTAAAATCCCCACTGCCATCAAGCTCAGGGCGTGGGTAGGATAATGCGCCGTCAATCCATCTTGTAACAGGCCGAGCACCAGTCCTGCCACTGCCCCATCCAGAACCGTGCGATTCACGCTCCAAGCCACCACCCAAATTAATAACCAACTGGGTGTGATCCCCAACAGCTCAGCACCGGGGAAACGGGTGGGTAAAATCAGCAAACACAAAAAAACAGACCCAATCGTGACAAACCAGTTCAGAAAGACCCGTTGAGATTCAGGGCGTTTCGATTTTCGACGAGATAGCGTCATGATTTAAGGGGCATTATCTAAAGCTGTGATCTAAGAGCTGTGATCTAGGAGTCGTCATTCTCATTGACGATGCGCGCTGGGGGCGCATCCACATCCAGCAAAGGCTCAAAGGGATGAATGGTCACCCATTCCAATCGGCTCAAAGGTGAAGAAAGCTGAATGAAGGCTTCGGGGGCAGGGCCTTTTTCCAGGTTAATCGACTCGACTCGACCCACTGGAATGTCTTTGGGAAACAGGCGGCTGTAGGACGAGGTAACGATGACGTCCCCTGGTTTTACATCGGGGACCTTATCAAAAAACTCCATCACAATGCGCCCGTCTGCCTGGCCTCGCAGTACCCCCATTGAACGGCTACGGCTAACCTTAACCCCAATTTGACTGGTAGAGTCGGTGAGCAATAGCACTCGACTGGTATGGGGTGAGACACTCACGACCCGACCGACTAAACCCCCTGGCCCAGTGATGACATAGCCTACTTGAATATTGTCTTCGCTGCCTCTATTGAGGGTGAGCTGTTGCCACCAGTGATCTGCACTCCGACCGATCACAGCCGCCAAGGTACTTGGCTGGGCAGTGTCTTGGCTGTAATCAATCAGCTCCCGTAGCTTTTGATTTTGATTCTCAAGTTCAACGACCCGCTGTTGCAGTTCGAGTACGTAGGCATTTTCAAGTCGCTCGGCTCGGGTTAGTCCTGGCTGGATAGGTCGCGTCATCCACTGATAGGCCTCATAGATCAAAACCCCATCGGTTTGACGCATTGCCCATGCGCAGCCAACCGCCAAAGCAATCAACCCGGCTTTGGTTGAATATCTATCCCACCAGCGTCTAAGTGTGAACATTCAATCTACTAGATCACGGGCTACAGATCACGGGAACGACCGCTGAAGACACGCTCCATTTGACTGAAGTTTTCTAGCACCCGTCCGGTGCCGAGGACAACGCAGCTGAGTGGGTCAGCCGCCACGTGAACCACGATGCCAGTTTCATGGCTGATCAGGGTGTCTAGGCCCTTCAGAAGTGCGCCTCCCCCTGCTAGCATGATGCCCCGATCGATAATGTCAGCCGCCAGCTCAGGGGGCGTTCTTTCTAACGTCCGTTTGACTGCTTCAATGATCACCGATAGCGGCTCTGCCATACTTTCACGGATTTCGGCGCTCTTGACAGTGACGGTTCTGGGTAGCCCAGATAGCAGGTGTAACCCGCGAACATCAAGAATGGTTTCACTATCGTCTGGATTAGGGTAAGCAGAGCCAATCTTGATTTTGATTTCTTCTGCAGTGCGCTCCCCAATCACCAGGTTGTGAACCTTTTTCATATATTGGGAAATAGACTCAGTCAACTCATCCCCTGCCACCCGCACAGATTCACTTAGAACAGTGCCTTGCAAACTAAGGACCGCGACTTCGGTGGTGCCCCCGCCAATATCAATAATCATGTTGCCGGTGGGCTCGGCAACGGGTAACCCGGCCCCGATAGCCGCGGCAACTGGCTCATCAATCAGATATACCATCCGAGCGCCCGCTTGCAGGGCTGCATCCATAACTGCGCGGCGCTCTACCCCCGTCACACCACTCGGGATGCCGATGACAATCCTAGGTGATACCAGGGCGCGACCCTCATGGACCCGACGAATGAAGTGCTTGAGCATCAGCTCGGCGGTGTCAAAATCGGCAATGACGCCATCCCTCAGGGGGCGCAGTGCCGTAATGTTGCCAGGGGTACGACCCAACATGCGTTTGGCCTCTTCCCCAACAGCTAAAGGCTTGCCATCTTTATCACGGGCGACAACCGAGGGCTCTTGTAAGACGACTCCCTTACCAGAGACGTAGACCAGAGTATTAGCAGTCCCCAAGTCAATCCCCATGTCGCGGGAGAAGGAGAAGCGATCCAATAAACTCACTGCTTACAATGCCCCCAAAAATTGAGTAGTAAAAATCAAAGATGCCAACGATTTGAGTTGGATTTTATTACGTTTCGTATCAAACAGTCTAGTCGAACGAGAATAAGCTTAGTGCCCACAGGGCCATCTGCCAATGATACATGTGTCTATTAATGCCCTAAGGCTAGACTAAGCCAGTCCAAACCGCATCCAAGTACATTCATGAAAATGTTTATATTATTTTCGCGACTACCGCTTCGAATCGGGATTGTCTGCATGACTTTATCGAGCGAGAGTCGCTAAACTTAACTGCAGTTACTGAGTAATGCTTTTTAGCGATGAGTCTAAATATTGTGACCCTGGTGGGACGGGCCGGTCGAGACCCAGAAGTGCGTTACTTTGAATCTGGCAACGTACTTTGCAAATTTACAATCGCGGTTAATCGCCGTAGTCGCAACTCTGACCAGCCGGACTGGTTTAACCTGGAAGTTTGGGGCCGCACCGCTGAAATCGCTGCCAATTATGTGCGCAAAGGAAGTCTGGTCGGCGTTACTGGGGCGTTGAAGATTGACAGCTGGCAGGATCGATCTTCTGGGGCTATGCGAAGCAGTCCAGTGATACGGGTCGAACGTCTAGATCTGTTAGGGTCCCGTCGCGATAGCGAAGCTTCAATGCCTAACTATAGCGATGATGAATTTTGATGATGACAAATTGTACCGAATTCTAAAGTGACGAGGAATTTCAGGAACTCTCTTGGATGCTACGTTTGGGGCGTATCCAGCATAAGAGATTGCCCATAGAAAGGATCAAAACTAGCCAGATATTATTGGCTAGGAGGCTCTTTCGACGATGGCTTCTAGTTCAGGAACTGCTTCAAGCCCAATGGACTCGAGACTGACGTTAAAGCGAGACCAGGTGGGGTAAGGTACCAAATTAATGCACCCTTGCTGGGTGAACTCCAGAGCATCAACGGTCGCAACGCCGTTGACAAACAAATGATCTTTGAGGAGTTGATGGGCTTCTTCAACCGACTTCAGCAGATAATTGGCGATGTAAAGGTAGGGATACATCTGCTTTGACTTTCTCGGTGCCATCTCCCAAAACGTAAGCCGAACACTGCCAAGTTGAGGGCTAATACGATAGTGGATAGCGTGCTTTTTGCTTGAAACAAACATATTTTAAGATGCGGGATATAGCCAAAATCAACGAATTGCTCAATTGAGCGACATCACAGCAGGGAAGCGTTTAATAAAGTTACAGGCCCAGAGCAGCCTACGGGTTATTGCAAACTACGAGACACAATAAAAATCTTAGACCGTGAAAATCTTAGACAATGCTAGGTAACAATTGCTTAATTTTCAATGTGGATAGGCAAAATAGGGCGGTATAAAAGTCGATGTTCTAAAAATCGAGGTTGTTCCCCATCAGTCTAAAGGTTTGTGGGACAGTGCCAGCGTTTAACCGGATACAGTCTCACTCACACGACTTGACTACGACATTATTAAAGTCATGCATTGCAAGGGTTAGCGGCGCTGGGCACGCCCTAGCTTTCGGCGCAACTCGTTGACTGAATAGTTCAATTGAACTATCCTGAATAGGAAGAGAGTTGTCTGCGTATGTGCGCGTGTTGGCTCCCCAGGTATTTTTGAAAACTTTGCAGTGGCCTATGGCTTTGATGGAAGAAACTTCATCAATTTCAGTATCATCGATTGCAGCGGTGTCTGTGATTTCGCCGGTGTCAATCTGGTCGACGGTTCGCTTTCGTCGGGCTAAAGATAAGAAAGGCTGGGCGCTGTTGGGCATTCCTGCGCCGCTGTATCCGACCGTTGCGTTTCGGTTATTTGAGTTGAGGGGGCGGCTGATCAGTCGTCACGAAGAGGGGGGATTTATCAGTGTCCTGTTTGAGGGGCCGCCTGCTCTAGCGGCTCGCTTGGCCCAAACATTCCCTGCCCCACCCGGCTGCGAGGCTTTGAAAGTAGCTGCCTCTGGCGATCGCATTTTGTCTGGCAAGGCGGCGAAGTCACCGCGAGCCATTGCCCAGGCCTTTGATCCGCAGGTGCTTGAGTCGGTTGTGGCTTAGGGGGTAGAGGGTAGAGGGTGGTGGGTAGAGAGTAGGGGGTAGAGGGTCGAGAGTAAAGGGGGATGCTAAAGCCTAGAACCTAAAACCTAGAACCGTTAGTGTCCCTAGTTATTCGCCATGACTAAAAAGGAGGCTAAAAAGGCTATAGAAGTAGATTAGCGTTATTCAGGAGCGATCTACGATGTCGAGTCCAGCCGCTGCCGAACGAGAGATTCAAATTCAGCGCGTCCAAACCCAAACCTTCCAACAAAGGCTCAACCAACAGCTAGAAACAGACTTGCGCGATAGCGTCGTCAAGACGGTTGAGCGGGTTTTGGAAGCCGCTTTGGTCGAGGAAGTGAAGGCAGATTTGGCCCAGTTTGAAGGGAGTCAGCCACGCCGCTCAGGCTACTATAGTCGGCGAGTGGACACTCAGTATGGTCGGATCGATCAGCTGCTAGTGCCGAAGCTTCGAGGCCGCAATCGAGAGCGCACCTGGCAGATACTCGAACGCTATCAACGGGGGATTCGGGGCTTTCTCGACTGGGTGTGCTATCTGTATGTGCTAGGGCTGTCGCTGAGAGACTTACAAGTGCTCTTATACTGGCAGTTAGGCCAGGTGTTATCGCGCAACGCCATTAATCGGGTGACCTTGAGAGTGCAAGAGCAGATGTTAGCCGAACAGCAAGCCCGCATAGAGCGAACCCCCAGCGTGGTGATCGTCGATGGGGTGTGGGTTGAGATTCAGTATGCGACTGGAGAAATCAAGCTTGACCGGGCCGGGCATCAGCGCCAGGAGCGAGCGGCCCAAGAGCGGGTGATTCTGGCGGTGATGGCGGTGTGGGCCGATGGCAGCCATCAGATGCTGCACTATGAGATTGCCCTCAAAGAAGACACCGACAGCTGGAAAGCACTGCTGAAGCACTTGATTGAGCGGGGGCTAGACCCGAGTGCGCTCAAGGTCATCGTCAGCGATGGGGCCAAAGGGCTGCTGACGGCGATGGCCCAGTATCTGCCCGACGCCCAGCAGCAGCGCTGTATCACCCATAAGATTCGCGGGCTGGTTCCTTATCTGAGCTACGAAAACTTGCCCACTACCGATGAAACCGGTCACCCCTTGGATGAAAAAACCGCTCGCCAACAGCGCAAAACCGCCTTTTTCGACCAGGCATACGATATCTACAAGGCCCCTGACTACCAGGCTGCTCAGCAGCGCAAGCAAGCCTTCATCGACCAGTGGCAAGCCCTCGAACCCAAAGCTATTCACGCTTTTCAAACCGGCCTAGAGCGCACCTTCGTCTTCTATCAACTCGATGAGACCCTGCATCGCGCTGTGCGCACCACCAATCTGCTCGAACGCTTCTTCAGAGAATTTCGGGCCAAGGCCGATGAGGTGGGGGCCTTCCCAAATGAACACAGCTGTCTGGCCCTGTTCTTCCTGGTCAAACAGCTCGAACATGCTAACCATGACCGTCCTGGCCTGGCGAATAATTCGGGACACTAACCAAAATCCAAAATTCCTCACCCCAGCATCTTCAATAGCCCCTGCTGCCCGACCAGCATTTCGCGGAGTAGGCTGACGATACCCACCCAGATAATCGGCGAGATATCGACCCCTCCAAAGGGCGGGATCACTTTGCGAACGGGGATAAGAAGGGGCTCAGTGGGCCAGTAGACCAGTGCAAACGGAAAAGCCTTGAGATCGGCTTGGGGATACCAGGTCAGCACGATCCGAAAGATAAATAGCAGGGTCATCACAGCCAGGAGAAGGCCGATGCCCAAACTTGTCATTGCAACACCAGTCATGATTAATTTTGAAGCCCATACCTTATCTAATACAAGTTTAAGCCTTTCTCAACCTTGCCACAGCCTTCATTCTCAATTTCCAATCTTTGCCGATTTACCCTCACCCTCAAGCCTACCGTGTATACACATCTCGGAAGGGGGCTCAAAATCCTGCCTTACCCCCCTTAGTCCCCCCTTGGTAAGGGGGGAAATTCCGGTCCTCCCCCTTACCAAGGGGGAGTTAGAGGGGGTGAGGCAACCGCGAACGCTAGGTTCCAGTACTTGTGTGTACACGGTAGCCCCCTCAAGCACAGACTTAATTAACGCATCACTTTTATTAACCCCTTCGCCCTATAGCCTTGCGGGCAATAACCCTACGGGTATGGCTACGCTAGCGCCTTTCGCCTTTCGCCCTTTCCCTAAGCCTTTTCAAGCCGTCCTTAAATCTATAAGATAAATAACTAAGCACTATTAATAAATTTTTGAGCGGAGCCCATGACACCATCACTGACCAATTTTTTGCTGAGCCTGGTTGCCGGTGCGGCGATTGTCGTTATCCCGGTGACGGTTGCGCTAATCTTCATCAGCCAGAGCGATAAAATCCAGCGGCGCTCACGGTAAAATTCAGCGCTCATAGGTTGAAAAGTCACCTATACTGTGAAAACTAAAATTGATCGGGGGCCTTACCGAGGTACGGTCCCTGTATTTTGTATCTATTGGCAGATAGCCTAGTCACACTTGGACGAGACCAAGGCTAGAATAAAGGTGCCAGACGGAGACCCGCAATGGTAAATGTAGGATTTTCATTCGCAAGCTTGCTCGGGATTGTATTCGCAATCGGCGGGGCAGGGCTTTATTTCTTAAGGCAGTTTCGGCCAAACCTGGCCCGAGACTATGATGTATTTTTTGCGGCGGTGGGTCTGAGTACCGGGATTATCTTATTTTTCTTTGGTTGGCAGCTTGAGCCAGTCCATCAGATTAATACTCTGCTGTTGACCTGCACCGTATTTTTCTTTGCCTATGAGAGCATTCGTCTGCGGGGTATTGCGGTTGAGCAGGCCAAGCGCCGGACTCCAGTGGTCGACGATGATCGCCCGGTTAGTCGAGTCTATCGCGCTGAGCTAGACGATTGGGAGCAAATGAATGATCGGTCTCGGCGACAGCGGATTCCATCTGCTCGGGATCGCTATGAGGATGATTACGATCGCTATCAGGCTCGCCCGCCCTACGAAGATCGTCGTCAGCCAGCGGGTCGGTTAAGGCCCAGTGACTCAGGTCGCCGTGAGCGCCCACCTGCCGATCGTGGATATGATCAGGGGCCGACTCGAGACTATCGAGACGCTGAACCCCCTCGCCGTCGCCCCCCCGAAGCGGGTGACCGACGCCCGCGCACCGGGGATAGCCCACCGCCCAGGCGACGCGATCGCAGCGATCGCACCCTCAATGTGCGCCCTTACAGTGAGCGCCCCGATGCAAGCAAACGCCCCGAGGGGCCTGAGGACGGTGGCTATGTGAATTACCGTCCGGTGGATAAGCCGCCGGGGGCACCTGTGGACGAACCGCAGGACTACGGCAATAACTATTAGCTGTCGCTCAAATCCAGTCTTCTCAAATCTAGTCTTAGGGAAAATCCCAGGGTTCTTCAAGAACCCTGGGGGTTTTGGCTTTTATGCGATCGCGTCAATGGGCAAAGAAATCCCCCATGGGTTTTACCGCCTTAAGCGCCAGAACGATTGCCCCCCATACACCATGGGATCAATCCGCTGCCGATTATCAGGCGATAGATTGTTGAGCATAAGGTCACGGATGTCGTATAGGAGCGCTTCTGCTTCTGCGAAGTAAGAATGCCCCATTAGATCGACGTTAAAGTTGGGCACAGCGACGGTATCTATGCCCGGTGTAACGGTATAGGGCTCAAAGTAACCCGCCCGAGGGGCATCGTGGAGCCTGGCGGAGAGGTGAACCGGCAGATCGCGATCCGAGGCATAGAGGGTCGTGCGCTCGGCGTGTTCTGGGTAAAGGCGGGCTAAATCGAGGAAGAGATCGCGATCGATATCTGGGGCGGCGAGAAATACCTGGCCAAACTTGATCTGACCTCGGGTCTCAGCACTGGCGGCAATCCTTTGCAAGGCGCGGAGCAAGCCGCGATTGCCCATGCTGTGGGCGATCACGTGCACCTTCTCAGCGCCGCAATTTTGGGTGAAATCAACCAGGAACTCGGTAATTGCCCACTCACTGGCCTGGATACTGGCCTCATCGGCGGGATAAAACTCTGTCTTGCCCCGGGAAGGCCAGCTAAAAAACGCCGTTGCCCCCGGTATTTTGAGGTCACAGCCCAGCTGCGCCGCCCGGATTGCGGCCTCCTCAAAACTGACGTTGTAGCCGTGGATAAAGCAGAGCGCATGGGGCGGCTTGCCACTGTCGCGGGCGGCCTGCATCTCAGCGTGGATATCTGCAAAAAAATCACCTCGACTTTGAGTCGCTAGCTGTTGAATGCGCAGGCGATCGTCCCGCAGATCGAACCGACTCAGCCGCGTCCAGAAATCTGTGCCGGTCTCGCCAAAACGATGGGCCTGGGGCACATAGACATCTACCCGCCCCCAGGTAAATTGACGGTGGCGCTTGCCCGTAAAGCCATCGCCCTGAGCGTTTGACTGACGATTGGTGGCGAACCACACCCGATGAACTTTCCCCTCTTGCATGTCGGATGCTGCCTCACCTCGCTCAACGTCATCGATATAGAGCTCTGGCTCACCCCGCACGGCAGACTCATAGTCGCCCCGTGCGTAGAACTCCGGCCCACCCCGCTCAGCATCAAAGGGGTCAAAAAATAGGGGTGGGCCAACCGTGGGCTGATCGAGAATCTGCATGAATTTACGAACACGCCGTTCGATCTCATCGCGCTGGGCAGCCTCGCTGGCCAGACGTTGCAAGATCGTCTGCTCAAGCTGGGTTGCCTGGGCTCGGTCACCCGCCAGGACGGCGGCTTCTAAGGCCTTGAGCAGGTCAGCAAGGGGAGGTTGGGAGGCAGGGGATGTCACCATAAATAGAGGTTCCTATAGAAAAATAGTTAATCTTGAGCCAGGGCAGCCTGCCGGGCCTGGTCTAGAAGCTGATCGACAGCTGCCTGAAGTTCGTCTGGCTTGACCTGACGCTGTTTGAGCCAGGTGGCGAGGGGATGAAAGGCCGGGTCGACTAGCAGCTCGGTAACCCGCGGCACCGTGAGCGATTGACCAGCCGCCCGGGCACGGCGAAAGATGATGACGTAGTTACTGAACGAAGTTTGGAGAGACTGACTTAGCCCGGAGACAAGACAATAAATTAGGTCAGCCAGGCGATGGCGAGCGGATTCAGCAATCATAGACAGGTTGCCACTGCGTGACAGGTAAATCGCCAGATTTTGATGGGAAATCGCCCGGTCACCGGGATCGGGCAGCTGCTCACAAATCGCGAGGGCACGGCGTTCTTGAATAATGGCCTGAGCCACATCGCCTTGTTCATTAAATAAACCTGCTAGAGAACTCAGAACCCTGGCCTTTCTTGTACGATCATTCTGAAAAACCTGGAGACAGGTCTCCAGTTCGGTCTGGGCCTCTGCGAAGCGGTGTAAACGTCCCAGCGCCACCGCCCGGTTCATGCGGGTCTGGGCCATAGCCTCCGCCGGGCGCTCCAGGGCTTGCTCAATTGTCAGGATGGCATCGCTGCGACGCAGGGCGGAGGCCCAGTCCTTTTGAGCCCTATCGGCATCTTTGGCAATATCGAGCGCGGTTATGAAAGCACGGGCAAGATACTCCAGATCGGGGGCCTGCGGCACAGATTGTCCCGCACGATGGGCTTGCCACCAGGTGTCTATCTTTGCCAGGTGCACCTCTACCTGGGGCAGTGCCGCTGCCGCCTGCCCCTGCATAATGTCGATCCGGAGTACTTCCAGTTCACTGCCAATGACATCAACCTCAGAGCGACCCGCTTTTCGATTGACCTCGGCACTTTCGAGTCGCCGCTGGCGCGCGCTGTCAAGATCACCAACATCTACCAAAGCGAAAGCCCAGTTTCCCGTAATCCAGCCGAGATCTAACCAGGCCTGACGTTCATTCACACCCCCCGCTTCGGCAGCCGCACGGGCCTGGGTCGCAGCCTGCTCATAAAAGGTCAGGCTGGCGTCAGGCCGACCGCCTTGGCTCAGGACATCAGCAAGATAGGTCAGGCAGCTCCAGCGCGGCTTCCCCTCTGGGGCAGACTCAGCGGCCTTCTTTAGGTGGGGCAGCAGCCGGTCTAGCTGCTGGGGGTCGGTCATGCTGGTGACCAGACGGCTGGCAAAGACCCCTAGTCGGTTATAGGCTTTGGCCTGGACGTAGTACACCAGGGCGCAGCTACCGGCCTCAAGGGCATGAGTCATATTCTGGTATTGAAAGTTCACATACACGCCCTGCAGCCAATCGGCATAGGCTATTCGGATATCGTTTTCAGTCAAATCGCCCCGATCCTGGGGATGGGTCTGCATCCAGGCATAGATGCGTTCGCGCACCAGGGCATGGCAGGTGAGATCGGGGTTGGTTTCCTCTGGCCCGGTGCGCTCCTGGGTCACCAGCCCGACGTTAACAAGATGGCGTAACAGCGGTGTCGGTTCTGGATGGAGCGGTTCGGTGGGGAGAGCATCGACCTGGGCTCGCAACTCCGGGGGCATCGCCTCCAATTTGGCTTGCAGCTCTGGGGGAAGTTCAGAGAAGTTCTCTAAGAGCTGCTTAATTTGTCTGAGTTGTAATTGCTCAGGCGTTTCCCCAAGCCATACGCTTCTCAAAAGCCTCAAGGCAACAAGATCATTTGCAATCGCCACCATCCATAACAGACGCCGGGCGTCCGGGCCAGCTCCCAGAATTAGCTGGTCGAGGGAGGTGGCCAGGGCGTCGTTGAGATAGCTCAGCTCTTTGCTATCCCCTGGCTGAATAGCAAATAAGTTAGGTAATTGGGAGGCGTCTTGATTTTTCTCCAGAGCGTCCAGCGCTTCCATGAGCTGTGGGCGCAAGTCTGGTCCACCGGTTGCCAATCGGGTCAGGCGGTCCATCAGCAGCGGGTGAAATCGGCTGGCCAGTAACAGCCGTTGGGCCAGGGCCTTTTCAGCTGGGTCACCGCCCAAGAACATGCGACTGAGCCCGTCATGGCCCCTTAAGTAAAGGGCGGCCTCTGCAGCGGTTAAGGGGCCGAGCAAAACCTGGTGGGTAGGCGTATCTGCGAGGGCGGCCAGGGGCCAACGGCAGGTGATTAGCACCCGAGATCGAGTGCCAGTCAACTCGGTTGCCAGAGCCTGGAGGCAGCGATCCCAGGCGGGGTCTTGGCAGGCCCAGACGGGGTCGCCGCCACCGGCCTCTGCCCTGGGTTTGAGGTTGGTCTCAAAGTTATCGATCACCAGCAAAATCGCCTTATCCCGCAGCGCCCGCATCAGATTGCGAATCAGGCGCGCTTGCCGATCTGGCCCGGTGAAGGTTTCATCTGGCCTGCGATAGATGGCATCCGCCGGGTGAGCCTTGACGTGATCGTGATATCGACCCAGTTCGCCATAGAGCTTGAGATGAATATCTTGCAGCGTCGTGTCAAAGGTCAGCGCATTGGGCTTGGCCTGGTAAAGCAGCACCCAGTCAAATCGAGTCTCCCAAAGATCCAGGGCCTCGGCTAGCAGCGCCGTTTTACCCATGCCGCCCAGCCCGGTGATCACGGCAACGGGCTTAATCGCTGCGCCATAGCTCGCGCCGATAAAGTCTGCCCCTAACCCTGCCAGTTCCCAGGTGCGCCCCACAAAATAGGGGTGCGCCGCCAGGGTCAGCTCTGCAATACGGTGCAGTCGGGGGTCGCGGGTCTCTAGACCCGGGCTGCGACCCTGGGGCAGCTTAACCTGGTGTTGTTCTTCGCCGTAGAGCACAGGGGTGGCGGGGTCGCAGGCTTTGTATCGGGCTCCGTTGCCCTGGTCAATTTGCACCTGGAGTTTACGCCGGGCCAGGGTCAGCGCTGCTGCCGCACGCTTGGGTCGGCGATGGGCCAACAGCGCATCGTAAAACGCCAGGCTGAGTTCGCGGGCATATTCATCACTCACGGCGTAGCGCATGGCGACCACCGTGGGCACGCCCCCCTGCAGCAGGGCGTGGGCGGTGCCGGTGTAGCCCTGGCTGTCATCCAGGGCGATATCTTTGGTGCCTTCTGAGGTGTTTTTTGAGTTTTGGGTATCTGAGTCTTTGGTGTCGGGCTCTTTGCCCTGGGCCACGGCTAAAAAGTCATCCCAGTCTTTGACGCGCAAAATATCGCCGGAGTAGCAAGCGCTGAGAAAAAACAGCTGGGGGATAAAGCCCCCAGCATCAGCAAAGAGCTGGAGCAGGTCTTGACCAGAGATGCGATCTCGCTCCCCCCCTGGTTTCGCCAGCTCCAGCTGGTTGAGATGGCCGTGACCGCTCCAGTGGACAATGTGGTATCCGCCGTTTTCCTCAATTTGCGCTTCTAGCCGTTCGCGGGTCACCCCGTGGGAGAGAAAATGCACCACCACCCGCCGCTGGGGATAGATTTTTTGCTCGAACAAATCTAAAAGTGCCCGCCGCTCTCGTCGGGCTGCTAAGGGGCGAGCGCCCCGAGCTTCGGCAAACACAAACAGCACCCGCACCGACTCGTCAGGGGCCAGTGCCAATGCCTGGGTGGCGGGGGCCGCCCGGTCATGGACCACTCGCACCAGCAGATTTCTATCAGCCAGGGTCTCCTGGGCTGGGGCTAAGCGACCAATCTCCCACGGCACTCGAGACAGGGCAGCGGCCAGCAAATTGTCGGCCTCGGTCGCCCCCGGCAGCTGGATGCGGAGGGTGCGCTGCGCTTGAGACTGCCAGAGCAAGTTGAAAATATCCTCACCGAGGACTTCTGCTGCGATGCACACGCCGATCTCGGCCATGCTGGCCGATTCTTGGCCTGGGTCAACGTAGGTGCGCAGATAGTTGCGCAGGTCAAAGAGCCCCCGCAGGCGAGACGCAGCAATGTTATTAAAGTCTGCTGGGTGGTAGGCAAGCTGAGAGCCGTGACCATCCAGGAGGCGAAACTCTGCGGTGAAGGTCGGGCTGTCAGCCGTAACGATCAGGTCAAAATGAGCGGGCAAGGCGAACTTCCCATTTTTCAAAGGAACAAGTCAATGAACCCTTGATTGACGAACGAGTATCTATGCGGTGTGTTTGGGGCGGTGCGTTTGAGCGAAAAATTACTTTTTTAAGCCGTCACGGTGAAATTCTAACGTAGGGCAATTGTGACTGCCTACAGGGGCTTAACACTTTTGAACAGTTATGGAGAATTGAAGGTCGTTACGCGATCGCACGCACAGCCACCCGAGTCTCCGCAGGTTCCCTAAAATTCTTTAAAACAGTTAGTACCTGCTTGAGGCGTTTAAGATCTCCCTGCTGCTTGAGCAGATGCGCGGCGGTTTCTAAATCGGCAATGGCCGGTTGGCGATTGCCCAGTTTTTGGTGGGCCGCGCTGCGATGACAGTAAGGAAAGGCCAGTTTGGGCGTGTGCTTAATGACCCGATTAAAGTCACTCAGGGCTCGGGGTAAGTCACCCAGACGCTGCATTGCCTGCGCCCGATAAAAGTAGGGGATGATCGTCTCTGGGTTCAGACGCAGAGCTTCGGTGAGATCGACAATTGCGCCGGGGTGATCGCCTTGCTCCAGGCGCAGCACCCCCCGATTGCAGTGGGTCGTCCAGGACTGGCGATTGAGTAAAATCGCCTGGTTCAGATCAGCGATGGCCTTGTCATTTTCGCCCAGCTCAGCCCAGGCTAGACTGCGATAGTCGTAAGCAGCAGCCTGGGTAGGGTCTACGTCTAAAACGTGGGTATAGTCAGCAATCGCCCCTGGCTGATCGCGCAGATCGTAGCGGGTGAGGCCGCGATTAAAAAAGGCAGCGGTATCTTGCTCCGAAATGGTGGGCTGATCAAAGCGCTGGATCAGGGCATCAACGGTATCCCGATGGGGGGTCTGCAACCGAAGCTTGAGTTGGGGAAACAGACTGCTTTGGGTGGCTAGAGACTGAACCCCCAGGACGGCAAAGGTGCGATCGCACACCAAAAAGTTCTCCTGGGTGCCCAATACCTTGAACTTAAATAGGTCAGGGTAGTCTTGCTTGAGGGGCAAAAGCTGTTCCAGGGTGGTTTTGAGCTGCTGCCGCTGCTGAGAGTCTTGCCCCCAGCGCTGATAAATACTGCGCAGCAGCTGACCGGGTTGCTCAGTCTCAAGGTGACACCAGCCAATGTCAAGTCGGCAGTTGCGGGCCAACAGCTGGCGAAACCGATCGATTAGATCAGCCTCTAAGTCAATGTCATTGGCCCAGGGCCAGACCAGCAAGAGTCGATGTTTTGCCTGTAATAAAGCTTGCTCTAACACCTTACGACTGCTAGATTTACTCGGCTTTGCCACTGGCTCCCGCCAGGGCAAAACATTCGACGGGCTTGAGGAGCCGGGGGCCAGGCCAGCTGCTGGCAAATCAACCAACCAACGGGCTTCGCCCCCCAGATGGGCTGCGTGGGGTGTTTGCCCCAGCCATCCTGCCATCGAGTGGTGAACGCTCTCAATCTGTTCGGTGGTTTTATCTAATCGCGAATGGAACTGCTCAATCTGTGCTTGTACCGCCGCCATATCTAAGACCGCCGGCACGCTGTCAGGCGCGGGGGCAGCCGCCTCAGTTTCAACCCGCTGCCGCAGTTGACGATGCTGCTCCCGCAGGGTCTGAAAATGTTCGGTGAGATCCAAAAACTCGGGCCGGGGGACCATGTCTGACACGGCCTTCATGAGCTCTTGGATTTCATCCTTGAGCAGTGAGGCATTGCCCTGCACTGGCAACTTACGCAGCGTTTGCTCAACATGCTGAAACCTTGACTGAAGATCACCGTAGCTACGTTTGCTGTCGCGACGAAAGGCTTCTACATTCACCCTAAGCTGCATGAGCTCAGTTTTGAGCTGTGCGATCGCGGCTTCATTGACCTCGATGCGGGCCCGACCAGACAGCTTTTCTAGCTCCCCCTGGAGACTATTGAGGTTGCTACACAAGTAGGTATATTGGTCTTGCAGCTGCACCACATCCTGATAGATCAGACTCAAATCAGGCACATCAATTTCGTCGATCTGTTGCTCAAGCTGCTGCTGGGTTTGCTCCAGAGCCTTAGAAAACTGAGCCAGAGTCTGTTCACGGTGGACCGCCATTGACTGTTGGATACCAGCGATCAGATCCGTGGTGGGTAGCTGGGCAACCTCGTCTTGAAGCTGATGGAGATCTTGCTCAAGCTGTTGAGTGCGGGTGTTTTGCTGGGAGCGCCCTTGCCCCAGCTGTTGCTCTAGACGTTGACGATTGACCAACCCAATGGCCGCCAGCGCCGACAGGGGGGCTGAGGCAAAAATCAATTGCTGGGTCGCGATCGAGGCAATGGTCCCGGCACCGGTCCCAAATAACAAGGCGTATTCAGTCAGATCGAGCCAACGGGTATGCTTCACAACGGTTACTCAAATGCGGCCAACTATAGGTTTGGACCGATCGCTGATGACGCCTAAATGCGTTAATACAAGCGATGCGGCAAGCCGACTCCCTAAGACGCTAGGGTACCAGCCAAAAAGCAAAGGGCTGGAGCAAAAGATAACCATCTAAGCCACAGCCACTTATTTTTGTCTTCATGTAAATAAAGACTTATCAGGATTTTCAGTGATAAAGTTTGGTAACTTAAATCACTGTATCTAACTCTATAGTTGAGACTGCGGTGAGATAGCCGTACTGCTTGAAACATTTGCTTAACAAGCCTCTAGCAGAAAAGACTGACCGTTTCGACAGTGTACGTACTGAAGCCTGTCCGCGATTTAAAGCACGCGCAAGATAAAAGGGTATCGGTAAACACCGTTGGGGTCGCGGAAAGCCGCCAGGATTGCCAAAATCGGCATCACGATTTGCACAATGCCCAATATCACCAGCAGTGGTAGCCCAATGAGTACCCACGCCAGGATTCCAAAGATAACGCTATAGACCCAAATATTGAGGTGAAAGTTGAGGGCCTCTTTGGCGTTGTCTTTAATCACCGGATCATCTGAAATCAGCCAGATTACAAAGGGGACCCCCGCCGAAAAAATCAGCTGGCTTAAAAAGATAGATCCGTGGGAGACGGCAGAAAATATTTTTCGCTTGTCTTGGTCAAAAGTCGCTTGTTCCATTAAAAAGCCTCAGTCTGCTGAGCTTGCGTATGTATTCATAGTACCGAGAGACTATTGATTACGGATCTCGCCGCAGTTAGGGAAATCCGTAGACGGTCGGTGCGGATGGAAAGATGGGTGATAGGTGTTGAGCTGACTGCCTGACACATTTTGCCGTCTGGCGGTTGTAGACGCGAAGCGACTTCTCCCCGAGTAACCGCGGCCACACGGACCTAATCGGCCTGCGCCGATTAGGTCAACCCTTGATACAGCGAGTCTGCGCAGGCGGACTTTGTATCTGTCGGGGCGGTTTCAACCGCCCACCAGATAAACGAGAGAGCAAGGATTACAGAAGATGTGTCAGGCAATCAGGGTGTTGAGTGTTGGTCTTAAAACCTAAAACCTAGAACCTATTAAACTATGTAAAGCAGTTATGGATAGGGTTTTGTGATGGAAATCAAGCGTCTGGGGCATGTGGCCATTTGTGTAGAGGATATTGCTGCCGCCGCCCAGTTTTATCAAAATTTGGGCCTCAAGCTGGTGTGGCAAGACGCTGACTGGGCCTATCTCAAAGCGGGCAAAGATGGCCTGGCGCTGCTGAGCCCTGCCTACGATCAAGCGGGGCCACACTTTGGGTTTGTATTTTGCGATCGCGCCGAGGTTGATGCCGCCTACGACCGCCTCAAAGGCGAAGGCATTCACCTCACGGAAATCCATGAGCACCGCGATGGCACCGCTTCTTTTTACGGGCGAGATCCCTTCGGTAACTGGTTTGAGTATCTATATGAACCGGATGAGCCAGAAAACGATCAAGCCAAGACGCCTTCCGTCGTTGAGGCTATTTCTGCCTAAATGGACGGACTTGAATTTACTTGGAGTGATCTGAAGGCTCAGCAAAATTTTAAGAAACATGGCGTTTCATTTGAAGAAGCAGCTACCGCTTTTCTAGATCCGAATGCCAGAATCATCTTCGATGCCGAACATTCAGAAACTGAAGATAGATTTATTTTGCTCGGTACAACGACAAGCTTAAAAACCGTTGTTGTTTGTCACTGCTATCGTGAGGGTGGAGTTATAGTTCGGATCATTTCAGCCCGGAAGGCCAATAAATCTGAACAGCAGACCTACTATTCCTAATGAAACATGAAAGAAAACTACGATTTTTCTAGCTCTGCCTCTAATCCATATATCAATCGACTGGGTGAACAGGTCACACTCACGTTGGGTAAAGACGTCTTAGATTATTTCCAACAACTGGAAAAGGACTTTGATATTCCATATCAAAGAATAATCACGATGTACCTCAGAGATTGTGTTGCTAATCAGCGCAGTCTCTCGATTCAATGGAGTACTCCAAGCAATTTAGTAGAAAAATCCACTGCATATATCCCAACAGATGAAGCTCAATCTGCTTAGCAACAATGTAGAAACCCAAATAAGCTATCATCACTGCTTAGCAAGAATAAGGTTACCTGTACTTGGTGTCATAAGCGATATGGCCAGGGCTTATATTTTCTACACCTGAATCTTTGCGATCGCAGACACCCGAGGGTCAATAATTTTCTTGCCAATACCCGGAAAATGGATGGCCAGGCAAATCTTATTGCCTGCCCCAAAGATATGGGTGATTTTGCCTTCCCCAAAGGCTTGGTGGCTGACTTTTTCGCCCACTTCCCAATCATCTTCATGGGTGCCAGGTTTGTTGGTTTTGGGTTGCGGATTGCGTAGTTTGGCTTCGCGGGTCGAGGTCGTCCAACGCTCGGGCAGAGCCATGGCCGCGTTTGTCAGAATACTGTCCGGCGGCAGTTCTGATAAAAACATCGACGGCGTGGCGATTTCGCGCATATTGCCATAGAGTCGCCGCTCACGGGCGTAGGTAATAAATAACCGTTCTTGGGCACGGGTGATGCCGACGTAGCATAGTCGGCGTTCTTCTTCGATGGCGGCGGCATCTTCGAGGGAGCGGAAGCTTGGGAAAAGGCCCTGCTCTAGCCCCACCACAAAGACCACCGGAAACTCTAACCCCTTAGATGAGTGCAGGGTCATTAGAGAAACGCTGTTGTCACCGTCTTTATCATCATCGCGATCTGAGTTGAGGGACGCATTTGCCAAAAAGGTGAGTAGGGTGGCGTCTTCGTTTTCTTCCTCAAATTGTAAAACCGCGTTGTAAAGCTCCTGCACGTTTTGGATGCGATCCAGGTCATCATCATTGCCTTTAGCCTTGAGGTCTTCGATATAACCGCTGCCTTCGATCACTTCCTGCACCAGCGCTGAGGCAGAGCTCGTATCGGCTTTTGCTTGCCAGCCCTTGATCATCTGGGCAAATCCGCTCACAGCACGGCTAGAGCGCCCGGCCAGGGTTTTGACCGAGGTGTCATCGCTGATGATTTCCCAGAGGGGCACCCCCAGCTCGCCGGATGCTTTTTCGAGATTGTCGATAGTGGTCTTGCCGATGCCGCGTCGGGGGGTATTGATCACCCGCTTGAGACTGACACTGTCAGCCGGATTGGCAATCAGGCGTAGGTAGCTCACCACGTCTTTGATTTCGCGACGATCGTAAAATCTAAGCCCTCCGACGACCTTGTGGGGAATGCTAAACCGGGTCAGCACTTCTTCAAAGGCGCGGGACTGGGCATTAGTGCGATACAAAATCGCAAAATCTTTCCACCGCAGCTCGGGGTTCTCAAACTCCAGGGTGCGGATTTGATTAATCACATAGTCGGCTTCGGCCCGCTCATCGTCGGCTCGATAGCAAAAGATCGATTCGCCATTGCCCCGGGTTGGCCGCAACACTTTATCGATGCGCTCGGTGTTGTGGTCGATTAAAAAGTTCGCCACTTCGAGAATGTTGGCGGTTGAGCGGTAGTTTTCTTCGAGCTTGACCATGGTGCGGGTGTCATCATCGGGCAGCCCGTCACCAAAGTCGTCTTGAAAGCCCATCAAAATCGTAAAATCAGCTGCCCTAAAGGAATAGATTGACTGATCGGCATCCCCCACTACAAACACCGAACGGTGCCGCCAGTTGTCGGGGGTTTTAGTAAAACTGCGGGTGGTGGCCCCATTGGTCACCAGCAGCCGCACCAGATCATACTGGGTGCGGTTGGTGTCTTGATATTCATCCACTAAAATATGGCGAAAACGATTGTGCCAGTACGACAAGACCTGCTCATTTTGGAGAAATAGTTGGACTGGAAGCCGAATCAGGTCGTCAAAGTCAAGGGCGTTATTTTCAGACAGCGCGGTTTGGTATTGGCGATAGACGTCGGCAATGACGCGGCCTTTAAAGTTGGGATTTTCCTTTTCATATTCGTCGGGATCAAAGCTCTGGTTTTTGGCGTTGCTAATGGCATACCGCACCGAGCGCGGATTGAACTTGCGATCGTCCAAGTTCATTTTATTGACCACAATATTTTTGACCAGACTCTGGGCATCTGACTCGTCAAAAATGCTAAAAGATCGGGTCCAGCGGTGCCCCGCCCGGCTTTGATATTTCTCGATATCAAACCGGAGAATGCGCGAACACAGCGCGTGGAAGGTGCCAATCCACAGGTCTTTAATAAAATTCTTATAGACGTAAGAGCGCAGCTGAGTTTGCTCATACTCAGGCAGCATGTGCAACGGCTTTTGGTGACGAGCCATTGCCTCCTGCTCAGCAAACAGACGTTCAATCCGCTCCTTCATTTCACGGGCGGCTTTATTGGTAAAGGTCACCGCCAAAATATTTTCAGGGTCAACCCGCTGACTCAAAATCAGGTTGGCAATGCGAAAGGTCAGGGCTCGGGTTTTACCAGACCCCGCCCCCGCCACCACCAGCAAAGGCCCACAAAAGTGCTCAACGGCTTGCTTTTGGGACGGGTTGAGTTGGTTGATAAAATCCACTGTGGGTGTCATTGGGAGAGTGGGTGGTGGGTAGTGGGTGGTGAGTAGAGTGGGAGATAGGGAAGATGGGGAAGGTTTTAGGGTTTAGGTTTTTTAGGTTTTAGGCTCTGACATCTGGTTTTCTGGGTTCCAGTGTTTAATAGCGTTGTGTTTAATAGCGCTGAATCTTGGCTAACCCCCAATCCCTATTACCTAACTCCCACTTAGTATTGCACTGGTTGCGAAAATCGGGTGTTGAGAAAATCTAGAGAGAAGAATCATGCCGTTTGAGGTGCCGCCACCGCCGCTGGATAACCCAATTTATTTGGAATATCGCCGCTGGATGTTGCGGGCGTTGGTGCTGGCAGAGACAGCTGGCACAGCTGGGGATGTGCCAGTTGGGGCAGTGGTCATTGACGCTGAGGGGCAGGTCCTGGCAGAGGCCGCTAATCGACGCCAGCGGGATCAAGATCCGACCGCCCATGCGGAGGTATTAGCCCTGAGAGCAGCGGGGCAGAAATTGGGCAGCTGGCATCTAGACCAATGCACCCTGTATGTCACCCTAGAACCCTGCCCCATGTGTGCTGGCGCGATGATTAATGCGCGGCTGGGGCAATTGGTCTATGGCGCAGATGATCCTAAAGCTGGAGCTGTTCGCTCGGTGTTGAATTTGCCTGACAGTGCGGCTTCTAATCACCGGCTTTCGGTCGTGGGTGGCATTTTGGGCGATGTTTGTCAGCAGCAGCTTCAGGATTGGTTTATGCAGCACCGCCGCAAAACGTCTGAACCGTAAAAACGCCCTCGCTCTCCTGCGTTACCCTACCTTCTACCAATCGTACAGGCGTTGCGTGCAACGCTACTACCCATCACCCACTACCCACCACCCATCACTCACTATCCACTACCCACTACCTCATCCACCTTCCTTTTGCCTCTTTTTCCTTCCCCAGAGGAGACGGCATTAAAACTGTCATGCAGGGACTTTTAGGGAGCTGGGTTAAGAGGGTACTTTAAGCACATGCGCGTGACTCTACCCTTCCTGTTTGCTTCAGTTTTATGGTTCTCAATCTTCCCTTGACCACATCCCGTGACCGTTTGGTGTCCTGCCCAGCGAGACCGTCTCAAATTTCTCCCTGGTTAGCACCGATGGCTTACAAGTTGGGTGGGAGGGGTATTTTGCCGACTTTCTTTAACAAAATTGATATTCAAGGCTCAGAAAACTTGCCCCGGTGTGGTCCTGTTTTGCTAGCACCGACCCATCGCTCTCGTTGGGATTCTTTGCTGGTGGCTCACGTGGCTCGAGAGACGACAGGACGCTACCTGCGGTTTATGGTGACAGCGGATGAGTGTTTGGGAATTCAGGGTTGGATGATTCGGAAGCTGGGTGGGTTTCCGGTGAATGTTAAAAGACCTGCGATCGCAACCCTGCGCCACGGGGTCCAACTGCTCCAGCAGCAGCAGATGCTTGTCATTTTCCCAGAAGGAGACATTTTCAGAGATAATCAGATTCACCGACTCAAACCTGGCCTGGCCCGGATTGCCCTCAAGGCCCAGCAAGGTATGCGCAATCGCCCTGTCAATATCGTCCCCGTGAGTCTGGCATACGATCGGCCTTATCCCACCTGGGGCAGCCGCGTCCAAATTCAAATCGGGGCTCCCCTGCAGGTTTCGCAATATAGTCAGGTGGGTAACCCCAAGACCCAGGCTAAACAGTTGACCGCTGATTTAAGCACGGCCCTCGAAACGCTCGCCGGTGTGCTCTCCCAAAAGCCCGTTGCCCTGGTTTAACCCATCGAGTTTATCAAATTAGGCATAGCGCGCTGGTGTTGCTGGCATTCAGGTGGTGCTGGCATTGCAGGAGGGGAGATGCCCCCCTACGCCATATGTCCTAAATTGAAATATTTTCTGATCCAGAGGATACACAGTAGAAAATAATAGTCTGTGTTCTCGTGATTTCTTAACGAGTTATGAATTCGGTCAACATGAGTTTTAACGGTTTACGACGGCTCCGCTCGACAGCATTGCTATTGGCATTGGCAGGGTTAATATCCCCCACCCTATTCGTCAGTCAATCCGTGGCGGTGCCAGAGCCAGTGTTGCTAAGCCAGGCAGCTGTCCCGCCCCGCCCTGAGGCTGTGCCCGAGCCCAATGAGCCAGAAATGTCTGGCATTGTGGACCTGGCAGAGGCGGAGACCTCGTTAGGCATCGGCTATTTGCGCCCCGAAGACATCAGCTTTTTAGAAAACCCTGAGGAGAATGCGTCTCAACTTGAGGCGGGTTGGCTGCAAGCCATCGAGCTGCCCTTATATATCACCCCCGACGGTGACCACTGGGGATGGTTGCTCGACGGTTGGCTGATTCCTAATGGACAATCGGCCTTTGCCATTGGTCGAGATGCGTCGTTTGCGATGGTGCGCACCCAGCCTTCATTGATGGCCTTCCCGGTTTTAGAAGTGCGTGATGACGGTTGGATGCGGGTGCAATATACCGCCACCGGCAGCGCCTGGACCCATACCAGCTATCTAGCCCTGGGCGATCAGCCCCTGATGTTTGAGCCCTGGGGAGATTGGCTCTCAAGCTCTAAACAACTTAAGTTTCGAACCGAAGATAATGCCCAGGTTTTGCGATCGCAGCCCGAGCTCAGCCGCAATGTGATTACCCTGGTGCGCAATGATAGTTTGATCGAACCCCTGGAGGTCAACGGCGATTGGATTCGGGTGCGTGTGACCCGACCCGTCTCTGGGTGTCAGCCGCTGTCGGGGGCAAATATCGAAGAAGGCTGGATGCGCTGGCGCAGCGATGCAGGGGAAATGACGATGTGGCAATCAACGGAGAGTTGTCAGTAGGGGAATCTCCTAAAATATAATAACTTTCAGGAATTCTGGGGATCGCTGAACAGGGATAGGGTATAGATGATCTAACCCCGTGGAAAAGTTCGAGATCGCACCATGCTGACCAGTGAGGTCGTGACAGGATGCTGACCAGTGAGGTCAAGGAACGTCTGATTTTAGTCGTCGAGGATGACCCTGAGCATTTACGGGTCATTGAGCAGGCATTTGGGCAGGAAAAGGTGGTTGCGATCGCCAACGGTAACGAAGCCCTGGCATTTTTGCAGCGTCAGGGTACGTATCAAGATGCGCCTTATCCGGATCTGATTTTGCTAGATCTCAATCTACCGGGTAGAGATGGGCGAGAACTGCTGCTGAGCATTAAGCAAGATGCCCGACTCAGGCGGATTCCCACCATTGTTTTAACCGGGTCAGAAGACCCCGACGATATTTTTAGCAGCTATGCCAACCAGGGCAACTGCTATGTGATCAAGTCCAGTAATCTCGATCAGCTGTCGCAAATTGTTGCTCGGATCGAAGATTTTTGGTTGAGCATTGTTACGCTGCCAGTGGAGTAGGGCAACAATGCCCAACATCCGGAGTTTACTAAAATGCGGCCACTGTGACGGATCGCAGCATAGACAGCAAGGGCTACTTTGTTATTTCTGAACTTTTGGCAACAAACATTGCCGTTTGATAAGTTCTCCCTGGATTCTGAAATCTCTCTCAGTGGCAGAAAACCTTTTTCTCGTGGATATAAAAACCTTCTGGTTTATTTAACAAATTGGGCTAACCGAGGCTAAAAGGATTGCAGTATCCTGCTGGGTGTGTAGAGAATTTTTTAATAAAGACACTTCAAAGACACTTCACTGAAAGTATTTTATACCTACTTTTTTAGTTCTGATGATTTCCCTATTTCGGGTAACCATTAACAATATCAATCCAGCCGATGATCTTGTCGGTGACTGTTTGCGTTGATTATCTAAAATATCTGGCTGACCATCAGCGGTGGTCAATTTACTATCTTGTCCTAATGTCCTTTAGTCGGGCCTATGGAGGCTTTTCATGTCGCTTCAACCCTCCCTTCAATCCTTAAATGCCCCTGCTGCTGTCAACTTAACATCGCTCAAGCAGCCAGCTATTCATACGCTGTCGCAAATCCAACCCCACGGGGCGTTACTGGTGCTACAGGAGCCCAGTCTCAAGATTTTGCAGGTTAGCGACAATACGCTGGAGACGTTTAATCGTCTGCCAGACGAAGTGCTGGGTCAGTGTCTTGATGACTTGTTAGACCCGTTCCAAATAGACCAGGTGCGGCGAGGGCTGGTGTACGAAAACCTCGACCTGATGAACCCCACCAAGCTATGGATTCGTCGGGTGGGTGATGACTATGGCGTCTTTGATGCGGTCTTTCACCGCAGCCCGGATGGATTTTTGGTGATGGAGCTAGAGCCCGCCCTAACCCAGGAAAATATCCCTTTCTTGAGTTTTTATCATCTGGCGCGGGCCTCGATTAGTCAGCTAGAGGAGACCGCTGGGCTAGAAGACTTTTGCCAGGTGATTGTGCAAGAGGTGCGGCGGGTGACGGGCTTTGATCGGGTGATGCTCTATCGCTTTGACCACGATGGCCACGGTGAGGTGATAGCCGAGGAAAAGCAGCCCGAGATGGAGCCCTATATGGGGCTGCATTTCCCTGAATCCGACATTCCCAAGCCTGCCCGAAAAATGTTTCTCTCCAATTGGATTCGGGTGATTCCGGATGCTAAGGCCGAGCCGATCGGGTTATATCCTGCGGAGAACCCGGTGAGCAACCACCCCACCGATCTGACCCTGTCAATCTTGCGCAGTGCCTATCGCTGCCACCTGGAGTATCTAGAAAACATGGAGGTGGGCTCATCGCTGACCATCTCTCTGATGAAAGATAACCAGCTATGGGGGATTATTGCCTGCCACCATCGTACGCCTAAACAGGTGCCCTACGAGCTGCGCAAGGCGTGTGAATTTTTAGGACGGGTGATTTTCTCGGAGATTTCGACCCGCGAAGAGGCGGCGGATAATGACTACCGTATGAAGCTGGCTCAGGTGCAATCGGCTTTGATTGAGTCGATGTCAGAGGCCGATCACTTCATTGACGGATTAATGAATGGTGACCCTAACCTGCTGGATTTAGCCGAGGCCACCGGAGCCGCGATTTGCTTTGGCGGTCACTGGACTACCCTGGGGCAAACCCCCCCGGAGATAGAACTTAACTATCTGGCCCTGTGGCTGGCGAAGTACTTTGATGATGAGGTGTTTTATACCAATTCACTGCCCTTAATGTATGCCGATGCCGAGCGCTTTAAAGAGACAGCCAGCGGGCTTTTAGCGATTCCCATCTCCAAGAGCAGCTATGTGATGTGGTTTCGCCCAGAAGTTTTGCAGACGGTGAATTGGGGGGGAGACCCGAATAATGCCTATGAGCTAAAAGATTTTGAGGGTGACCCGCGCCTGTTTCCTCGTAAATCATTTGCACTGTGGAAAGAAACCGTGCGGCTGAAGTCGCTGCCGTGGCAGCCAGTGGAGGTTAAGGTGGTCCTGGAGCTACGCAAGGCGATTGTCAATGTGGTGCTCAAGCAGGCTGAGGAGTTAGCCCTGCTGGCCCAGGATTTAGAGCGTTCTAATGCGGAGCTGAAAAAGTTTGCTTATGTGGCTTCCCATGACTTGCAAGAGCCCTTAAATCAGGTGGCAAACTTTGTACAGCTGCTGGAGCTGCGCTACGATCAACAACTCGATCAGGATGGGAAGGAATTCATCGGTTTTGCGGTCGATGGGGTGAGCCTGATGCAGACTCTGATCGATGATGTGCTGGCCTACTCCAAGGTCGACTCCCAGGGGATTGAGTGGCAACTGACCGATGTGGGGGCTGCCCTCAACCAGGCGCTGAACAATCTGCGAGGTCGTATTACCGAAACCAGTGCTACGATTTCTGCCAACCCCATGCCGACCCTGGTGGCAGATAGCACACAGATGATGCAGCTGTTTCAAAACTTGATTGTCAATGCTATCAAGTTTAGAAAGCCGGGGGTGCAACCCAAAATCCACATTGGGGTAGAGCGGCAAGAAGACAACTGGCTATTCTCAGTGCAAGATAACGGCATTGGCATCGACCCCCAGTTCTTTGATCGCATTTTTGTGATCTTCCAACGGTTACATACCCGTGATGAGTACCCTGGTTCAGGCATGGGGCTGGCCATTTGTAAGAAAATTGTTGAGTGCCATCGAGGTCAGATTTGGGTTGAGTCTACCCCCGGCGAAGGCGCTACATTCTATTTCACCATTCCAGTAGGAGGCCGCGATCGCAACCATGCCAGCGGACGCAAAGCACAAAACTATTTTCTTGATCGAGGACAATCGAGGTGATATTCGACTGATTCAAGAAGCGTTAAAAAGTACCGGGATTCAGTGTGAGGTGATTACTGCCCGCGACGGCGTAGAGGCCATGGTCTATCTACGCCGGGAGGGGGCTTTTGCTGAGGCCGTGCGCCCCGACCTGATTTTGCTCGATCTCAATTTGCCGAGAAAAGATGGTCGGGAGGTGCTGGCAGAAATTAAGGCTGAGCCAGACTTAAAGCACATTCCAGTGGTGGTCTTAACTACCTCTCGCAACGAAGAAGATATTTTTAACAGTTACGATCTGCACGTCAACTGTTATATCTCCAAGTCACGCAACCTCAGCGACCTATTCAAAATTGTTCAGGGAATCGAGTCATTTTGGTTGGAAACCGCCACCCTGCCCTCGAATTAACCGTTGGCCAGTCGGCCATCCAGATTCTGCTAGTTGAGGATAACCTGGCCGAGGCACGACTCCTACAGGAGGTACTCAAGGGGACCATTTTAAATCGCTGTCAGCTGATCCATACCCAGCGACTTAGCGACGCTGTTGAGCAGTTGCATCGTCAAGAGTTTGACGTGGTTTTGCTCGATCTGTCCCTGCCTGACAGCCAGGGGCTGGCCTCATTGGATACCGTGGTTGAAAATGGGCCTTATTTGCCGGTGGTGGTGCTGACCAATACCAACGACGATGCGCTGGCCCTGGAGGCGGTACGGCGAGGGGCGCAGGACTATTTGGTCAAGCGAGAGATCAACCAGCTCAGTCTGGTGCGATCGCTCCGCTATGCCATTGAGCGCAAGCAGGCGGCGGAGGTGTTGCGGGAGGCTAATCAGATATTAGAGCAGCGGGTCAAAGAACGTACCGCTGAGTTGGCAACCAGTAACGAACAACTCCGGCAGGAGATTGAGCAGCGACAGCGTATCCAGGAACGACTGGAACTGGCTCAGCGGGTTAGCCGGATCGGTACCTTTGAATGGTATATCCAACTCAATCAGGTGATCTGGAGCGCGGAGTTAGAAGCCCTCTACGGGGTCGGTAAAGGCGATTTTGATGGACGTTATGATGACTGGATTCAGACCATACATCCAGAGGATTGCGATCGCGTCGAGCAGGCCCTCCAGGATGCCGCCGAACACGGGCAAGGGCTGAATATCGAATTTCGCATTCTACGCCCTGATCAAGAAATTCGCTGGATTGCTGCCAAGAGTAGCGTGTTCTCTGACGAAACGGGAAAGCCCCTGCGAATGTTAGGGGTCCACATTGACATCACCGACAAAAAACAATTGGAATCCCAGTTTCTCAGGGCACAGCGACTAGAGAGCATTGGCACCCTGGCCAGTGGCATTGCCCACGACCTGAACAACATTTTGACACCGATTTTAGCCGCTGCCAGACTCTTGCCCCTCAAACTCTCCAATCTAGATGCCCAATCTCAAAAGCTGCTCAACATTTTAGACGTCAGCGCCCAGCGCGGAGCTGATTTGGTCGAGCAAATCCTGTCCTTTGCCCGTGGTGTTGAGGGTAACCACAAAGCCCTACAGCTGCCGAAGCTGCTCTCAGAAGTCGAGCGGATGATTCGGCAGACGCTGCCTAAGTCCATTCAGATTCACACCGAGGTGGCCCCTGACCTGTGGTCGATCTCAGGGGATGCGACCCAGCTCCATCAGGTTTTTATGAACCTCTGCGTCAACGCTCGCGACGCCATGCCCAATGGTGGCACCCTCGAGATTACGGCTGAGAATCTGCACGTCGATCGTGCCTATGCCCAGATGCACCTTGACGCTGAGGTGGGCGCGTATGGGGTGGTGACCATCGCCGATACAGGATTGGGAATGGCCCCTGACGTGCTGCAGCGCATTTTCGATCCGTTTTTTACCACCAAAGCCATTGGCAAGGGGACCGGTCTGGGGCTATCCGCCGTCCTTGGCATTGTCAAAAGTCACAACGGTTTTATCGATGTGCAAAGTGAGCCAGGGCAGGGCAGTCTGTTTCGGGTATTTTTGCCAGCGCGGGATGCGATCGCAGATCCCCCTGAGGACTCCTTGGAATTGTTGTCAGGCAATGGCGAACTTATCCTGGTGGTGGATGACGAAACCAGCGTATGTGACGTCACCCAGGCCACCCTGGAGACTTATAACTATCGGGTATTAACCGCCCACGATGGTTTAGAAGCCATTACCCTGCTGGCAGAGCATAAACACGACGTATGCTGTGTGCTGATGGATATGATGATGCCGTCGATGGATGGGCTGGCAACCATCCCGCTGTTGCAGCGCCTGAACCCTGACTTATGCGTAATCGCCATGAGCGGCCTCAACTCAGCGGAGACCACAGAGCAGCGACGAAAGCTCGGGTTTCAGGGCTTTTTGTCAAAACCGTTTACGACCCAGGAACTATTGCAGGTTCTTTATCAGGGGTGTCATCAGGTTTAAGGGGCTGAAGGTTTAGGGCAATCTTTGAAATCCCAGATTGACTTGATCAAAATGACTATCTTCAGTCAAAACAGACTGAATTTTGTACTCCATCATGACAAGCATTGATGTCAAATCAGTAAAAGAAATATCAGGCTTATCCAAGAACTTAGTGCGTAATGTTTGGGCTTGTGCAAAGCGTTCTGGTGTTATCCAAAAAAGTTTGAAACCATCCTGTGAGAAAGCTGAAAATAAGCCCTCTAAAGCCGCCTTTGCATGATTTGCAGGCAAGCGTTTAAACATAAGTGTATAGGTCTCATCTAGCACATAGTCAGTTGTATAAATGATTCCTCTTTGAGTCCGAAAAGCTCGATAGAAGTCAACCACCTCAGTATGTCTGGGCTCTCGTTTATTATGCAGGGTTAACCATCCCCATGTATCAATAAAAAGCTTACTCATAAAGTGTTTGATCAATATCCTGTGCCAGCTCTGCTTGATCAACGGCTCCAATAAAGCTAGCTAAAGGATCAGATTCATGGATATGGGAACTTTGAGACGGCTTGGCAGATGAAATAAGAGCAGAATCTGTAATGGATTCAAGGCCCTGATAGTAGAGCAGGAACATAACATACTTGAGAACTTCCGATAGCTGAGGTTCCGGTAGCCTGTCAATCTCTTGAAATAATGTTTCTTTGATAGTGTTAGTGGGTGCCATGTTAAAGCCTATTTTTCTGAAGCACTCATCCTTAATTCTAGAACCATCCTTGGGTTATCGCCCAGGTATATGCCCTCAGAGCTTTAGGCAAGATTCAGGGGGTAATTTAGGATTTTCACTTCCTAATCAAGTATCTTGCCTACAAGGTAACCTAAAAGGCGGTTCAAATAACTTTCCCAAAGCGTAAGGGTTGATTTTGCTAAAAATAAGCCATAGTTTGTGGATAACCCTGCACTCAAGATCCAGGCATACGGGATGGCATTTGACCTAGGTCGGTTTTTCCGAGCGTGTAACCCCAGCAAAACCCTCAATCTGACCTCCCCCGATGACGGGAAGTACTACATTGACTTCTCCGAGGTGCGAGGCAGCGACCTGGTGCGCGAACTCCAACGCACCATTACCTTGTCAGCTCAGGAGCCTACCTGTCAGCTATTTACCGGTCACATTGGCTGCGGCAAGTCAACCGAGCTTTCCCGTCTCCAACAAGCGTTAGAAGCCGAGGGCTACCATGTGGTCTATTTTGAGTCCACCGACGATCTGGATATGGGGGATGTGGACATCAGCGATATTTTGCTGGCCATTGCCAAACAGGTCAGCAAAAGTCTAGAAACGGCCCAGGTACGATTGGCCCCCAGTCGATTTCAGCAGATGCTCAAGGGCGCGGCGGATTTGCTGAATTCTGAAGTGACGGGGTTGAAGGTCAAAATCCCGGAAGTGGGTGGTTTGAAGGTGGCCGATGAAGTGGGCCTGAGCGCAGAGGACGGCACTTACTCCCTGGCCTTTGGGATTGGGGAGCTAACCACCAAGGCAAAGGATAGCAAGGATGTGCGATCGCTATTGCGCCAGCACCTCGAACCTCGCATCAATACCATTCTGGAGGTGATCAATAGCGAACTGATCGACACCGCTAACCAGCAGTTGATCGACCAGGGCAAGACCGGGCTGGTGGTGATCGTAGACAACCTGGACCGCATCGACAATAAGCCCCGCCTGCAAAACCGTCGCCAGCCTGAATATCTATTTGTAGACCGGGGCGACCAGCTCAAGAAACTTCGCTGTCATGTGGTGTATACCGTGCCGCTGGTGCTGTCGTTCTCCAACGAAAAAGAAAACCTCACCAATCGGTTTGGGGCCAGCCCCCAGGTTTTGCCGATGGTGCGCACCCAAAATCGAGATGGCAGCCCCTGCGAAGCCGGGCTCAGCGCCCTGCGGCGGATGATATTGGCACGAGCTTTTCCCGAGTTGCCTGCCGATCAGCAACTGACCCAGGTGGGGCAACTGTTTGACTCGGTGGAAACCCTGGACCGGCTCTGTCTGGCCAGCGGTGGCCACGTCAGAAATTTGCTAGTGTTAATCAATTACTGCCTCAAGAAAGCCGATCCGCCTTTTACCCAGGCCCTGCTCGATCAGGTGATCAGCCTGCGCCTGAGCGATCTGGTCAAGGCCATCGACATCGACGAGTGGGCGCTGCTGCGCGAGGTGCATCGCACCAAAGCCGTGCGGGGGGAAGGGGAATATCAGGCCCTATTGCGCAGTCTGTTTGTGTTTGAATATCGGGATGCGGGGCAAACCTGGTTTGATCTGAATCCGGTGTTGCTAGCTGCGGAGGAGTTGAAGGCGGATGATTGAGAATTGCCTATACAGCCCTCTTCCTAGATCCCTCTCCCAAATTTGGGCTAATAAGTACACACAAACCACCTTTTCATCATTTGAACAATCTCAGACCCCCTCTAACTCCCCCTTGGTAAGGGGGAGAACTGGAGTTTCCCCCATTACCAAGGGGGGATTAAGGGGGGTAAGGCAACTGCAAATGCTAGTTGCCAGGACTTGTGTGTATACCGTAGCCAAAATTAGGGAGAAGGGCAGGGGGATGAGGGTCGCCAAGGAGCTAACCTCCGATGCCTGAAGCCTCTCCCACCGACCTCGATCGCCATAACCAGCAGGCATTGTCAGAGCTGTGCCGCCTGCTACGGTTTTCCCAGGGAGAATTTGAGCTGATCCTGGCCGTGTGCAACTCTGCCCAACATCGACAAGTACTTGTAGAGCAGTTGCGGCAACAGTGCCCAATCTCCTTTGACGAAATCACCCTTGAGCCAACCATCTCTACACTGTTTACCACTGTCCGAGATGCCCTCAGTAGACCACTCCCCGATGCGCTGATGGTTTATGGCTTAGCCGGGGTGCAAGATCTCGAGCAGGTCCTCACCGCCACCAATCAGATTCGTGAAGAGTTTCGCCAGTTTCCCTTTCCCCTGGTGTTATGACTCACGGACAGAGGGCTAAAACAACTCATCCGCACCGCTCCTGATTTCTACACTTGGGGTAACGCCATCACCTTTGAAACCCCACCCAAGTTTTTTCTCTCCTTTTTAGATAAGCTGACCCGAGATGTGTGGCAGCAGGTCTTGCAATCCCGTGAGAACCGTTTTCTGAGTAATCAGGAATTGGGCCTTAACCCCAGCTCAGATCGCTACCAGGAACTAGAAACCAGCCTCGCTGCTCTAGAGGCAAAACAAATATCACTGACCCAGGAACAATCCGCCGACCTGGCGTTTGTACAGGGACGCATTGCGGACAACAATACCCCCGCTGCCAGAGACCATTACGAACGTAGCCTTACTCAGTGGCAGGCTTTATTCGGTCAAAATGCTCACAATTCTATAGAGAAAATTGGCCACGTGCAGTTTTACCTGGGGCTGTGGTGGCGTAACCAAGCAGAACGGTATCGACAAACCTTTGAAGACGCCTGCAACCAGGCTCGTGAGTATTTTGAAGCGGCGGTGCAGACCCTTGAGAGCGTCCAGCGCTCAGATCTGGCAGCTCAGTACATCAACTACTGGTCAGAGTCTCTGCATCGTTTAGAAAATTGGCCTGAGCTGGAAAGGATAGCAGCTAAAGCCCTGATCTTGCACCAACAGCAACAGAGACCGTTCCGAGCTGCCCGTGCTGAGGGGTTTCTGGCGGAAGTGGCGCTCTCTAAAGAGGATTGGACGGCAGCTCAGGGGCATGCTGAGGCAGCGTTGGCGTTGATTCAGCCGATTGCTGAATTGTTGGTGACGGTTTCGGAGAGCCCCCTAAATCCCCCAATCCTGGGGGACTTTGAGGAGCATCCCCCCCAATCTTGGGGGGCTAGGGGGGCCAATGGTTCAGACAAACATGGTATTGACTCAGACCTGGAGGATGCTGAGGCCCCCAAACCCCCAATTTTGGGGGCTTCAGAGGGAGATATCGCTTTCTACTCATGGATCAACAGCTTTCATCGGAGCTGGTATCTTTTCTCTCTAGGGCGGGCTCAGTTTGGGCAGGGGCAAATTGATGCAGCGGTGGCAACGCTGGAAAAGGCCTGCCTGGTAACCGAACCGGAGTACGACCCTGCTCTCTACAGCCAGGTGCTGGAGCAGCTACGGCAGGGTTATTTTCAACAAGGGAAATATCTCCCCGCTTTTGAGACCCGTCGCCAAAAAGATGCGATTGAAAGTCGGTTTAACTATCGTGCTTTTGTTGGCGCAGGGCGGTTGCAACCCAAACAAAAAATTGCCAATCCAGCCCTGCCGACTGAGGAAAATCCGCAGGATGCCATTGTTGCCTCAGGTCGCAAGCACGATGTGCAACGCCTGGTGAAGCGACTTGCCCAGGATGAAAATGTGCTCACCATTGTGTATGGCCCCTCTGGGGTGGGCAAGAGTTCACTGATTGAGGCAGGGCTGGTGCCTGCCCTGGAGCAAGCCAGAGTCGAAACTCGCCAGGTAATCCCCATCTACCTGCGGCGATACCGGGATTGGGCAGGAGATATGCTCACGACGCTGGCTGATATTGCGTCGGGTCACTCACCGTCTGACTCTGGTATTTTGAGATGTCCTCAACAACAGACTTTGCCTCCTGTAATCCGCTTCAGAAGTCGGCAACCTACGCCACCCTCATTCCATGAACAGCCGCCCCCTTCCCAAGAGGGAATTATCTTGGAAAAATTGCGGCGGCGGACCCAGCGTAATCAGGTGATGGTGCTGATCTTCGATCAGTTTGAAGAGTTCTTCTTTGAGTTTGAGACCGCTTCAGAGCGTCGTCCGTTTTATGACTTTCTGCGGGATTGTCTATCAATGCCGTTTATCAAAGTGGCGCTGTCCCTGCGGGAGGACTATATTCATCACCTGTTGGAATGTGATCGGCTCACTAATCTAGAGATTATTGACAACAACATTCTGGATAAGAAGTGGCTTTACTATCTAGGCAACTTTAGCCCAGAGGATACCAAAGCGGTTTTCCAAGATCTGACCGAGCCAACGCCCTATAACCCTGAACCCGCGATGGTCGATCAAGTGGTTGCTGACCTGGCAGCTGGGGCAGGTGAGATTCGTCCGATTGAGCTGCAAATTGTGGGGGCACAGTTGCAGGCGGAGGGGATTACAACACCCACGATCTATCAAGACTGGGGCGACCCCAACTTGCCGACGAAAGAGCTACTGGTGCAGAAATATTTGACCGACATTGTTAAAGAATGTGGTCCGGAGGACCATCAGCGGATGGCGGATATTGTGTTGTATTTGCTCACGGATGAGAAAGGTACTCGCCCGCTGAAGACAAAATCTGGCTTGGCGGAGGATCTGTGTACGTTTACGAACCAAACTGCCCTGGATGATCAAGCCTTATCCCTGGTGTTGCAAATCCTCACTAAGTCGGGGCTGGTGATGGAGGTGCCAGAAGCGCCGGAAGATTTTTATCAGCTGGTGCATGATTATTTGGCGGCGTTTATTCGCTCTTTTCAGCAGCCGTTGATGGCTCAGTTAGAGCAAGAACGAGAGATGCGGGTGGTAGCGGAGCGACGGCAGATTGAGGAGCAACAAAAACGACTGGAGGCCGAGCGTAAGCAACGGAAGCTGGCGCAGCGTGCAGCGGTGGGGTTAGGAACTTTTGCCCTAGTTGCGTTAGGAGCTGGGGGGATAGCCTGGTTTCAAAGGCAAAGAGCGGTTAAAGGAGAAATCAATGCTAATATATTTGCCCAAAGTTTGGCGATGGAGACTCAGCTCGAAGCTGGTTTAGAAGAAGCTGCTGTTACTCAGGCAATGAAAACCGCACAAACCTTAAAAGGGAAACATGCCAGTCTCATTAAGCCAGACAATAGATTTCGGGCCATTTCCTCTATTCGCAAGGTGATGTTTGGCGTTAAGGAAAAAGAACGCTTGATTGGCCACAGCAACACAGTTTGGAGTGTGGCGTTTAGCCCAGATGGTGAGATGATAGCTACTGCTAGTGGGGACAATACGGTTAAGCTGTGGAATCAATCCGGAGATGTGTTGCAAACCCTCAACGAGCACAGTGCTCAGGTCCTTAGTGTGGCCTTTAGCCCAGACGGTCAGACCCTTGCCACTGCCAGTTTCGATGAGACAGTGAAGCTATGGAGTAAGACCGGAAAGGAACTGCAAACCCTCAAGGGACATAGCGATGTGATCTTTAGTGTGGCCTTTAGTCCAGACGGCCAGACCCTAGCCACCGCAAGTTTTGACAAGACAGTGAAGCTATGGAGCATGACTGGAGAGGAGCTGCAAACTCTCAACGGGCACAGCGATGCGGTCCATAGTGTGGTCTTTAGCCCAGACGGCCAGACTCTTGCCACCGCCAGTTCGGACAATACGGTGAAGCTGTGGAGCATGGCTGGAGAGGAGCTGCAAACTCTCATCGGGCACAGCGATGTGGTCCATAGTGTGGTCTTTAGCCCAGACGGCCAGACCCTGGCAAGTGCCAGTGCAGACAACACTGTCAAGTTATGGAATTTTCAGCTAGATGACCTTATTATCAGGGGTTGCAACTGGCTAGGCACCTATTTTGTTAAGCAATCACCCGATCTGCTAGATCAGTTAGAAGTGTGCCAGCAGCAAAACCCAGCCAGGCTGATTGGGGCTGCTGCTTATTTAGGAGAACAACTTACAGATCAAGAACAATCTGAGCAATCTAAGGGCAATGATGAGACCTTCGATCTGGCTAAAGATTTAGTTGTCCAATGGTCTAAGTACGAAGATGCTGAACCCTATAAGGATCAGTACCCAGATTGGATTAAGGCTCTGGAACGGGGTGAAAACCCGTTTACCTCAGAAGTGCTGGAGGCATTAAGAAGAGAATAGGGGAAAAGGCGAAAGGGTAGGGGCAATCCCTTGTGTTGCCCTGCGGGATCTATTGCCCCCCAACGATCGCACCACATCCCATCACAAAAATTATTGGGAGATGCGATCGCATCTCCCGCATAACATCTCGACCAATCGGGCCATTGCGCAAATGGTCGAAGGGTACCCACAAGGGGCACCCCTACGGGAGACCCCGGCGCATGTGAAAATCCTCAACGTGGGCATTCTGCCAAAACCCAGAAACCTGTAGGGGCAATCCCTTGTGGTTGCCCTGCGAGATTGATCGCATCCAACCAACCCCCGATGCCATTTTATGGGGGCTGCCAACGTCTGTTGTAAATATTGTCGGTGCGATCACACCATACCCCATGATGAATATTGGGGGATGAGATCGCAACCATTTCAAGGGGGTTACCTGTGTGCGATCGCAAAAATGATGGAGGCTGGCAGTAGTATCATAATGTAAGCGGTATCACCCAATGGCCAAGCCAATGACCTTTGCAACAGTCATCGTGCGATTACTAGTGGATAACCATATTAGTTCAACAATTTCTCAATCTCAACCACCACATTCGGTAAACCCAAGGGGCTGATTTGCCCGCCTGACCTTGACTCCACCGATTTATAGACTCCATCCATCGGCTCTCGATGTATCCATAGCCGCCGCCCCGCCACATCCAGCACCCAATACTCCCGAATCCCATCCCGCGCATAGAGCCGTGCTTTCTCGCCAAGGTCATAGGCCAGGGTCGAATTTGACACCTCAATCAACCAATAAATATCCTCTGGTCCTGGATGGCGAAAATCATATCGAGACTCCGGCGGCACGGCAATGCAAATATCTGGCTGCGGTTCCCCATCCGTCGGCAATGTGATCGGTGCCGTCGTGAAAACCACTGCCCGATCACCCAAAAGCCGCTCCAGATATTTCTCTCCCCGTCGATAGGTTACCCGATGAATCGGCAACTCTGGAGCCATATCAACAATCCTGCCATCTAATAACTCAACCTGTCGCCCTGCCAATAGGCCACTTTCAATCATTTGATGATAATCGTCTACTTTCCATCGGGTAAAGGTTCTAACCATAAACTGTGCACCATAACTGTGCCATTCAACTTGAATACCTTGATCTTACTGAATATCTTTCCTTGATGATCAGATTTGCCCCTCTCGACTCAAATGATATCAATGCTATCATCTGAGGTGTGATTACATTCCCATAGGGAAGCAAATAAGAGGCAGTTCATGGCCAATTTAATCGTGCGCAATATTGATGAAACCATTGTCAAAGCTCTCAAACAGAGAGCGAGTCGGCATGGTGTCAGTGCAGAAGCTGAACACCGCAAAATTTTAGAACAGGTATTGTTGCGACCGCCTAAAAAGACCTTTGCCGAAGTCTTAAGCCTGATCCCCAACGTTGGTCATGATTCAGACTTTGAGCGGGTACAAGATGACAAAGCCAGTAATGTATTTGATTGATACTAACGTCGTTAGTGAGCTTCGCAAAAAAGGCAAAGCAAACCCTGGCGTTCAGAAGTTCTTTAAACAAACCGCTAAGCAAGAAGCCCAAACTTATATCAGCGTCATTACCGTAGGGGAACTCCGTCGCGGTGTTGAAATGATTCGCACCCGTGGCGATCAGCCCCAGGCTAACCGACTAGAAGCCTGGTTGCAGACCATTCTGGATGACTATGCGGACCATATTCTAGAATTTACCGAGACCGAAGCTCAGGTCTGGGGGCGTTTGCGTGTACCCCATCCCCAAAACGCCCTGGATAAACAGATTGCCGCCACAGCCCTGACCTGTGGGCTGATCCTGGTTACCCGAAATGTGCGTGACTTTGTGGGTATGGGTGTTCCGTTAATCAACCCCTTCGAGGCCGTTGACGATGTCTGATAAACGCAACACCGCATATCAACCCCATCAACCGATTCACCTTCCCATCTCGATCTTGATGCTCTTATCACAAAAATCTGTGTTTAATTGATGTTGTCAATTTGGTTAGTCAAAGCATCTAGTTTATCTAGAAGCTTGAGTCCTTCCTTTGGGTCGCCCACCGCAGCCATTGCTTTAAAGCGTGTGAAGGCATCAAACTCTGCCAACGCCACAGTAGACAGTTCTTCAATTAGCTTATTGATGCTGATGCCTCTGCTTTTAGCAAACTCTTTTAACCTCTCATGTTTATCATCCGGCAGGCGAATTGTTAATGTTGCCATCTTGCTCATCTCCTTAAAAGTGCTTCTGGTTTCAATATTTTCAACTCAGGAAATAATAGTTCTGCATTCTGAAAGTCTCTTACGTTATTAGTTACAATAATTTGAGCATTACCAGCCACCGCAAGTTCGATCAGATGATTATCAGCTTCATCTCTCAGATTAGGTCGCCAGGTGTAATAAATAGAAATCCATTTGCTAACACTTGTAAAAGCCTGTAGCAAGGTCAATATTTCAGAGCGAGTCAAAGGGCATTGTGCAAGAATGCTGGCTCTATCTGTAACGGATTCATATTCACAAAACAGGGTATTACCCATTAAAGGTTGATAATCATCTCTGAGGCAACGCCGAATTAGCTCACGACTGGGGCCAGTCGGACCAATCAGAGCACTAATGAAAACACTCGTATCGACGACGATTTTGGCAGGCATGAAGAAATGATAGCAAATATGCTATCACTTTATCCACTTGTCTGAATTAATTGACAGTATGGTTAATCGGCTCAGAAACGCTTGCTGCGGGGTCGTACTGACCGTCTGCTAATACTGCCAATTCGCTCCCAGTTCCCAGTGCGTTATCGTGACAGCAGGCGGGGTAATTTACCCACCACCCACTATCCACTCCTCCACCCATGCGCGATCGCTACTTAGACCTCATCGACCGTATCATTAACGCCACTCTGAAAGGGGAAATTCGCTCAAAAGAGCAGGTCTACCAAATGCTCCAGGCCGATATTGAGCTGGGTACGGGTGAAATTTTTGAACGCTGCTTGCAGGAAGTCTCTGACACTGTGCAAGCAGCCCTCGATGATGGTGACGAGATGCAGCAGGCTAAGGCCATGCGCAAACAGCGCGCCCTCAAAACCATCCAAGGCGAATGGGCGCATTGGCAAAAGGACAATCAGGTGAGTGCGGTGCTGATGGAGGTGGCCGAGGCTATTGCATCCGCTGACACCCCCGACCGCCTGGAGTCGCTCCTGCTGGCGATCGATCCCAACCAGCCCGACGTGCTTACCCGTGACCAGATCCGCAAGCTGGCCAAGCAGCTGTCCCAACGGGCCGACAGCGTCGCCGATAGCGCCACCCTGCTCGACTTTGCCGAGGGGCTGACCCAGGGGCTCAAAACCTGGCAGGGGTTAGAAACCAATGTGATCAGCTGGATCTACGATCAGTCGCGAGGCCCCATCGGCTTTGGCGATGCCACCGACCGTGGCCCCTGGAGTAGCTGGGCCAAAAAGGTTAGCAGCGCTGAGCTACAGCGTCTGTTTAAAGACCTGGCCCAAAACCAGACCGTGACAGAAGCGGGGTTGCCCGCCCCCATGAGTGTGCAAAGCTGGATTGAGTTGGCGGTGGTGCTCCAGCGGCTCCAGCTTGGGCTGGTGGTGTGGTTTGATAAACAGCCCTATGACCCTAAAGCCGGTAAGCGGCTCTCGATTGCCACCTTTTTGACCTTTGCGGTGGTGTGGAGTCAGCTCTCAGGGCGGTTTAGCCAGCTTCAGCAGACTACGCTGTCGGGTGGCTGCTTTCAGATGACGCTGCAAATCTTGCGGCAGTTTGCCCAGCAAGATTATTTCCCCCTCTATGGCGGACTGTTTACTGCCCTCTCGGGGGAATCCCTCCAGTCCTTACTCTCATACTTGGATCAGCCCCTCAAGCAGGTCCCCAACACCGCCACAAAAGCCCGGATTCTCACCCTGCTGGGCTACTCCCAGCGGGCGTTGGGGCGCTATGACCGAGCCGTCAAGTTTCACCAAAAGGCGCTGGAGATTGCCCGAGAGGCGGTTGATCACCCCTGCGAGGTCGCAAACCTCAACCACCTCAGCCGCACCAGCGTTCTCCAAAAAGACTATGAAACAGCTATTAATTCTAGCCAACGGGCACTCATCCTGGCCCGCCAAAACGGTGATAAATTGGGAGAAGCCACTGCGCTAGCCAATCAGGGCTATAGCGAAGTTTTTTTAGCCCAACAGCAAAACCAGCTCGACCCAGAGCGTTATGAAACCATTTTGAGTCGTTTGCAGCGGGGGCTCAGACTCTCAGAACAGCTCGGCGATTTGCCCAGTCAGGCCATGTCTGCCTACAGTCTGGGCGTTGCCCAGGTGGTGCTAAAACAACACCAGGCGGCGATTGACTCCCTACGCAAGGGGCTTTTTGTGGCTCAAAATCTGGGAGATATGTTTTTGCAGGGGGTGAACTATGCTTACCTGGCGGAGGCGTATCACGGTTTTGGGAATACTGAGAAAGCGATCGCAACTGGCTGCCTTGGTATGTACCTGCTACACCAGATCGAGTCAGAACAATGGCGACAACCGGCAGGGCTGCTCAGCATTCTCTACGGCCAAATCGGGCCAGAAGCCTATCAGGCAAAGCTAGAACAGTTTCGCCCTCAGTTTATTCAACAAATTGGCGTAGATGGGTATGATTATTTGCCTAAGCTGCTAGCCGAGTATCGACAGTCGTTAGAATAAACACATGACATCTACCCAAAAACAATCTGGCTTAGGCCTTTCTGTTGCAACAATACTGGCTATCATCGGTACCTTGCTAGTCAACAGTCTGTCCAACTTCTTTCCACCGGGCGGGCAAAACGTAGGTGAGATTGCCAACACTGTTCTTCAAGGGGTGATGATTACCCCGGCTAATTATGCTTTTGCCATTTGGGGGGTGATCTACATTGGCTTGATAAGCTACGGGGTCTATCAGTTTCGCCAACGTCAAAATCCTGATATTCGTCGGGCAAACCTTTGTTTGATCACAGCCTGTGTGATCCAAATGGTGTGGATCTATCTGTTTACCCTACAAATGTTTTGGCTGTCGGTGGTGGCTATGCTGGGGATTTTGGGCTCTTTGATCAGAGCCTATATAGTCTTGGGTATTGGTGAATTTTCTGTCCCAAAACGATATCTATGGTCGGTCCATATTCCTTTTAGTATCTACACTGCCTGGATTTCTGTTGCCACGGTGGTGAACGTGGCGTCTGCTCTATATGCCAATGGCTGGTCTGGCTTGGGTTTGGGTGGCGTGGCGTGGACCGTGATGCTGCTGCTGGTGGCGGGCGCGATCGCAACCCTGGTCATCCTCCAGCGCGGCGATGGTGCGTTTGGCTTGGTGTTCGTGTGGGCCTATGTGGCGATTGTGGTACGACAGCAGTCGGTGCCTGCGATTTGGGTAACCGCTGTTGCGATCGCGGTGGGTCTAGCGCTGCTGTGGGCTTACAAAAAACTGTCCTTCCGTTAGGATTTGACATTTGAACGCTAAGCGTTCAATAATGATGATGTCTGATACATTCGCTCCCTGACGTCAGCATTTACCCATGTTCGACACCGTTTGCAAATTTCTGATCGAAACGTTCTCAACCGACTTTGCCAGTTGGTTGCTCGGTGAACCGGTTGAACTGACAGAACTCAGTCCGTCTGAACTTTCCCTGGAGCCAGTAAGGGCAGATGCCCTCATGCTCTTGCAATCAACCGAAACCATTCTCCATGT
>JBCBQD010000015.1:0-44782 GCA_039820425.1 Cyanobacteria bacterium J06635_1
CTGCCCCTGCACTTTAATGAAAAGTCAGAACCGTTTCGAGTTTAGTTGCCCTCTCCCTATACAATAGAGGTCTTGGAGTTATCAGGATTGAGTCCTGTCAATAAGGAGAACGTGAATGCCAGAGGCAGTTGGATCGCTCGAAACAAAAGGGTTTCCCCCGGTGCTGGCCGCAGCAGATGCCATGGTCAAAGCCGGTCGCGTCACGTTAGTTAACTACATTAGAGCGGGTAGTGCTCGGTTTTGCATCAACATTCGAGGTGACGTTTCTGAGGTCAAAGCTGCCATGGAAGCTGGCGTAGAAGCCGCCCAAAATTGCCCAGGGGGGGTCCTCGAAACCTGGATCATCATTCCTCGCCCCCATGAGAACGTCGTTGCCGTCCTCCCCATCGATTTCGACGAAAGTGTTGAACGCTTCCGCGAAGCTGTAGAGCAACCCATCTTGCCAGGGCGACGCTAACCCGCATTCCGTTTGAAAACTTGAGGTTTTGCCAACAGGCAAACAGATTGGACAATTCCCGTCAGGCACGCGACAGGTCTGGATGGGGACGAGGTTTACGTTTTTGGCGGTTGATACGGAATCGCCTCCGGCTCCCAAAGGCATACAGCATAGGTTTGGTTGGTGGATGCGATCGCAACTTCATCGCCGCGACCAACCAATTTTTGGCTCAGTTCCAGTGCCGATGCTGCACCCAAGCCTTTGCCACAAATGCTATAAAACCTTTTTTCATAGTAAATAGCCACCCTGGGCTGGGGAAGATCCGGCACCTTGATGTAACAGGGGCGATAGTGCGCTTTATCAAAAATCATGAAGCAGGGGGACGGCCCATATACGGGGAGTCGTAACGGCCCATCCAAGGCTTCGGTGGTCACATTTTCAGCATTCGGGGTATGAATCCACACTCTGTACCCCTTCGTGTTTTCCTTAATGCTTTCGGTGAGCGCGAAATCACTGCCGCGCTGGACCAGTTTTTTAGCCACTGCCATCACCTGTTGGGCATCGTCAAACCGGCGAAAAAATCTGAAGTAGCTGCCATCGACGGCTACCGCGATCCGCTTGCCCTCCACCTGGGGTATGCCGATATGGCAAGTCTTGTATTGCCCCTTATAGGCCAGCAATTTACAAGTCGTCGCACACTTAACTTGAGGCATCCATTCACAACAATTTTTCTACATACTAATCACCCTTCCCAAAAATGCCGTGTCCCATAGCGAACAGTTTTAAGCCGGGTCCTGTGGCAAGCCTCAAATTTTGTTTGGGTAGGGGAGGTGGGGAGGTGGGGAGGTAGGGAGGTGCTCTTCACTCTTTACCCGCGAAGCGAACTCACCCGCGAAGCGAACTCACCCGCGAAGCGAACTGCACGGTGATAAGCTAAAAACGAGAGACTAATAGGTACAAATGCCAACCCTGGTTGCAGATATTCCCACTACTTTTCCGCTGATGGCGGTCGTCGGACAAGAGGCGATCAAATTGGCTTTGCTGCTTGCCGCCGTTGACCCTGGCCTGGGCGGCGTTGTGATTGCCGGTCGCCGGGGCACCGCCAAGTCTGTGTTGGCCCGAGCTCTCCATCAGCTGTTACCCCCCATCGAAATTATTGACGGGTCTTGCTGCAACTGTGACCCCACCCAGCCAAGCAATTGGGACGACGAAACCCTGGAAAGATTGGGCGCAGAAACGCGAGATGTCTCTGAGCTGCCTACCAAGGTCATCCCAGCCCCCTTTATCCAAATCCCCCTGGGAGTCACCGAAGACCGACTTCTGGGATCTGTAGATGTCGCCAAATCTATACAGACCGGGGATACTGTTTTCCAACCCGGCCTGATGGCCGAAGCTAATCGTGGCGTACTCTACATTGATGAAATTAATCTGCTCGACGACCAGATTGCGAATCTGCTGCTGTCAAACCTGGCCGAGGGCCGCAACCAGATCGAACGCGAAGGCATTAGCTTCCAGCATCCCTGCAAACCACTACTGATTGCTACATACAATCCAGAAGAAGGTCCGCTGCGAGATCATCTGTTAGATCGGATTGCGATCGCACTCTCCGCCGACGCCGGTCTCACCCTCGACGACCGCGTCCAGGCAGTTGAGCAAGCCACCGACTACGCCAACGATCCCCAAGCCTTTCTCGCCCAGTTTACTGACGAAATCGACTCCCTCAAAACCCAAATCATTCTGGCCCGCGAGTGGCTCAAAGACGTCACCATTACCCACGACCAGATCCAGTATTTGGTCACCGAAGCCCTGCGAGGCGGCGTTCAGGGCCATCGAGCCGAGCTGTTTGCGGTCCGGGTTGCCAAAGCCAGTGCCGCCCTCGACGGTCGCACCGAGGTCAACGCCGACGACCTACGCCGCGCTGTGGAACTGGTGATCATTCCCCGCTCCCTGCTGATAGACCCACCCCCACCCGAAGACGAGCAGCCACCGCCGCCGCCGCCTCAAAACGATCAAGCGCAAGACGAAGACACCCAGGACGAGTCAGACGACGACGACTCCGATGAAGACGAAGACGAGCCTGACGAGCCCGATGAATCTCCCCCCAGCATTCCCGAAGAATTTGTCTTTGACCCAGAGGGGGTGATGCTCGACCCGTCGCTGATGCTGTTTGCCCAAACCATGGGTCGCCAGGGCAAGTCCGGCAGCCAAAGCGTTGTCATTTCAGAAGAACGCGGTCGCTACATCAAACCCTTTATGCCCCAGGGCCCGGTGCGTCGCATTGCCGTCGATGCCACCCTGCGCGCCGCGGCCCCCTACCAAAAAGCTCGGCGTGCCCGTCAGCCCGACCGCAAGGTGATTGTCGAGCAGGGCGATATTCGCGCCAAGCGGTTGGCCCGCAAAGCCGGTTCACTGATCATTTTCGTCGTCGATGCCTCTGGCTCCATGGCCCTGAACCGAATGCAGTCAGCCAAGGGCGCAGTCCTGAGCCTGCTCACCGATGCTTACCAAAACCGCGACCAGGTTGCCCTGATTCCCTTCCGAGGGGAAGCCGCAGAGGTGCTGTTACCCCCCACCCGCTCCATCACCTCCGCCCGTCGTCGTCTGGAGCGCATGCCCTGTGGCGGCGGCTCTCCCTTGGCCCACGGCCTCACTCAGGCTGTACGCGTCGGCACCAATGCCCAGCAGTCGGGCGATATCGGCAACGTCGCCATCGTCGCCATCACCGACGGTCGCGGCAACGTCCCCCTCGCCCGCTCCCTGGGCGAAACCCTAGAACCTGATGAAAAACCCGACATCAAGGCGGAGCTACTCGATATCGCCGCACGCATTCGCGCCACCGGGTTTCAGCTTTTGATCATCGACACCGAACGCAAGTTTGTCTCCACTGGCTTTGGCAAGGAGTTAGCCAAGACGGCTGGTGGGAAGTATTATCAGTTGCCTAAGGCGACGGATAGTGCGATCGCAGCCATGGCCAGAGGTGCCCTCGCGGATACCAAAAGTTAGCCTCTGACCACTCAATCCAGATAACTTAAGCTGCTTGTAGAATATTGGGCTCAGGAATCGGTTCACCCGCTTGCTGCCAAGCCTCGAGGTACATTTCTATAACCTCTTTACCTTTACGAATCGCTTCCTCACGAGATTTTCCGTGTGTGCAGGGCATCACAACACGCTTAGAAAATTCAGGAATGGTGACTAAAAAAAACTGGTCCTCGTCCGACCACTGGATAATCATGCTATGGCGATTCATGAGTTACTATCCTTCCTTACTTCGTCTCATCCAAACATCAGTTATTCAAGCTCTCCAGCTAATTTAAGAGCCGCCTGAATGACTGACTCGGTTAGCCACATACCTCGTGATTTGAGCTTGGTAATGACCGGGCTGATAGCGCTTAAATGCCCTGCTTGCTTTGCTTTAATGAGCACACCAAGCGTCCCTGTATAGCGGAGTTTGTAGAACGCAGCAATTCGCCTTCCCAGTTGGTCATCTAAAATCAACAGACTATTGGCATTTTCTAAACCTAGAGCAATGACCTCTGCTTCCCCCCGCCCCAGATCAATCACGTTTGGAACCGTAGAAGTCAACCTGATGGACCGAATCTGTAACCAGTTCAAAAGATTGAGATTGGGAACATCAATACCTTGGGCTCTACCGACTGCTAGCTCTTGCTCAACAGCACTTGGGGCAATGACAGTGCTGTAAAGTTTAGGCAAAACATCTAGCTCACCAACTTGATGCAAGTAAAGCAAAGGGGATGTATTGATGATGGTCGGTGAATCAGGCATTAAGGACATCCTGCTCAAGTTCTTCTGGTGACAGAGGAAAAGGCGAAACTTGATAGTGTCCAATCAGGTTTAGAAATTCAACACGAGATATTTGCGCCAGTTGGGCTGCTCGTCCAGAGGAAAGTCTACCTAGCTCAAACAGCTTGACAGCAGCAAGCATAGATAGTTCTCTCGAAAGGGTTTCGGGTGTTTGTTTGAGACTAATCAAAACTTCTTCTGGGACTTCAATTTGAACCATACTCATAAGCTAATTCCTCTATTTAGATGTTCTCATTGCGTAGTTTTAATTGTTTCTTTACCCATGCTCGCAGATGCTCATCAGAGTCATTAACGGCTATATCACTTAACAGTTGGAGAGTTTTGGGATAAGTAAGATAGTTTTCAGTTATGGCTATCAGAGCAACTAAGCGTGGATTAACCAAGACCGTAGACTCATGTGAATACCTCTTATCCATGTCAGAGTCAGTAGTAATTTCAGCAAGAAGTTCTAGTCCTGTTATATTTTTCCAAACTAGAGGAATTTCCTTTATTACTTCCTGTCTTGTCCAGATGGAGGCATCCCTTTTAAGAAGTGATTTCAACCATATTAATGTTTCTGGACTATCTTTCCAGCTTTTCATTACTATTTTTGCGAATTCTGAACGAATCCATTCATCCTTATCATTCTGAGCATGATGTTTAAGGACTAATATTGTCTGAGGCTGATCACTATAGAACTCTGCAAATGTCCTTGCAGCAGCCCATCTCACAGAGGGATCTTGTTCTTCTTCGATACGTATCTTCAGCCAAGGGAAGGTTTCGGGATCTTCATGAAAGTACTTGCCAATTGCCTGAACAGATGCCTGTTTCAAGTATCTGTCCTTGTCTTGTCTTGCAATTGTTTTGAGCTGAGGTAAGTGTTCAGGAGTATTTCTAAAAAGCCTGACTATAGCCATAAACGCAGTCCAACGGACAGGACCACTCGTATCTTGCTGAGAAAATTCTTCTAGCCAGGGTAGGACGGTGCTATCTTTTTTGAAGTATTCTGCAACTACATATAGTATTGCCTCGCGCATACGCCAATCATCTGCTCTTCGCGCACAAGTTTTAAGCCAAGACAGCGTATCTGTGTTGGGAAAATACAAAACAATTCGATTTAGCAAAGCCTGAGCAGCTTGGAAACTCGGGGTAATGTCCGGCTGCTCAACTTTTTGACTAAGAACATGTAACAAGTGGGTTCCTGTAGCATTAATTAACTTTTGATTGCTAACCTCCATCCAACAATCAGCTGCTAAAAGCAGATTGGTTAATCCCTCTGGGGTAAGGCGTTCCTTATCTTCATCAAACTTCAGAAATGTAGACTGCTCAAATTCTATATTCATCAAAAACTTAATTAGCTCACTCGCAAACTTTGCATCGATCATGCTACAAACGAGACCAAGGACCTCATACCAGATTTCATCTTGCCAATGTTGTCCGAATATCCCATCACGCAATCGTTCAAAGGTTAGGGCACGCTGTTTTTCAAACTGATCAACAATTTCAACAGCACAAAAATATTCTAAGAATGTGCGATGAACAAAGCCGTAGGTGTCTGCACCTCGGTAGCAGAGGACGAAGTTACGCTCCCGTAACTGTTGGATTAACTTATTTGCCTTTTCCCGTGATTCGCTGAACCCTTGATTTCGTAGATACTCGGCCAAAATTTGGGTCAGTCGCTCCGCGCTGATCAGATTTCCCTTGAGCCCTTCCTCACCGGCTTGCATCTCATAGGCGATCAGACGTAACATTTCCTGCTTTTCCCGTCGCCCGATTGCATCCAGCGGCAACTGCAAGCGTTTGTGATCGACATCCCAGTGGTAGAGCAATACCCGTGAAGCCTGATCGTAGAGATCGGCTCGGTCGCGCGGCAGTTCCTGCCGTCGATTCAAAATCGCCATCATGGTCAACAGCAAGGGATTATCCGCCAGGTTTTGGATGGCTTTGGAGTTGGCTATGGCATCCTTCAACCGCTGCTTCAATCTGGCCCTATCCGGATCGCTACCCATCGACAGGTCGTACCAGCGCTCGATAAACGCGTGCATTTCAACTTCATCCAGGGGCTGGAGGGTGAATTGACGAAACCCGGCATGTTGGAATCGCTCTGGATTGTAGCCAATGATCCGTGAGGTCACCAGGACTCGAGCCTGGGGGTATTTCTGGGCAAACCGGATAATATCGTCGATGACGGTGGCTTGGGTGGCGCGGTCAAAGACCTCGTCTAAGCCGTCAAACATGATCAGAGTAGGGTTTTCTAATAAGTGCTGATGGAGCTTCTGCTGGTCAAACTGCCAATCGGCCCCGCGCCCGCGCTCTAGAAAGTCTAGAAAGTTAGTGGATTGGGCCAGTACGTATTCTCGCAGCTCAATCAGCAGTGGTAAGGGCTCTGCATTGCCCTCCACCCATTCCAACGCCAGATACTGCAACAGGGTCGATTTCCCCGCCCCCGGATCACCCAGTATGATTGCCCGTTGGGAGTCTGCCACTGCCTCCAGAACCTTCCGGGCGGGCTGCTGAAAATAGTCGCGACGATAGTGGGCCAGAGCTTCCGGTGAAAGATCATCCTCCAGTTGACCCTCATCTTGCAATTTGCGCTTCAGGTCCAGCGGTAGCTCGTAGCGCATGGGGGGCAAAGCTTCGCGTACGGTTTGCTCGATGAAGATGCGCCAGAGTGCGATCGCATCCACGCGATCAGTGCTATCGAGGGTATACAGCTTCAGGTAGCCATAGCTAGCCTGCAGGCTTTCTTTATAACTAGCCACGTCGAAGCCCGGTGAAATATGGGCAGTGTTTTGGGCAATTTCTGCCAGCAGATCGGTTTCTAGCAGGGCTCTTATCTCAGCATTCGCCTTGATGATGCCTTTGACCTCGACCACATATTCTTTAGCCACCCCTCGCCAGTCAAACTCCTCAGTTGGGAACTGCCAGCCAGATTCTTGATACTGCTGGGTCCAAAGGTGTTCTAGTTGAGCATAGTCAATCTGCTTGCAACCGGTTTCAAATGCTTTGCCCAGAAGCTTGCCCACGGTTTTATCACGCACAAACCGTTTGAGGGCAGACCGATAATGGTGCTCGATGCTGGTGTCAGGCACATCGTTGAATTGGAGCTCTTTGACAAATCGCTTGATAAAGAAGCCAATCGCCTCGGCCATCGGGATTTTTAGTGAGTCAGCCTTCAATCGGGTAACCCCACTGTCCAGGCAATCCTTAAAAAAGTCCTCGACATAGCCCTCTAAGACAGGTTTGCTTAGGTCAAGCACCTGCCCAAGCACAAGCTTGCCTAACTCTAAGCCCGTTGAGACTGCTAACCATTCCACCATGCCAAACTGTCAGGAAGGATCGATACAATATGCCTTTAATATCTCATTCATAGCCCAGAGCTGCCATCCTGTCCCAATGAGTCAATCCTTTAAGCTAAATCTGTTCAATCGCTGGGCACCGACCTATGATTGGCTGCTGCCGTCGGTGTTTTACCAGGCCGTCCACCAGCGGCTGCTCGAATGTATCTGGCTACCCGAAACAGCCCATGTATTGGATCTTGGCTGTGGTACCGGCAAACTTCTTAATCGCCTTGCCAATCAGTATCCACAGCTAACGGGCACGGGGTTAGACTTTTCCCCCGAGATGTTGCAAAAGGCCCAACAAAACAGTGTGGCCCCAGACCGTCTAACCTATGTGCACGGCACCACTGACCAGATCCCGCTGCCCGACAGCCAGTTTGATGCGGTATTTTGCACCATTAGCTTTTTACACTATTCTGCCCCAGTCACCGTACTGACCGAAATCCACCGTGCTTTAAAGCCAGGTGGTCTGTTTTATCTGGCTGACTACACCCCATCAAAATTGAGTGGCAAAGACACTGTGACAACTCCAACAGGTGACCTGAGATTTTACAATCAGACCGCCAGAGAAGATTTGGGTAAACAAGCGGCGCTATTGACCGAAGCCCATTACTATTTACTCGGCCCCATTGTGCTCACCATTTTTGCAAAACCTGCCGATATCCTCTGAGCGAACGACAATCCAGGAAATGGTGAGGGCATGATGCAAAATCCTTAATTGGCCGCGTTATCTTAAATATAGTCCCTCTTGCAAAATCATCATGACTCATCGCGTTGTTATCCTTGGTGGCGGCTTCGGCGGTCTTTATACAGCGCTGGCTCTAAGTAAGCTGCCGTTAGATAAAAGCACCCAGCTTGAAATTACGCTGGTTGATCAGCGCGATCGCTTTTTGTTCGCGCCACTGCTTTATGAGCTGGTCACTGGAGAGCTGCAAACCTGGGAGATTGCGCCCCCCTATGAAGAATTGCTAGTCAATACTGGGGTAAAGTTTCGTCAGAGTGGTGTCAAGGCTATCGATATTGCGGCCCAGTCGGTGAGGCTAGACGATGATTGTGCGCTGGGCTATGACCGATTGGTGTTGGCTTTGGGGGGCGAGACGCCGATGGATATGGCACCGGGGGTGGCCGAACATGCGATCTCATTTCGCACCCTGGACGATGCCTATCACCTCAAAGAAAAACTGCGGCAGCTTGACAGTGCCAAGGCTGATAAAGTGCGGGTTGCCATTGTGGGCGGTGGCTACAGCGGCACTGAGCTAGCCTGTAAACTAGCAGAGCGGCTAGGCGACCGAGGCCGTATTCGCATAGTGGAGCGTGCCGATGGCATTTTGCAAAGCTCCCCTGAGTTTAATCAAAATGCGGCCCAGGCAGCCCTATCTGACAAAGGCATCTGGGTTGACTATGAAACCACCGTCACGGAGGTGACCGCTAACACCCTCTCGCTCAAATTTAAAGACCAGGTGGATACGCTGCCAGTGGATGTGGTGCTCTGGACGGTGGGCAATCGCGTCAGTCCGGCCGTGACGGCGCTGCCGCTCAAGCAAAATGAGCGACAGCAGCTGTTAATTGAGCCGACCCTACAGGTCGTTGATCATCCCAATCTATTTGCTCTGGGAGACCTGGCTGAGGGCACCGATGCTGATGGCAAACCCATTCCGGCGACAGCTCAGTCGGCGCTACAACAGGCCGACTATGTCGCCTGGAATATCTGGGCATCCTTGACGGATAGGCCGCTGCTCCCCTTCCGCTATCAGCACCTGGGCGAAATGATGACCCTCGGCTCGGATAATGCCACCCTGACAGGGTTAGGGCTCAAGCTTGACGGTAATCTGGCCCATCTGGTGCGTCGTCTGACTTATCTTTATCGCATGCCGACCCTAGAGCATCAAATACGAGTGGGGTTGAATTGGATTGGTCAGCCGATTCGTGATTTGCTGTCGACGGAACGTTAGCTCAATTAAATAGGGTTATCAACTTAAAGTAGGAAATTGACCCTTAGCCAGAAGCCAGTGGCCAGAAGTTCAGTAGGAAGCTGGATTCTGACTACTAACTTCCTTCTGACCAGGTTTTCCCAACTTAAATTACCCGCCAACTAGGGTGGAGTTTAGGCTATACCAGCAGGGCTATAGAGCAAAAATCTTTAATTTTTAACCTTTAACTGTCCCCTGCCGATCCTTTACTATCTGTGACAGCGCTTGTTGCAATGCCTCTTTAGTTTATGTCAAAGCCTAAAGTTATTTTCTTAGATGCGGTCGGTACTTTGTTTGGCGTACGGGGGAGCGTCGGTCAAATTTATAGTGAGTTTGCGGCGCGGTTTGGGGTAAAAGCGACGGTCAATGAAGTTGATCGGTCTTTTTATAAAAGTTTTAAGACTGCGCCGCCGATGGCGTTTCCATCTGCCCCCAAAACGGATATTCCTCATCTGGAATATCTCTGGTGGCGAGGGGTTGCCCAGCAAACCTTTGAGCGCATTGAGTTGTTGTCAAAGTTCACTGATTTCGAAGCCTTTTTTGCAGAGGTCTATCAGCACTTTGCAACAGCAGCCCCCTGGGTTTTATATCCTGACACGATGTCGTCTATCGCTCGATGGCAATGTCAAAATATTGAGCTGGGGATTATTTCTAACTTTGACTCGCGCATTTATGCGGTGCTGAGCGCCCTGGGGTTGGACAATGATTTTAAGTCTGTGACGATTTCGACGGAGGTGGGGGCCGCGAAACCGGATGCGCTAATGTTTGCCACTGCTTTGCAAAAGCATCGGGCGATCGCAAGCGAGGCTTGGCATATCGGGGATAGCTATGACGAAGACTTTCGCGGTGCCCAAGGCGCAGGGCTTAAAGGCATCTGGCTTAAGCGGCAGGGGCTATACGCCTGACCTACTTTGCGATAGTTTCATATTAGTTGATTTGTTTGATGATCTGGGTATTTTGCTAGAGAGGACCCTTTTATTTATAGGCACATGTCACTTTTGGTTCTACGGCAGCTACTTAAAGTCACAGGAGGAACTTGCCTGTGGTTGACAGCTGCCAATGTAGCAGTCCCATCAGCTGTTTTGGCTCAGAGTGTGCCTGGGATTTCTCCACCCCCTCCTCGGAGCTTGCCTGGGGAAGCCCTGCCGGATGATCGTCCCGATGACACCTTGCCTGCGGAACCCTTTCCCGTCTTGCCACCCCCCGAAGATCTCCTGCCCGATACCCCACTTGCGCCGGTGTTGCCAGACTCCCCGACGCCAGAGGATGCTGAATTTTTTGTCAATGAGATTGAAGTTGTCGGGAGTACGGTTTTTAGCCAGGCAGATTTTGCTGAAATTTTAGATCGCTATCGGGGGCGAGAGGTTTCTTTTGCTGAGTTGTTGGAACTGCGCTCTGCGATCACGCAATTTTATGTGGATCGGGGGTTTGTGACCTCGGGAGCGTTTATCCCACCTCAAACCGTCGAAGATGATGTGGTCAAGGTGCAGGTCATCGAAGGTGAGCTAGAAGATATCGTCATCCGAGGGACCCATCGGCTGAACCCTGCCTATGTTCGCAGTCGCATTGGTCTGGTGGCATCGCCCCCCTTAAATGTGGATGAGCTTTTAGCGGGGCTGCAGCGCCTACATATCGACCCGCTGATTGAAACAATCTCGGCTGACTTACAGGCTGGGGTCCGTCCAGGGACCAGTCTGTTGGTGATTGAGCTGACAGAGGCCGATTCGTTTGCGGTGACGGGTGATATTGCTAACCGACGTTCGCCCAACATTGGCGGGGTTGAGCGCCAGATATCTGTTTCAGAAAATAATCTCTTTGGCATTGGCGATCAAATTTTGTTGGAGTATAGCGACACGGATGGCAGTGGTGGCTTAGATCTGAGCTATACCGTACCGCTCAGTCCCAACAATGACACATTGCAACTGCGGGGTGGGTTCTCTGACAGTCGGGTAATTGATTCCGTATTCTCGGTTTTAGATATTTCGTCCGATAGCTACTATGCCGACCTGACCTATCGGCATCCGTTTATTGAAAGCCCCACCGAAGAATTGGCGGTTGGGTTAACTTTCTCTTACCAAGAGAACCAAACCAGCCTAGGGATTGACGATATCGGACCGTTTCCGCTGTCTCCGGGGGCTGACGATAATGGGATTACCAGTGTGGCGGCACTGCGCTTTTTCCAAGAATGGACCCAGCGTAGCTCCAAGCACGTATTGGCATTGCGATCGCAGTTTAATCTGGGGGTCGATTGGCTGGGGGCGACTGACAATGATGCCGCGCCGGATAGTGAATTCTTCTCGTGGCGCGGTCAAGGACAGTGGGTTCAATTGCTGGGTAAAGATGCTCTCTTTTTTCTCCGGGGCGATGTGCAAATCGCCACTGACGCCATGTTGTCCCAAGAACAATTTGGGGTCGGGGGTCAACAAAGTGTTCGCGGCTATCGCCAAGATACCCTGCTGCGGGATAGTGGCGCGCTGTTGTCCGCGGAACTAAGGTTTCCGGTGCTGCGCGTGCCTGAGTGGGATGGGGTTTTGCAGGTCACACCTTTCATCGATGCTGGCACAGGTTGGAATTTTCGCGGCAATCCGCCTGGTCCTGACGTGTTGGTGGGCACAGGCTTAGGGTTGCTATGGCAGCAGGGGGATGACTTCTCTGCCCGTTTAGACTGGGGAATCCCGCTGGTCGATTTCGACGATTTGGGCGATAGCTTTCAAGATAATGGACTTTACTTTTCGGTGCGGTATACCCCTTTTTAGGACAGTGTGACATCGGGGATGTCTCAACTGCATAAAAACATGAAGTATCTCCGCATTTTGGCGGTACTGATGTGACTGCTTTCTCAGCATTTCTACTCTCTCCATCTACTGGATTTGCTGATTAGCATGTAGGTGATTCGGCGTTCAATTTAAGCCGGGAAACCCAGGTGGTGTAAGCATCTAGGAGTCAGCATTCAGGAGTCAGTGAGGGACTGGATTCTGACTTCTGGCTCCTGAATGCTGCCCCTGGGAAAATGTCCCGCTTTAAGTTGATAGCCGGCGATTAAGGTGGATGTCACTTAATTTAACTGGGTTTGGGAGCCGTGATGGAACAGCAAATATGGACCGTCCGCAGCATAAAGGTCCTGTTCATAGGTCTTGCAGTGGGGGTGGCGAGTAGTGTTTTAAGCTATGCGCCCGCTAGCTTGGGGATTGCTTTTGAGCCGCCTGCGGATGAGCCTGCCCCTAGAAACTCTGCGGGCGGAGCCTCACGGGGTGACCTATGTCCCCAGACCCTGGCGACAGCAGATCAACCTCGCCCCGTCGCTCTCCTGCCCCAGAGTGCCTACGGTAAAACCCTGGAGGCCCATCCTACCCTGCTGTTTTACATGCCAGAGTCTAATGCGGATGGGGCTATTTTTACCCTTAAAGACGAAGAGAAAAATCTGCTTTATTTTTCAGAAATCTCCTTGGGCGGGTCAGAAAGTGTGGTGAGCTTGACCTTGCCTGATGATGCCCCTGTCCTTGAGGTGGGTCAACGCTATCAGTGGTTTGTTGTTTTTCGGTGCGAAGGGCAGCTATACCCTGACAGTTATTACATTGATGGGTGGATTCAACGCACGACTGAGGCCGATTTACAGCGGGAGATAGTCAGTAGCAATGCTTTGAGTAAAGCGACCGCGCTGGGTCTTTCAGGGATTTGGTATGACAGCCTGTCGACCCTGGCAGCCCTCCGCCTTGAGCAGCCCCAATCATCGGAATTGCTTGATCATTGGCACGAGCTTTTAGAGGATGTAGGCCTAGAGTCCTTAGCCTTAGCCCCGATTATGGTGCTTGATTGACGGGGAGACTCTCTTTATCTACGCCAGTGACGGCGACCTTGCCAAAACACACCGAGCAATGTGCCAACGATGCTGAGTTGATCGAGGCCGATAAGCCAATTTAGGGGGACTAAGGTTTTGACCCCAAGGGTTACAATCAGACAGCCAACTAGGGCCCAAAGTACGTTTGCGTTGATGTAAAGGCGGCTAAACCACCGCTCTAAAATAAACACAGCCAGAGCACCTGTGCCAAATCCCAGGGTAAATATCAGTACCTCCGCCAGCAAAAAGAGTGAAGCCAGCAGCGACCAGAGGTTGAGTTGACTGATACCACCGATGATTAGATATTCGATTAGCCCTATAGTCAGGGTAGCCAGCCCTGCTACTTTGAATAGGCTGCCCCAGGGTAAATACTTGAGCGGTCGTAGTGGATTGAACATCGATGAAATTATTGTTCAAAGACGTGATTGTTCAAACTGTAGAGCTTTGTCTCGGGCCGTATGGCCGATTTCACTCTGATCGTAAATCACTTACCCCCCGCCTTTTCTGCACCTGTCCTCTACAATGATAATCACTGCCCAGCTGGTTTGCTCTCATCCCTTAAAATAACTCCAGCCACATTTGTTTTGTAGAGCTTCACGTTTTAATGTCTGCTAAAATTCCCCCGAGGGGAGTAAAATGCAACTTTTTCGCATGATTCGGAGATGGGGTGGCCATAAGGGTCCCTGTAGAGCAATGGATTGGGCCTCAAATTTACGATAGATTTGACAATTAACTGGGGACTGCTGGGCATTTTTAAACCCAGTTTGGTCAAATCTGAACTATCGTTAGATTACATTTGTCAAGTATTGAGAACTGGATTCGCAGATTGTGTCAGAAAAGCAACAAAATCCTTGGGTTGAGGCCATCCAGACCATTGGTTTGAGCGTGGTTTTGGCGCTAGGGATTCGTCAATTTGTGGCAGAAGCTCGCTACATTCCATCGGGGTCGATGGAGCCCACGCTGCAAATTAACGATCGCCTCGTCGTTGAAAAAATCAGCTATCACTTTAATCCGCCCGGTCGTGGGGATATTGTCGTATTCTGGCCACCCGAAGAGCTTTTCCCCGAAGGCAAGCACCGGGATGCTTTTATTAAAAGGGTCATTGGCTTGCCGGGGGACGTTGTTGAGGTGGCAGACGGCATTGTGTTTGTGAATGATGAGCCCCTGGATGAGGGCTACATAAAGGCCCCCCCTGATTATCAATGGGGACCTGAAGAAGTGCCTAATGAGGCTTATCTCGTGCTGGGTGATAATCGTAACAGCAGCTATGATAGCCATGCTTGGGGCTTTGTGCCCAAAGGGAACATTATTGGTCGCGCTGTGGTGCGGTTTTGGCCGCCGAGTCGCCTGGGTGGATTAGATTGATTAGGGGTGGATTAGAGTGGATTAGGGGCAGGTATCCAGGTTCGTGCTATCTGACCCTGAATGGTTTTATTGAGCCAGGGCGTATTGGCTGAGAGGGACTGGAGCATCATGGGTGAGACGGTCCAGGTTTGTTTGGGATTAAAGAGTACCATTTCTGCTGGCTGTCCCACTTTGACAGTGGGTGGCGAAAGCTTTAAGCATTGAGCGGGTTGAAGGCTCAGGTATTGCCACAGCTGGAGCGGTTGCCAGCACTGAGTGGCGACAAAGGTTTGCCAGAGAATGGGCAAGGCTAGCTCTAATCCGATTGCGCCGGCGGGCGCGTTGCCAAAGGCAACGGTTTTTTCTTCGTAAGTGTAGGCGGTGTGGTCGATTGCGATCGCATCTAAAGTGCCATCTTCAAGCCCGGCCAAGAGGGCCTGCTGGTCGCTGAGGGAGCCTAAAGGAGGCTCTAGCCTGAGGTTGGGGTCATAGGTGACTAAATCCTGGGTAGAAAAAATCAAGTGCAGCCACGGCACGCTGGCGGTAACCGGTAACCCTCGGGCTTTGGCTGCGCGCAACAGCTCAACGCTGCGGGCGGTGGAGACCCGCATGACATGTATGGGGGTGTTGAGTTCGGCGACGTATTCCAAAAGGGCAGCTAACGGTGCGGTTTCTGCCAGGGTGGGAATGCCAGGACACCCCAACCGAATTGAGTCAACCCCTTCTCGAACGGTACCGTGCCCCGCGAGGGTGCGATCGCAGGGCCAAATGGCAATGGGGCGCTGTAAGGGCTGAGCATATTCTAAGAGCCGTCTGAGTAGCACCGGATTGGCAATGGGGATGCCCTCAGTAAAGCCGACCACACCGGCTGCGGCCAGCTCAGCTAAATCAGTGAGCTGTTCGCCTTTGAGCCCCAGGGTGATTGCACCCCAGGGTCGCAATTGGGAATGGGCGTGCATTGAGGCGATCTGAGCCGCGTCGTCCAGGGGAGGCTCCGTGTTGGGTAACACGCCCACTCGGGTAAAGCCGCCGGCCAGGGCTGCTTGCTCCAAAGAACTCAGCGTTTCGCGTGACTCGTGGCCGGGTTCGCCACTCTGACTGTAGAGGTCCACCAGCCCCGGCCCCAATATCCAGTCGGTTGCTTCTATAATTTCGGTGTTGGTGCCTGTGCTGTCTTTGTCCTGGCCGATGCCATCACTGTTGTGTAATGAAGTGTGTAGCGAGGGAGCAATGGCCTGCACAACGCCTTTGACGACCAGGACATCAACAATGCGCTCCACTGGATCGGGGGGATTAATCAGACGGACCTGTCGAATCAGGGTGCGGGTCATGGGGGTGCCAGATGTGTCTATAGTGCGCCCGCAGCGGTCATGTCAAAAATACTGCCCGACAGGTGTGTGGTCAGATTGCCTGCACTGAGCATGGGCGAGCTGCCTGCCCCGTCGGGGTAGTCAATCACGCTGACCGCTCCGTTGCCTTGTTTAAATTGCCAAAACGCCTCGGGGGCAAGGCCCGTCACGTAGCAGAGGATCGCCTTATTAATTGCGTCGTGGGCGCTGACCAAAATAGTTTGGGGCGTATCATGGCCGCTGTAGTCAGCGACAATCTTATCCCACGTTACAACGGCCCGGTCCCATACCTGCTGAAGGTTTTCGCCCTCTGGCATCTGCACGGTTTCAGGGGCTGACTGCCATTGGGCTAGCATCCCAGGATAGCTAGCCTCGATTTCATGTTCAAATTTGCCTTCCCAAAGGCCGTGGCTGATTTCCCAAAGACCTTCGGTGACCTCTAGGCTGACCTCGGGATGGTATTTGAGAATTTTCTCAGCGGTTTCCTTAGGGCGTAGCATTGAACTGCTTACCGCTGCTTGGATCGGCACTGTTTTTAGAAATTCTGCAGCCTGGGATGCCTGGTGTCGTCCATTGTCATTGAGAGGGACATCGATTTGACCTTGGAACCGCTTATCTCGGTTCCAATCGGTCTCACCGTGGCGCACTAGCAGCAGGCGTGGCCCTTTAAAACCGCTGCGTAAAGGGGGTAAGGGACGTCCCGTGTGGGCGGTTAAATTGATCGACTCTAGCTGGGCGGGTTGGCCCCATGGGCCGGTAAAGTTGAGAACGCTGATGCCACAGTTGGCCTGGTATAGCCGATTGAGTGCCTCGGGGCCGAGGCCAATGGCGGAGCCGATCAGGGCGCGGTTAATGGCGCTGTGGGCGACGACCAGGATGGTTTGGTTGGGGTGTTTAGAGAGTAAAGCTTGCCAAAATGCTTCGGCCTGCTCCCAGATGGCCCGCACCGGGTAAAACTCTCGGCTGCTGGCCCCATCGGGAATCTGCATCTTTAAAGCCTTGGGCTGATGCCGCCAGGCATAATACTCATCTGGGTATTGCGCCTCGACATCGGCAAACGACATCGCTTCCCAGAGCGGTAGGCTAATTTCCTTGAGGGTGTCCTTGGTTTGCAGATCGGGGGTTTGGGGGCGCTGAGTTCGGAGGGTTTCTATGATCAGCTCAGCGGTCCGGCGGGCACGCTTGAGGGGACTGCTGTAGATCGCATCGAAGCTAATGCCACTCAATAATTCCCCCACTTGACGGGCCTGCTGTTCACCGCTTTGGGTGAGCGTTGATTCGTCGTGGTGCCCTTGAATGATGCGTTTTACGTTAAACGTGCTCTCACCGTGGCGAACTACAATGATGCGGGTTTTCAAGGGACAGTCCTCAGTATTACGCTCCGCGTCGATTTTATCGTGATAACCCACCTTCCGTTTGAAAACTTGAATTTTTGCCCAAGGGCAAACACTCGGGCCAGATATGGCAAAGACGGTGTGTTCACCCTAAAATATGTGCTCGGCCAAATGACCGAAGTAGCATCCGCCAAGTCGGCAACTTGGGCGTCAGCGAGATTGCGGAGGGCTCTGTGTTGTTTGTAAAGCGGTCGTAAGATCAGACACCTGAAATGTCCAGAGACCTTAAACAGAGGCGGTTTTCAACCTATTTCAGGCTGAATTTGAACAAATGGGATCAGGTCTCAAGTCCCTTGTGCTATAGCTCACAGCATTCCGGACAAAACTTGTCGATGCTAAATAAAGAAAAATCAATATTCCTACCCTCGCGACTTAATCGAGGGATCTAGAACAATAGGGGAGATTGAGTTTTTCACCGGTTCAGTCGTTTGGTCGGTTATTTAGAAGGAAGACGTTCCCATGAAATCCCGTGACGAATTTAAAGCGTGGCTAGAGCGCTATCAGCAAACGGTGGTTGCCCAGGCACCCTCCGTCCCTCAATCTCAGTCTGGTCCGAGCTGTAATAGCGATATTAATGTCATGTCTTTGGTCTATCCCGATGGTCGGGTGACGAGGGTTGAACTCAGCCCCAGTGCTAGCTAACAAAAGGTGATGGCATCGCAAAGTTCGCAGAAAAGTTCACAGCTGTCTAAAAAACGTTTTTCTGGGCTATTTTCTGGCTTGCTTGAGGGCTTTTTGAAGCCATCTTGTTCGTTGTGTCAGCGGCCTGCGGCGCGCTCGGCTTTTTGTGTTGACTGTGATCAACAAATTCAGAGCTGTCGATGGGCTCACCACGATTACAGGGTGCCTACGCCTTTGCCAGTGATCGCCTGGGGTACCTACAGTGGCCCTCTCAAACGGGCTTTGCACCAGCTTAAATATCAAAATTGTCCAGAGATTGCTGCGCCCCTTGGGACTGATTTAGGTCGACTCTGGCAGCAAGCCTGGTCGCAAAAAACGGCATTACAGCGGCAGGTCCAAGGGCGTCAGATTGTGGTAGTGCCGATTCCGCTCCATCCTGAGCGGTTGAGCCAGCGGGGGTATAACCAGGCGGAGCTGATTGCTCAAGGGTTTTGTCGGCTGACCGGTCTGCCTTGTCTCGGCCGTGGCTTACTCAGGGTCAGGGCGACGGAGGCTCAGCATCAGTTTGGCCTGACTACCCGACAATCTAATCTGCGCAGTGCTTTTCGCCTTGGCCCTGATTGGACGCTTGATCGGATGTCGTCAGCGGTGTTGTTAATCGATGATATTTACACGACGGGGGCAACTGCCCAGGCAGCGGCAACTGAGCTACAGCAGTCGGGGCTGAAGGTACTCGGGATGGCAACGGTGGCTAGGGCGATTCTGAGGCACCCTGGGGCGACTGCGGCTGAGTCAGCACCTGCGGAGCAAAGACCACGGCTGAGTCTAACCCGGTAATTTGCTCAAACTCTGCGGGGGTGACGAGGCTTTTAACCGGCTGCTGCTGCCATTGCTTGAGTCGCTCGTGTACCTGGGCCAGTAAATCAATGCCTCTAGGCATAGGAATGATTGACCAGCCATTCGCAATGGCCTCGACCAGGGCTAGCTCGATTAACGGGGAGGGGGATTCATCGAGGAGTGACGCCAGGTAAGTGTTAAAAGCGCTGGTATCTTCACCCTCAAGTCGATAGCTGTCGACAATATGTTTAACCCGTTGACGACTGATGCGAGCTTGCATTTCCATCGGACAAACCTCAAGATCGAAACTTGGCCATATCTGGGGCTTATGTAAGAGGCAGTTGCTCTTTCAAAAAAATCTAGCTGTTAAGCCGGATGTGATATAGATCGCTTCATAAGCTCAAGCCTAGTCAATCTAAAAAATGACCCAGGTCTTTCGGTACTTTAGCTCCTTAAAATGAGCTGACCCTCAATAAACTGTCGCTTCTGTATGATGGTTCGCTAAATCGATAATCGGCAATTGTACTAGGTTTAACCCTGGCATAACTCTATCTAAAGTGAATGGGATTGCGACTGTCAATTTTTTGGGCTTTTCTCTATTTTAGTCATCAAGACTTATTACGCTAGCTTGACTCATTTTGACGTCGTAAAGGGGGGATTAAAGATGATTTGAGTCGGGTCATTTAGATCGTCTTCGAGGCTCATTTAGCAAGCGATCTGAAGAATCTTTCAGACCTGTCTGGAGCGAATAGAAAAGGCATTCCAATTTATTTTTGGCGACTTTTTGGCGACTAATTAAACTATTCATGTCTAGCAACTGATTGATTTGAGTCTATGGCTGATCTATGAGGTTGTGTCATTAAAGCCGGGAAAATCGGGTGGGGAAAGAACTCAGGAGTTAGCCTTCAGCGGTCAGTAGAAATCTTGATTTTGGCTGGCCACTGCTAAATTCTGTTGCAGTGATAATTTGATGCTTTAAGTTGATAGCCCGTAATCGGAATAGGTTGACTGTGATTTTTGGGCAAATTTTCGAGCGGATTTTGCAGGGCGTGCACGGGTGAACAACCTGACCTAGAAAATTGGCCTAAAATTCAATCGAAATTTCTAAAATTTTTGATTTTGATGGATTATTCTCCCCATATTCTGTTGAGAGGGGGTCAATATGCACACCCCGATGGTCATGTCGAAGGACCGGTCGATATTGCGATCGCAGCCGGAAAAATTACTGCGATTGCCCCCCATCTCGACCTCAGCGCTGACACCACCATCGATGCTGAAGGATGCCTGGTGAGTCCGCCGTTTGTCGAATCCCACATTCACTTGGACTCGGCTCTGACCGCAGGGCAGCCCCGGTGGAACCAGAGCGGTACCCTGTTTGAGGGCATCGAAATTTGGCGCGAACGGAAGCAGGATTTAACCCCAGAAGATGTGCAGACGCGAGCGATCCAGGCGCTGAAGCAGCAGGCCAGCCAGGGGGTATTATTCGTTCGCAGCCATGCTGATGTGAGCGAGCCCAGTCTAAGCGCCCTAAAGGGACTGCTGACGGTGCGGGAAGCAGTCAAAGACTGGCTCACCCTTCAGGTGGTCGCCTTTCCCCAAGACGGCATCTATGGCAGCCCTGGCAATGCCGACCTGATCGAAGAAGCCCTGCGGATGGGAGCCGATGTGGTGGGGGGGATTCCCCACTATGAGCTGACGCGCGAAGACGGGGTGCTCTCGGTGCATCGGATTTTTGAGCTCGCCCAGCAGTATGAGCGGCTGATTGATATCCACTGCGATGAAATTGACGATGACCAGGCGCGCTTTTTGGAGGTGATTGGGGCCTGTGCGATTCGCAGCGGCCTAAGCCATCAAGTGACCGCCAGCCATACCACGGCGTTTGCCTCCTATAACAATGCCTATGCCTTTAAGCTCATGGGCTTTTTGAAACGCGCCCAGATTAATTTCATCGCCAATCCGCTGATTAACATCACTTTGCAGGGCCGAATGGATACCTACCCCAAAAGACGGGGGGTTACCCGAGTGAAAGAGCTCTGGCAGGCGGGCCTTAACGTCAGCCTGGGCAATGACTGTATCCAGGACCCGTGGTATAGCTTGGGCACTGGCAATCTGCTGGAGGTCGCCGCCATGGCAGTGCATATTTGCCAGATGACCGGCATATCAGAAATTAACGCCTGCTATGACATGATCACCCGCTGCGGTGCAAAGACCCTAAACCTTGAACAAGACTACGGCATTGCAGTCGGTAAACCCGCGAATTTAATTGTGCTGGACGCGGCTAACCCCTATGAAGCGATTCGTACCCGCGCTACGGTACGCACGGTGATCTCGCAGGGTAAGGTGCTGGTGGAGACGAGGCCCTCTGAGACGGTTTGGAGGTAAGAACAACCCCCAGGATGGGTACATCTCTACTATCATGAAGAAATGTGTTCAGCCGTGGCTCTCCTCCATGCCCCGATCTAAATCTAATCAGGCAAAGTCTACCCAGGCAAAGTCTAGTCGGACCCCGTCGGCTGCCCAGCGCAATGGCAAAGTGACCGATAAAACCACCGGCAAAGGTGCAAAGTCTGTGCAGGCGAAGGATGGTCTGATTGATCTTTCCGATGACCTGATTAAGATTCGCGGGGCGCGACAGCACAATCTCAAGGATATTGACCTTGATTTGCCCCGTGATCGCATGATTGTGTTCACCGGGGTATCGGGTTCGGGAAAATCATCGCTGGCCTTTGATACGATTTTTGCGGAGGGGCAGCGGCGCTATGTGGAGTCGCTCAGTGCCTATGCCCGACAGTTTTTGGGGCAAGTGGATAAGCCTGATGTGGACTCGATTGAGGGGCTGAGTCCGGCGATTTCGATTGACCAAAAGTCGACCTCCCACAACCCGCGGTCGACGGTGGGGACGGTGACCGAGATTTACGACTATCTGCGACTGCTGTACGGGCGGGCGGGGGAGCCCCACTGTCCCAAGTGTGATCGCTCGATTTCACCCCAGACCATTGACCAGATGATCGATCAGGTGATGGAGCTGCCGGATCGCACTCGATTTCAAGTGTTGGCTCCGGTGGTGCGGGGTAAAAAGGGCACCCATCAAAAGCTGATCTCAGGGTTGGCCGCTGAGGGGTTTGTGCGGGTGCGAATTGATGGCGAAATCCGCGAACTGGGCGACAATATTGAGCTAGAGAAAAATAAAAAGCACGATATCGAGGTGGTGGTCGATCGTCTGGTCAAAAAAGCAGGGCTGGAAGAACGCCTGGCGGATTCGCTAAGTACGACGCTGAAGCGCTCGGAAGGGATTGCGATCATTGAGATTTTGGCAGAGCGAAAGCTGGAAGCGTTAGACGGCGGAGCTAAGGGGAAAGCAAAGGAGACGGGGAAAGGGGCAAAGGCGAAGGGGGCAGGGGGAAAGGCGAAGGGGACAGCCGCCGATCAGGCTGAGAACATACCCATGGCGGCGGAAAAAGGCGGCGCATATGGGGTGACTGCTGGACAGGTGGCGGAGCTGCCCACAGAAATCGTTTTTTCTGAGAATTTTGCGTGCCCGGAGCATGGGGCGGTGATGGATGAGCTGTCGCCCCGGTTATTTTCGTTTAACTCGCCCTATGGGGCCTGTCCCCACTGCCATGGGTTGGGAAGTTTGCAAACGTTCTCAGCGGATCTGGTGGTACCGGACCCGACGCTGCCAGTGTATGCTGCGATCGCACCCTGGTCAGAAAAGGACAATACCTATTATTTCTCGCTGCTCTACAGCGTGGGGCAAGCCTATGGGTTTGAGATCCAACTGCCCTGGGAGAAACTAACTGAAAAGCAGCAGCATATATTGCTCCACGGCTCCGACGACAAAATCTACATTGAGACCGACTCTCGCTATCGAGAGACCAAGGGCTACTATCGTCGCTATGAAGGCGTTTTGCCTATCCTGGAGCGACAATATCGAGAGACAACTTCAGACACCTATAAGCAGAAACTTGAGAAATATTTGGTTAACCAACCCTGTGAAGTGTGCAACGGGGCTCGCCTGAAGCCTGAATCGTTAGCAGTGCGGATTGGTCCTTTTCATATTAGAGATCTTACCAGTGTTTCGATTCGTGAGTGCCTCAACCGTATTTTGGTGATGGTGGGGGATGACAATGTGCCCCCCAAGTTGACCGCTAAACAACTCCAAATTGGTGAGCTGGTGCTCAAAGAGATCAGAGCGCGTCTGACCTTTTTGTTGGATGTGGGGCTAGATTATCTCACCCTGGATCGCACCGCGATGACCCTGTCTGGTGGGGAAGCCCAGAGGATTCGCCTGGCGACCCAAATTGGAGCGGGACTGACGGGTGTGCTGTATGTGCTAGACGAGCCCAGTATCGGTCTACACCAGCGAGATAATGACCGCCTATTGCAGACCCTTAACCACCTGCGCAATCTCGGGAACACCCTGATTGTGGTTGAGCACGATGAAGATACCATGCGCGCCGCTGACTACATTGTCGATATTGGCCCAGGTGCAGGCATCCACGGCGGACAAATTGTTGCTAAGGGCAGCCTTGATAACATTCTCAATGCCCAGGACTCGCTGACGGGAGCCTATCTCTCGAAGCGGCGGCAAATTATCACCCCGCCAGAGCGGCGAAAAGGGAACAACCGCAGTCTAAAAATTCGTGACGCCCATCGCAACAACCTAAAGCACATCGATATTGATATCCCCCTGGGTAAGTTTGTCTGTATCACGGGGGTGTCTGGGTCAGGCAAATCAACCCTGATCAACGAGCTGCTCTACCCCTCGCTGCAGCATCACTTTGGGACAAAAGTCCCCCAACCAAAAGAGATGGAACCTATAGTGGGCCTCAAGGCCCTCGATAAGGCGATTGTGATTGACCAATCCCCAATTGGTCGAACCCCCCGGTCAAACCCTGCCACCTATACCGGGGTGTTTGACGTGATTCGCGATCTCTATGCTGAGACCATCGAAGCTAAGGCACGGGGCTATAAGCGAGGGCAGTTTTCTTTTAATGTCAAGGGTGGGCGCTGTGAAGCCTGCGGTGGGCAAGGCGTCAATGTGATTGAGATGAACTTTTTGCCCGATGTCTATGTGCAGTGCGAAGTGTGCAAAGGAGCCCGCTATAACCGCGAAACCTTGCAGGTAAAGTATAAGGGCAAAAATATTTCAGACGTGCTCAATATGACTGCGGAGGAGGCCCTGGGTTTCTTTGAGAACATTCCCAAAGCTGCTACTCGGCTGCAAACGATGGTGGATGTGGGGCTGGGGTATATTCGCTTAGGCCAAACCGCGCCTACCTTGTCAGGAGGGGAAGCACAGCGTATGAAATTGGCGTCTGAGCTAGCCCGACGCTCCACTGGCAAAACCCTTTATCTGATCGATGAACCGACTACGGGGCTATCTTTTTACGATGTGCACAAGCTGCTCGATGTGGTGCAGCGTCTGGTAGATAAGGGTAACTCTGTGATCATGATTGAGCACAACCTGGATGTGGTGCGATGCTGTGACTGGGTGATTGATCTGGGGCCAGAGGGCGGCGATCGCGGTGGGGAAGTCATTGCCGAGGGCACCCCCGAGGCAATCGCCGAGAATGGTAAATCTTACACGGGTATGTACTTAAAACAGGTGTTGACCCAGCATCTACCTGCTCAAAAAAAGAAGGCGTCTGGTCAGAAATAAAGGTTGTCTGATACCCCCTAGGGGTCTTACCCCTCATAGGTTCTGGCGTTTCTTCTTTCATCAGAACTTAACTGAGTGGCTAAAAAAAGAGGAGGCTGTACAGACGATGAAAAGAATCACCGTCACTCAATTTTAAGGTTTTTACAACACTTTTCGTGACATTTGTTACATGAAGGCACTGTAATGCCGGATGCCTAGTGATGACTGCCCTTGACAGAATGAAAGAGACGTTAGGGTCAGTGTACTTTAATGACAGGTCTGGAGCCGATTGTTGCTGCATTTGCAGGAAGTATGGCCAGTGTTGTTGCAGAGATTGTGGCAGAAAGCAGTGGTGGCCTGCTTGAGCGCCTGCGCCGTAGCATTGGCGCGGAGTTTCAGCAGCGACTGTTTGATGCGTCGCACCGATATATTCAACACTATAAGAAGCGCCATTGTCAGCTCAAAGTGTTGGGAATGAATGAGCCCATTAGCCTGGAGACGGTCTATACAACCGCTAAATTTCTAAGCGATCAAGAGATTCTCAACTTTGAGTCGATTGAGTCGCTGGAGCAGGCCTACCGGAGCAGTCGTCTGCGGGGGTATCAGTTTGATAACGGCCAGTGCCAGCGCCAACCGGGTCTGAAGATTGCCAATGACACCCAGTATTTGATGGTGCTAGGAGGGCCAGGGGCCGGTAAATCTACGTTTTTGCGTAGGACCGGTCTCGAAGCGCTCAAGGCTTGCCATTATATGAAAACCAGCTACGAGCATCTGAAGTTTCCTGACTTTTATAAGCATCTGTGTATTCCGGTGTTTATTGAGCTAAAGCGTTTAGATGCGGTGGAGATTGACCTCGAAGCTTTTATCGCGACAGAGTTTGCCACCTGTGGATTCCCGGATGCGCAGCGGTTTACCCGACGTGCCCTCGATCAGGGCCGGTTGCTGATTTTGTTGGATGGGTTAGATGAGGTCCCATCAGACACTCTCAATGAGGCAATCAGCGCTATTCAAGATTTTGTGGATCGCTATGACAAAAATCGGTTTATTGTGTCTTGCCGCACCGCTGCCTACCGCAGTGGATTCAAGCGGTTTAGGGATGTGGCGATGTCTGATTTTGACAATGAGCAAATTCGACAGTTTTTGGCTAACTGGTTTGGCAGTGAGCATGACAAAGCCCAAAAAACTGCGGACAATTGCTGGACATTGTTGCAGAAACCAGAAAATAGTGCCGCGAAAGAACTGGCCCACACGCCCTTATTACTGACTTTTTTATGTTTGGTGTACAATCGTGCTCAGACATTTCCAGATAATCGTAGTTTGCTCTATGGCAAAGCACTGCGCATCTTGTTAGAAGAATGGGCGTCAGAGAAACGGATCTTGCGCACTGAAATCTATGAAGGGCTCAGCACCGAATTGGAAGAGGTGTTGCTGTCTGAGATTGCCTATCAAAACTTTAAGGTAAATCAGCTGTTTTTCTCGCGCCGGGCGCTGGTGGAGTTGGTAAAAGGCTTTTTGGCGAGTAACCTCAATGCCCCTAAACATTTAGATGGGGAGGCGGTGTTAGACGCGATTGAAGTGCAGCAAGGGATTCTGGTTGAGCGGGCAGAGAATGCCTATTCGTTTTCTCATTTAACCTTACAAGAGTATTTGGCGGCTCAATATGTCTTGGATCATGGATTGTGGAAAGAGCTGATTCAGCAGCATTTGCTCGATAATCGTTGGCGAGAGGTCTTTTTACTCATCCCTGGGCTAATGCGTTGGGGGGCTGATGACTTTTTGATGGCAATGGAGCGTCAGGCTAATGACTATTTAAAGAGCCCGATATTGCGAAGTTTACTGGTGTGGGCCGATGATATTACCGCCAGCACCGCCAGCCACTATCGATCCGCAGAAAAACGCTGCGCGGCTATTTTTTTGGCCCGCAGCCTCAGTCCCATGCTAAACTTCGACCAGGAAAAAGCCCTGGATCGGGCTCGTAATCTGGTCCTGTCGCCCGACTTTGACCTGGCTCGCGTCCGGGACTTAGATCTCGCCCACGTTCGCGCCCTAGGGCAGGATTTAGATCATGCCCGTGCTTTGGATCGCGATCGCGCCTACCAATATGCGTCGCTACGCATTTTTGAGACGGTGGATTTTCCTACCCTGATCCAGGGGTTAGAAGCCCTCAAAGGGAACGTGCCTGGCTCGCAGGCGGCCCGTGCTGAGCAACAGGCGTTTGCCCAACATCTGAGCCAGCTATGGATGCAGGCACTGGCGTTGAACCCTGCCTGGGTAAATCTTTCGACAGTTGATGTGCAGGCCTTGATCGACTATTTCCATGCCCATGAGCTGATTGCCCGCTGTAAAGAAGCTGCGGTACGCGTGTCTCCAACTGTGTGGGAGCAGATTGAGTCCAATATGTTGACTGTGGTACCTGAAACTCAGCAATCAAGGCATGTCTATACTAAGGTGCAGCCGATACTAAATCTAACCATGCCTTGAGATCGGTAATGAATGAAAACTCTGTGCCCAAATTGATGATATTGTTGCTGCTGTTAGCTGCTTGCGCAGCTTCTAACCAGGCTGTTGGCCAGCAAATTAAAGCTGAGCTTGAGCGTAGCAATAAGACATCTATTAATCCTGACCCAGCAGTGGATCTTGAATGGGACAGTGTTTGGTTTTTCTTTCCAGAGGGTGCTATCCACGGGTAGACAGTTTATTTGTAAAGCAAGACCGCTCCGATGGTTGGTTAGTCTTAGTTCATCAAGCTAATCTCTTAATGCCCTGAGCTGTTCTCAGACGCTGAAAACTCTGGGCAGTAGCCATCAGGGGTGACCTGGCGGTTAAACAAAGGTGAGGCTGGATTGCGACAATACTGTTGTTGTTGATGTCGGCAATGAAAACAGGTTTGGATTTGGCTGGGCACGGATAACAACATGTCAGCCTGACTTAAGCCCCGCATTACCAGCTTGTCGCCCTGCCAAGAAAATTCGATTAGTCCTGTATCGGCAAAGGCTGGCCAGCGGGAATCCTCGGTAAGCTCAGGCGGCAGAGAAATGGTCAGTGCTTCCTGAGTTTCGAGGATCTCCCCCTCATAGGTGGTTTCTCGGGGTGGGGCCGGTTGCCAAAAGGGCTGATCAAGCAGTAACTCAATGGGTTGTCCTGGCAGAGGGATGCGTATTTGGTAGCGATTTTGAAGCTCCTCCAGGTTCGCTAAATTGGCTAGATGGTTAGGAGGCCCATGTACCAGGAGCACATGCTGGGGACGCAGGTTGTGGATCAGTTGGGTGGTGCTCAGCCCGTCGCAGTGGAAGCTTAAACCATAGGTTTCTAGCTGTACCGTCCCGGATTGAGCCGTATTTTTGAGTGCATCAAGCCAGTTATAGGCCGGACCAACCTGAGGCACTTGGTCTTGCCATCGTTCTAACTCGACGGTTTCTGGCAAAAAGACAGTCCACTCTGCGATGGGGGATGGACAATACAGGGGGGGAGGTGTGGCTGGGTGAACCACTAAAATGGCGGGGGGTGGCGGTAGGGGTTGCCCCAGGATGAGGCGTTTGACCCTGGGAAAAACCCGTTCATCCCAAAAAAGGGGTTGGTGTTGGGCAAAGTTTTGAACACTGCGCGGGAAGGTGTCAAGAATGTTGAGGTAGGCATCGCAGCCTTGGGCAATCAAAGGATCGACCCAAACCGTGGCGGGGTAGCCCGTAAAATGATGATGACTGCGCAATAGCATTAACAGCTCTTGCCCTAGCCCTAGCAGTGGAGCTGTTAGCACTAAGTATCGATCGGGGTGGGTTTCCAGGCAGTGGCGTAACCGTGCGGCCAGCTCATTTTCTTGCTGGCGGCGATGGCGATGGTGGGTAGTGCCGTCGGTGCCATCGATAATTAAGATATCTGGTTTGAGACCCCGCAGGGCCTCTAAAGGGAGCCCCTCGACCAATCGCGTCGGCGATAGAAAGCAGTCGCCAGTATAGAGCACCTTATAGGTACGGTGCTGGTTGATGTAGGTAAGCAATGCACAAGCTGCCCCTGGCAAGTGACCGGCGGGCCAGAGCTCAAGCACTAAATCAGCTGCTAGGGAGATTGTTTGCCGCCACGGTAGCCCAATCCAGAAGGGCTCAAGGTGCTTTTGGTGGGGCCAGTTTAGGGGAAGTAGCTCAGCGGTGGCCTGGCTGCTATAAATCGGCAGAGCGGGAAACGCCTGATGCAGTGCAAGTAGGCCCCTGGCGTGGTCGGTATGAGCATGGCTGCAAATGACGAAGTCTGCGGGGGGGGCAGGTGACTGAGCCGAGGATTGGGTCGAGTCAGATGGGTGAGTAAGGGGGGCAATATCAGTGAGACCACAGTCTAACAAGATGCGATATGGCCCTAACGTTAGCCCTAAGCAAACACCCTCATCACTATGCCCCACCGCGTAGGGCGTAAAAAGCAGCTCATCCACAGTTCCGGTGTGATCGCGACTTAGATAGCCCCTCAGATGGCCCTTTAGTGAGCGGACCCATTACCGTGGTAGTTATCGGTGTCGTAAAATCCGTTTTGAGTGCCAAAAAACAGGCAGGCCAGGCTAAAGACGACGGCAAGGACTGGCAAAATTGACTTGATATCCATGCAAAATAAATCCACTAGGTACGTAGCAACTCAATTGATCGTACCAAGTTCATTTTGGAATGCAATGAAAGCGAAATGACTGTTACTAATCGCAATGTTATGCCTGGCAAAAACGTCATTAGCACTGCGTGGTGCGATCGCAACGCTCTGGCGGTAGCCCCAGACCTGATCGGCTGTACCCTGATCCGCCAGTTACCCAGCGGTGAAACCATCCGTGGTCTGATCGTCGAAACCGAAGCCTATCTGCCCGATGACCCAGCCTGCCATGCCTATCGCGGCCAGACGGCCAGTAATGCCGCCATGTTTGGCCCACCAGGGCATAGCTACGTTTACCTTATCTACGGAATGTATCACTGCCTCAACGTGGTGACCGAAGCGGCTGGCACAGGCAGTGCGGTTCTTCTACGGGCTCTGAGCCTTGATGTGCTGCCATCTACCCTTGAGGCCAAACACGCCCGTCATCCCCATCGAGTAGCCGCTGGCCCTGGCAAACTCTGTCGCACCCTTGATATCGACCGTCATTTTGACAATCAGCCGTTTTCACAGCCTCGAGGGCTCTGGTTAGAGCATCGCTCTCCTGAATTTGACACAGCCCTACAAACAGGCACTCAGCAGTTAGTCCAAACTACCCGCATCGGCCTCTCTAAAGCGGTAGACAAGCCCTGGCGATGGTATTTAGATGGGCATCCCGCGGTTTCAAAAAGGTGAGCCCCAACTAAAGCACCAACTCTTCGCCACTGTCGGTAAACTCCACCGCTTTAACATCCCAGTCGCTGTTTTCCATTAGGGTTTCTTCGACGCTGCCAAATAAGGTCCGCTGTTCGCAGCTAGATAGAGAGACAAACTGCCTTTGAGAGTCGGGGGCGAGGCGCAAATCGACGACGGCCATGCCGGTTGATTCGTCAAACTTGACGCGATAGCCGGTCATGTCAAAGGCATTAAAGTCACTGGCGGTCGCAATAACCTGACCGATGGCTTCATCCATAGCCTTATCTTCATGGACCTGCACCGTTTTTTTGACAAAATCATTGCACTGGTCATCCATGACGTAGATAGGGATCTCTATCAGATCTGCTGCCGTCTCCTCGCTATCAGGCGTTTGAGATGTGACCGGGTCTTTGGGGTCGGTACTTTCTTTGTCAGCGTCTTCGTCAACATCAGTTGTAGGGGTACTGCCGACTGGCGGCTCTACCTCAGTGGGGGTTGCTGTCGTGTCAGGTTCAGCAATGTCGCCAGACGGATTACAGGCGACCGTTACAAAACTGAGGGCCACTACCAGGCCGAGGAATGATTTGGAAAACCGAGCCATGGGATGAAATACTAGTCCAAAAAACTTATAGAACACTGAGGTCAATAGTAGGCTCTAAACTGTATCAGCCATAGGCATATTGACAATAGGTAGATCCACGATTTGACCCAAGGTAAAAACTCAAGTCACACTATGCGGTTTAGACCCTACATATTTAGATCCTATAAAAAATAGGCTTATTCTCTACAATAAATGTGACAGTTTACCGAGTTAAGGTTACTCAATAAAAGGATAGGCACAGAGATGGCCGACGCCAGTTGGACTCGTCACCATATCATCTCGCTAGAAGATTTTAGCCCAGGTGAGTATGAAACGTTTCTTAAAACGGCCCTGAGCTTTCGGGGGGTGCTGTCTCGTAAAACTAAGAAGGTGCCGACGCTGCAGGGTCGGGTCGTGACCAATTTGTTTTTTGAGCCGTCTACCCGCACCCGCAGTAGCTTTGAGCTAGCTGCCAAGCGGCTCTCAGCAGATACGCTCAATTTTTCGCCCAGCACGTCTTCTTTGACCAAGGGGGAAACGATTCTGGATACGGCTAAAACCTACCTGGCGATGGGCACTGACCTGATGGTGATCCGCCATGCCCAGGCAGGGGTGCCAGCCACCATTGCCCAAGAGATGGACCGCCTGGGGGCGGGGGTGGGGGTGCTCAATGCCGGGGATGGCCAGCATGAACATCCATCCCAGGCGCTGCTTGATTTGTTTACGGTTTGTACCAGTTTAGATAATGAGGCCCCTAGGGTTGAGCTACTGGCAGGGAAAAAAATTGCGATCGCAGGCGATATCCTCCACTCACGGGTAGCGCGATCTAACCTGTGGAGCCTGACTGCGTGTGGAGCTGAAGTACATCTAGTGGCCCCACCCACCCTGTTGCCCAAAGTTTTTGAAGAGGCTTTTCAAATACCGCTGGTGACCCCAAACGGCATGATTAAACGCCGGGTCTCAGTCCATTGGCAGCTGGAACCTGCCCTGCGAGATGCCGATTTTGTGATGGCGCTGCGACTGCAAAAAGAACGCATGACCGAGCATTTGCTACCCAGCCTGCGGGAATATCATCAGCGCTACGGCATTACCCGCGAGCGGTTGGCCCTGTGCAAGCCCACGGTCAAGGTTTTGCACCCAGGTCCCACCAATCGCGGCGTTGAGATCACCTCAGATCTGATGGATGACCCGACACTGAGTTTGGTACCTAATCAGGTAACCAACGGGGTGGCAACGCGGATGGCATTGCTTTATCTGATGGGCCAAGTGAAGTAGCGCCTCTCTACAAATCCCGATCATCGACTAAATCAACTGCGGTAAGATTTTGGGATACTAGACTCACTTGTAGACAGCTAAATGTTCGCTCACAACTTACCATGACCGTTGGCCTTCCCTTCGATATCGAAACTCAAACCGGTGACAATGCCGCTGACCACTTTGCGATTACGTTTGCGCCGCTTTCCTTGGAGGAGGTCTATCAGCTCGCCGACGATGCGGCCAATGGTGCGGTGGTGGTGATGAGTGGCATGGTGCGCAACAACACCGAGGGCAAGGCGGTGGTGGCGCTAGAGTATCAGGCCTATGAGCCCATGGCGATCGCGGTGTTTAAACAAATCGCTGCCCAGATTCGCGACCAATGGCCTGAGACAACCCATGTGGTGATTTACCATCGCACGGGGAAGCTCACCGTGGGGGAGATCAGCGTGCTGGTGGCGGTGGGCTGCCCCCATCGGTCAGAAGCGTTTGCTGCCTGTCAATATGCCATCGATACCCTTAAACACAATGCCCCGATTTGGAAAAAAGAAATTTGGGCAGATGGTTCCACGAGTTGGGTCAGTATTGGAGCCTGTGAGGAGGAGAGCAATCAAACGGGTAAGTTTCAGGTCGAATCTGTAAGCCCATAAAGCCGTTTGACAGATTGGCGGGACAGCACAATCAGGGTGAAAATCCCCAGCACTGTACCGAATGGGGTAAACAAACACGCAATGCAGGCAACTATAAAACTGAGCCAGTAGTTTTTGCGTTTCCGCAGCGATCCGCCTGAGATAATTAGGCTAATTGACAGTAGCAACATAGTCAAAAGCATCGTGCCACCGATGCCAAGAAACAGCCAACCAAAGGACTCTCCTGCAAACTCTGAACCGGGTTCTTCAAAAAGCTCAGGTGTGCTCAAGGCAGTGATGCCAAACAACATGTGGGGCACTGTGATCAATGAGAAGAGTCCGGTAATGCCGGCTACCACGTAGTGAAAGGTTGACAACAGTTTGAGCTGTTCTTTATCTCGATTGATGTCAGGGGGCGTGTTCATGGGAGAGCCTTGGTCAGCCTACTGCTTTAAACTTCAGGCTGGAGGTATCGATTTCCAGAGAGCCGTTAGCCAATGCCGTCGATCATGGGGTGAAAGTAAAATGCCAGGCCAATAATCGTGTAGGTGGCCAGTAAGAGGGTGCCCTCTAGCCAGTTTGATTTACCGTCGCTGCTGATAGAGTTAGCAATTAAGATCGCCACCACCACTGAAATTAGCTGAAAGTTGTTGAAATCGAGATCCATGGGCTGCCCCATGAACCAGCCTGCCAAGACCAGAATGGGGGCGACAAACAGCGCGATTTGCATACTTGAGCCCACGGCTACCGACAGCGACAAATCCATTTTATTTTTCATCGCCACGGTCACTGCGGTGGCATGCTCGGCGGCATTGCCGATAATCGGTAACAAAATGACACCCGTGAACAATTCTGACAGCCCCAGTTGTTGGGTAGCTACCTCAAGGGAGCCGACTAAAAATTCGGATTCGATTGCGACAATCAGAGTGGCTCCGAGTAATACTCCGGTCCAGAGGAGCAGGTTAGGTTTGTGCTCTTTTTCACTGGCATCGTGGCTGTTACCTTCTTCGGCGACACCCACATCGTATAGATAGGCATGGGTCTTCATGGAGAAGAGTAACGTCAGAACGTACACTAAGATCAACACAATTGCTACGGCAATCGAAAGTCTTTGTAGTGTTGGTTCGTCGATAGATGGTGAGGTAAAGTCAACCGCCGTCGGGATTAAAATCGCAATCACAGCTAGATTCATCGACGAGGCATTCATTCTCGCGATCACGGGTTGAAAGTCTTGCTCTTTAAATTTGAGCCCGCCCAGCAGCATCGAGAGGCCCATCACCAGCAGCAGGTTACCGATAATGGAGCCGGTTAAGCTTGATTTCACCACATTGATCAAGCCTGCATTGAGGGCTAGCAGGGCGATAATCAGTTCTGTGGCATTCCCAAAGGTGGCATTGAGGAGCCCCCCGAGTGAGGGCCCGACGACGACGGCAATTTCTTCGGTGGCGGCCCCCATCCAGCCTGCCAGCGGAATAATCGCTAGGGCGGCTGTGATAAAGAGGGGCAGCTCTCCCCATGCTAAGAAATGGGCTGATATCGAGATCGGGACAAAAATCAGTAGGCCAAAGAAGATTAGGTTTTTGACGCTCATGCTGGGCCTTTAAGAAGGGTTAAACTACACCACATCCGGTGACTTGAGGTTTTCCCTAAGGGCAAACTGTGAGGCTGAATGTGGCCAAGATTTAATACAGATTACCCAAACTGGGGGATCATTCCAATTATTCTGGGCTTAGATCCTATTTTCTGGCAAGATGAAAAATTTGCTGAAATGGTTGCTGATCTTGGCGGGCAGTGGCGCGATCGCAATTCTCGCCTTCTACCTGTGGGCCACTGCCAGCACCTACCCTAACGACCGCTATGCCGAAATTCTGACCTACGGTGAACCTCCCCCCACTGCATCGGACACGCTGACGGTGGTGTCGTATAACATCGGCTATTTGTCTGGGCTCACGAATGCGGGCTCCAATAGCGATGCGACCACTGAGGTCAATCAGACGCTGTTTGATCAGAATTTGGCAACTGCGATCGCAGCCCTGCAGCCCTTAAACGCGGATGTAATCGCCTTTCAAGAAATTGACCTGGCCTCTAAGCGCTCCTACAACGTCAATCAGGTACAGAAACTGGCAGAATCCCTCGGGATATCGAACGGTGCGATTGCCGTCAATTGGGACAAAAACTACGTCCCGTTTCCCTATTGGCCTATCCAGGCTCATTTTGGCAAAACTCTGGCAGCACAAGCTATTCTAAGCCGCTATCCGATTCAAAAAAACGCCCGCATTGTGCTTGAGAAAGTGGCGGGCAATCCGTTTTATTACAACGCCCTGTACCTGGATCGTCTGGCCCAGGTCAGCGACATTGAGGTAGGGGGGCGTACGGTGGTGATGATTAACGTTCATCTAGAGGCCTTTGACGCCCCGACGCGCCTCAACCAAACCCAGGTGGTCAAAGACCTGGCTGAGCGCTATGCCCAAGACCATCCTGTCTTGCTGGTGGGTGATTTTAATAGTGCGATAAATCGCGATCAGGAAGGGGCCGATAAATCGATTCGGCTGCTGGCTGAGTCAGAGCAGCTGTCTCCTGCAGTCTTGGCAGATCAGTGGTCTGAGGCTGAGCAATTTACGTTTCCGTCCGATGTGCCCGCCTACAAGCTGGACTATATCTTTTATACCCCTGAGACGATTGAGATGATCGAAACCCGAGTCGTGACGGATGCCGCCCAAGCATCAGACCATCTCCCCCTCGCCATGACCTTTCGGCTCAAATAGGGTTAAATCCTGTGAAATATGTAAATCTCGCTGTGGGAATGGAATCTCAATGCCGACCTCATCAAACCGAGTCTTAATCGCTTCGTATACGCTCAACGATACGGGCCAATAATCCGCTGTGTTGACCCAGGGTCGTACAGCAAAGTTAATGCTGCTATCTGCCAGCTCTAGCACCCCGATCACAGGGGCAGGCTCTGGCAAAATCCGGGCATCTTCTGTGAGTACCTGTCGAATGGTGTCTTTAACGTCTCTGAGGTCAGAGCTGTAGGCGACGCCCACCACCAGATCAACCCGCAAAACCCCCTTGGTGGAATAGTTGATGACGTTATCGTCGGTCAGTTTGCTGTTGGGAATGATCACTGTGCGATTATCGAGGGTGCGTAAGACGGTCGTCAACAGCTCAATCTCTTCAACGAAACCAGAGACGCCGTTGGCATCAATCCAATCATTGACGCGGAAAGGCCGGAAAATAATAATCAAAATGCCAGCGGCAAAGTTGGCGAGTGACCCCTGCAAGGCTAACCCAACCGCAAGACCAGCTGCCCCAATCAGGGTCAGGAGTGAGGTGGTCTCGATTGCCACGGTTGGAGAGATCTCGGCGATAGAAATCTCTGTGATTTCAATATGTGACTGTAATGTCTGTGAGCCTTAGCCTGCGGAATTTAGGAAAGACAATTAAATAACTTCCTTGTGAACAATAATTAGGACCCACCCTCGACGATCGGCAGAGTCTAAGCAGCCGTTTGGTGCAGGGTGAAATGCTGGGCGGGGGCAGGATAATTAGCCGCCCCAAACGCCTCGCGAATCACCTTATTGGTGTCAAAGTAGACCTGCCAGTAGTGCTCATTGTTGCAGTAGGGGCGCACTGAGAGCACGGGGCCCATGGGGTTAAATTCTAAAATGTCTACCTCGGGGGCCGGTTCGCTCATCGCATTAGGGATTTGGGCGAGGCGTTCTTTTAACAGCGCAATGGCCTGCTTGGGCTCGACCGTATTATCGAGCTGGGCGACTAAGTCTACCCGCCGATAGGCATTGGTCGAAAAATTCTGAATGGTGTCTGAGAAGATCGTGTTGTTGCCGACGATGGTCATAACGTTATCCATCGTATTGATCTTGGTAACAAACAACCCAATTTCCTCAATGGTGCCAGTGACGCCACCTGCCGTGACAAAGTCGCCCACCTTAAACGGACGCAAAATCACCAAAAAAGCCCCTGCGGCAAAGTGCGCTAGCAATCCGCTCCAGGCGGCACCGATGGCAATACCAGCAGCGGCCAGGAGGGCTGCAAATGAGGTGGTCTCAATGCCAAAGAAGCCTAGCAACGCAACGACTAAGATAACGTTGAGAAGCACCCCTACCGTTGATTTGAGATAAATCAGTAGGGTCGGATCAATTTCGGTGCGCTTCATGCTTTTGGTCAGCAGGCCAATCGCAAACTTAATCAGCCAGCGACCGACAATCCAAAAGATAATCGCCCCGACAATTTTTAAACCCAGTGCGACGATAATATCGATCGCATTGGTGGCAATGCTACTAAAATCCATATGTTCACTCCCTCATACAGGTGCTTAATGTGTCTTGAGCTGTCTTCAGTTAATTCATATACCAGAGTCGATTTTTGATAGATAGCAGCGATAAACCCTGGTAAACAGACATTTAAGGGCTGGTTTTAGTAATTTGCTTCAGTGCGATAAAAACCAGAAAATTTCAGGATTGCTGTCTAAATCTGTAACATTTTGCGACATTGGGGGTGGGGCAGGGGACGCGGGGACACGGAGACGCGGAGACACGGGGACGCGAGGATGGGGAAGATGGGGAGATGGGGAAGATGGGGAAGATGGGGGAGATGGGGGAGGGGCAAACCGTTAGGGGATATCTCATCGGCGGTGTGTTAGCTGTGCTGCTGAGTTTGTGGCTGTCGGGTTGTCAGCCCAGTGCACCGGCAGACGGGGTGGTGCATCTCACACTTTGGCAGGGGATTGGGCCGCCGTCGAATCGAGAGGTGTTTCAGTCACTGGTGCAGCAGTTTAATGAAACCCATGCTGATATTGAGGTGGAGTCGCTCTATGTGGGCCAGCCCGATCAGCAAATTCCTAAAATCCTGACGGCGGTGGTGGGGAATGCGGCCCCGGATTTGCTATGGTATTTACCGACTTTTACGGGGCAACTGGTGGAGCTAGGGGCGATACAGCCTTTGGATGATTGGTTTGCCCGGTCGCCCTACCGTGGCACCCTGGACCCTGCCTTATTGGCGACGATGCAGTTTGAAGATCATCTGTGGTCGGTCCCTTTTGCGACCAATAATGCAGCGATTTTTTATCGACCGACCTTGTTTAAGGCAGTCGGTATCTCAACCCCACCCAAAACCTGGGATGAGCTACGACAGGTGGCCCGACAACTCACCCGTGATAGCGATGGAGACGGGCGCATTGACCAGCACGGTATCTTGCTACCCTTGGGTAAGGGAGAATGGACAGTGTTTAGCTGGTTGCCGTTTATCTACAGTGCCGGGGGGTATTTAGTTGAGCAGGGGCGACCAGATGTGGTCAACGAGGGTGCGATCGCAGCCCTGCAACTCGGCGCTGCTCTGATCCAGGCTGGCGCTGCGGAGCTATCGGCCCCTGAGCGCGGCTATGACATCGAGCAATTTCTCTCGGGCAAAGTGGCCATGCAAATTACGGGCCCTTGGGTGCTGCCCCAGCTCAAAAGGGCTGGTATAGATTTTGGGGTATTTCCGTTCCCCGTCGATAAACAGCCCGCCGCCGTGCTGGGGGGCGAAAACTTTTTCTTATGCCAAACCACACCCGAAAAAACACAGGCGGCACAAACCTTCCTTGACTATATTTTGAGCCCAGCGTTTCAGCTGCCGTGGGCTTTGCAAACTGGCTATATCCCGATCACCCGAGACGCCCGCGAGAGTCAGCCCTATCGAGACTTTGTGGCTGATCGGCCCAGCTTGAGCATCTTTTTAGACCAAATGCACTCAGCTTATGCCCGCCCGATGATTGCCCGATATAGTAAGCTATCCGAAACCGTAGGGCGAGCGATAGAAGCAACCTTTTTGGGGGAGTCGGCCCAGGCTGCTCTGGAGACGGCTCAGCGAAGATTGAGTTTGATACTGAGTCAAGCGTAAATTTTGGGGTGGTGAGATGGTGAAATAAGCTCATTCACCCACTCACCAGCGCAGCGTATTCACCAGCGCAGCGTATTTACCTACTCACCCTTTTACCAGCACAGCGCACTCACCAAACCCAAAAATTCAACTTTGACAGACTAACCGTGTTTGATCAGACAACCTAATCCCCATGCAACCGCCTACTCCTCAAAAACTAGACTCCTTACAACGGCTCCAAACGTTTGTAAACCTGACCCCTGTGGTGGGGATTTTGCCGTCTTTGTGGACGATCTATATCGGTCATGAAAAAGGGCCTGTGCGCGACGCGAGTCGCCTGGCTGTCGTCCTGGGGATGAGTTGGGTGGTGGCGACTGTGCTGCTGAGTGCGGCGGGTGGTGCCCATTTTTCTCAGGTGGCGACCTTGCGCTTTTGGTTGGCCAGTAGTTTTGTCGGATCGGGGTATTTTTTGCTGAATATATGGTTAATGTGGCGAATCTGGAGAGGCCAGTCGATTAAATTGCCTGGCATCACTCAGTTGAGCAAGCGGTTACCGTAAACGATTGTCCTAAGTTTAGTGCCGCCTAATTGCTTAAAAACTTGAGTCATTACCCCACACTCAGCTTGAAAACTTGAGTTTGCCCCTGAGATCCCACAACGAAAATGGATAGGATTGAGGTTTATTTGAATACAGTCTATGGATTTAGGAGGGGCTCAAGCTTAATTTGAGATAAATCTTGGAAAGGGTCGAATTTTTTAAGAAAAAGTTGCTACTATGCTGCTACCAATTGCTTAAGTGGTCTCCAGCAGGCGGCGATTGTATTTCATTCTTCTATATAGTGTCTTGTAGCCGGTTTCGAGGTAGTTTGTGTCCACTCGTAAAGCTCCCCATCAATCGCAGTCCTCTCAAATCGCTGGTAAGCGAAAACCTGTGAAAGTGCCTCGATGGTTAGGGGTTGGGGTTGCTTTAGCTGGGGTTGCGACTGTCTCAGCAACGGCAGGGGCCATCTTAGCGGTATCTCTCAATACGACGCCGCTGCTGCAGAGCCAGCTGTCTGCCGAAGACGCGGCGGTGTTTAACCAAGATGAGCCAATCTCATCGGGCAATAGTCTACAGCTCCCTCGACTCAACCGTCCGGTCAATATCCTGGTGCTGGGTATTAAGGTGCTTAGCTCCGACTTAGATGATCCGCCCGAAGGCCTTGAAGATCTCGGTTACCATGCCTTGGTTAACTCTTTTGATGGGCTCTCAGATACGATGCTGTTGCTGCGGTTTAACCCCCGTAATAACCAGATGGTGGTGATGTCTATCCCCCGGGATACCCGCACCCTGGTTGAGGGCGAGTTGACTAAAATTAATGAGGCCAACCTGTATGGTGGCCCGGCTTTGACGGCAGAGTCGTTGAGTGATCTGCTGGGGGGGGTTAGCATCGATCGCTATGTTCGGATCAATGTGCAAGGGGTGGAAAAGCTGATCGATGCCCTGGGGGGTGTTGAGGTGAACGTGCCCACCGACATGAAATATCAAGACGATAGCCAGCACCTATATATCAACCTCAAAGCGGGTGAGCAACGCCTGGATGGGGACCAGGCCATGCAATTTCTACGTTTTCGCTATGACGATAAGGGTGATATTGGTCGTGTACAGCGCCAGCAAATGTTGATGCGGGCGGTCGTTGAACAAACCCTAAATCCAGCGACCATTGCCCGATTGCCCAAGATTTTGTCGGTGATCCAGTCCCATGTGGACACGAACCTGGCGGTGGAAGAACTGGTGGCTCTGGTCGGCTTTGGTGCCCAGACCAATCGGTCTAATGTGCAAATGCTGATGTTGCCAGGGGACTTTAGCCGTGCCGGTGACTACGAGCTGAGCTATTGGCTGCCCAACTATGGCGAGATCGATGAAATGGTGGATCAGTACTTTAGGGTGGGCTCCGCTGACGTGACTGAGGCTAGTAACCCGGCGTATCTCAGTGTGGCAATTCAAGATAGCACGGGCGATGATGTGGCCCTGCAGTCGCTGATCGATACGCTTTACGATAGCGGCTATCAAAGTGTGTTTGTAGACCGTGACTTGAATGAACCCCTGGCCGAGACCCGCATCGTCGCCCAACGCGGGGATAAGGCCAGTGCTGATTTGTTACAACGGTTGATGGGCATTGGCGAAGTTCGGGTTGAAAGTACCGGAAATTTGGATTCTGACATTACTATTCAGTTAGGGGATGACTGGGTAGAAGAACACGGAGCCGAGCTCTAAATGTCAGACAGCAAAATCTATCAGTTTAAAGTTGCGATCGCAGACAGCGAGCCGCTAATCTGGCGTCGGCTACTAGTCCCCGCTGAGCTACGGTTAGAAGAGCTCCACCGGATCTTGCAAATTACTATGGGCTGGGACAATATCGCGCCCTATCATTACCGCATTGGTAAACGGCGCTCCGATACAGAGCCTGCACTGCTCGATATGCCCTTAAATGAAGTCGTCCGCGACGATTTGACCACCTTTAGCTATTTTTACGACCCCCGCGACGGCTGGTTACACACCCTACAGCTAGAAATGGTCCTCCCCGCTGACCCCAACGGGGTTTACCCCCACTGCGTCACCGGTGAGATGGCCTGCCCCCCCGAAGGTTGCGGCGGCGTCTGGGGTTACGACGAATGGCTTGAGTCCCTTGATGACACCAGCGATCCAGGCTATTTAGATCGGTTAGATGCGCTCGAGACAGATTTTGACCCTGAGTGCTTTAACGTTGATTTGGTGAATATGCAATTGCATTCAAGTTAGTACTCGTCAAGCTTAGAATTCCGGTTAGGGAAGACACGGAGAGGGTGGGACACGGAGACACGGAGATCGCTCATGGGTAAAGTCGCCGCGTCTCCATATGTACTATTTCCCAGCAAAAGATTTGGTCTTTCTTTACAGTGAATAAAGATGCTTGATCTGAATCCTGTACGAAAAACTATGTTGCTTGAATCACCCCAGCGCACCAAACTAGATGAGTCAAATGACCTGGCATTCTACGATGTCCCCCGGTTTGTCACCCATGTGGATGAGGGGTTTATCCAGCAGCTAACCGACCTCTATCGAGAACGGTTGCAGCCAAATACCCGCATCTTTGACATGATGAGCAGTTGGGTTTCTCACCTGCCCGATGAGATCACCTTTGAGCATGTCGAAGGCCACGGGATGAATGCAAAAGAGTTGGACAGGAACCCCCGCCTAAATCGCCACTTTGTGCAAAATCTAAACGAAAATCAGACCTTGCCCTTCGCAGACCAATCATTCGACGCCGTTTTAAATACAGTGTCGGTGCAGTATCTGCAATATCCCGAGCCAGTCTTGGCCGAAATCTATCGCATCTTGAAACCCGGCGGCATTGCCATTTTCAGCTTCTCCAATCGGATGTTTTATCAAAAAGCGATCGCAGCCTGGCGCGACACCTCCGAAGCCGGTCGCATCGAACTCGTCAAACGCTATTTCAGCTCCGTCAAAGGCTTCAGCACCCCAGAGGTGATCGCCAAAATATCAGACGTCCCTGCCATCTTACAAATGATGGGCCTAGGCAGCAGTGACCCCTTTTACGCCGTCATCGCCGAACGCATGGAAGTCTTGGTGCAGTAAGAGCTCCTTGGCATTGTAAAAGCCTCAGTCTGTGGCGAAAAGCTATCGATTAACCCACCAACCGCCCTTTCCCAAAACGAAGCCAGAATCTAGTTCGAGGGGTCTGGGGAAGTTAGTTCCCCAGGCAGAATTTCACGCCAGAGTAAAGGGGAGGGAGCGGGAGGGAAAGTCCCGCGCAGTATTTTTTGCACATGGCCAGACCTGACATCCAAACCCCAGGCTAGGCACAAGCCAACGCCCCCACCTATGACAACCAAGGTTGCGTCACCCGCTCAATATCTTCCCGCTCCGCCGCCGTCATTTCCCATCCCAGTGCCCCCGCATTTTGGGTCGCCTGCTCAGCAGTCTTCGCTCCCGGAATTGGCACCACACCCCCTTGCCCAATCAACCAATTAAGCGCCACCTGAGCTGGAGTCCGCTCATAGACTGCCCCTACCCGTTTCAAAACCTCAATCACAGGCGCAATCTTTTCTAACCCGTTTTTACTAAATTTCGGGTCAAGGCTCCGCGCCCCCGTCGGCTTCTGATAATTTTCAAGCCTGTATTTGCCAGTCACCAACCCCTGCGCCAACGGACTGTAGGCCAAAATCGTCACCCCTAATTCTTTCGCAGTCTCTAACACCCCATTGCGCTCAATCTTGCGGTGCAGCAACGAATACTGCACCTGATTCACCGCCAGCGGCACCCCGCGCTCCGCTAGATATCCATGGGCCTCTTGCATTTGCTGAGCCGAATAATTGCTCACCCCAATCGCCTGAATACGCCCCTGCTTGACCTCATCCGCCAGGGCATTCATCAACGACTTTTGGCCCATCAAAAAGTCAAACGGCCAGTGCACCTGATACAGCGCAACCGTGGGTACCTGCAAACGCTTCAGACTGGCTGTCAGCGCATCCGCCACCGCCTGGCCCGAAAATCGCCAGGGCAGTGGAAAATACTTTGTCGCCACGATAACAGGGTTATCAGACGCTTGCATAAACTGACCCAGCAGCTTTTCTGACTCACCCAGACCATAAATCTCGGCTGTATCAAAGAAATTGACCCCGGCTGCTATAGCCGCCTCAAATGCCTGACGCACCTCATCTGCCCCATAGTCCTTGCCATATTGCCAAAACAGCGAATCCCCCCACGACCAGGTTCCGATTCCTAGAGCAGGCACTGTCGGTCCGTTTGGCCCGAGTTGAACGGTTTGAATGCTGGCTTGCGTTTCCATAGGAATTCCCCTTTGTGACTTTAATAGTCATGTTACAGACTGTAAAAGAAGAAGGGTATACCTGCTGCGGGGGGGCGATGCGGTAGGAGGCTAGTAGCCCGATGCTAACTCTTGCACCTGGTTAGAGGTTAAGGCATCGTTGTAAATTTGAACGCCATCGACTGCACCGGTTAATCCATGCCCTTTGCTGGGTTCAGTGCCATCATGAAACTTGGTTCCGCCGTTGACACTGCCTATACCGATATCCCCTGAGTGCCCCCATAGCTGAGACCCCTCGCCTTGTCCAAACACTTCGCCATTTAAAGAGGCAGTCATCGAGTTTGCGCTCACGCTATTGTCACCATCTAGCACGATGGCAAGATGGTACCACTCATTGGACGAAATTTTATCGGTACTCAACCAGGTTCCTTCCCATCCACTTTCTTGGGTTGGCTCGTTCCAACCACCCACATAAAGCTGATCATCATAGACATAGGCATTCAGACCTCGAATACCCCCACCTTCTTCATAGATTGTCTGTTTCTGAGACTCGTCGGAAACGTCGTCTGCCCTGAACCATAGGGAGATCGTGCGCTCATCTTGTGTGCCTAGATTAATGTCTTCGGTATCGTCTATGGCAGCGTATTGATCTTTACCGTTGAGGGCGAGCGCATCGCCCTCAACGCCCTCGGTTGTTGCGGCTCCCGCCATTAATGTGGCAGAGTTGTTGCTACCAGAGACATCAGTCGCTGTTGTTCCTTCCACATTATCAAAGCTCAGGTCGGCGACCAGTGAATCTTCGGACTGAGTCAGTGAAGACTGAGTAGGTGAGCTGCCTATGTCTGCTTCTGTCTGGGTCGCGGAAGATGATTTGGAGGTAGCGCTGTTGGTGCTAACCACTTGCTCAACGCTAGCTTGCTCAATTTTATCAGTATTGCCCCCGATTGGCTCAGAGCCATTCCCCTCAAACTCTGAGTCTGTAATTGTCATTGGAGTGTTTTTGTTCTTGTAGATGGCCCCCCCTTCACTGGCTTTGTTATCTTCAAAGGTTGAGTCTGTTATGGTCGTACCTGGGCCAGACCATTGGCTGTTATAGATGGCTCCGCCTTCTTCTGCTTGATTGCCTGAGAAGGTCGTATTGTCGATCTCCATGGAGGATTCTCCCTGATACCAAACAGCCCCACCTTGGTCCTCTGAGGTGTTATCAACAAAGTTTGAGTCTTTGATAAAGACCTCTTCGCCAGATATTCGTAAGGCCCCCCCGTTTGCACTGCCATCTGATTTTCCGCCCTCTTTGACAGTGACTTCGTTGCCGATAAAGTCACTGCCTTCAACCGTGACATAATCTTGATCATAGCCCCAGATCCCGACGGCTCCACCATGCCCTCCAGATTGATTATCTATGAACTGACTGTCTCGAATAATGATTTCTCCCCCTTCGCTATCTGGGGTTTTATCACCGCTGTAATATCTATCATCGTCTGGGATGCTGGCTCCATCGGCGTGAACGGCTCCACTCCAGTTCTTACTGGTGTTGTTTTCAAAAACTGAATCTTCTATCGTAAGCTCGGTGAAGATGGTGCCGATGGCCCCACCTGAGGTACCCTTGTTGTCTTTAAACTCACTCCCCTTGACGGTCAGGGTACTGTCGTCAAAAACGCTGATAGCCCCTGCTGCTGCGTCGTCCGAAGCGGTTGCTTTATTGCCATAAAACTGGCTATCTATCACCGTGACATCGGCATTCGTTTTTGCCCAAATGGC
>JBCBQD010000016.1:0-42998 GCA_039820425.1 Cyanobacteria bacterium J06635_1
AGACTTCATTCACCCACTCCCCCACTCCCCCACGACCCCCGCCCCCCCGACCCCCGCCCCCCCCGTCCCCCCCCGCGCCGCCGGCGAGCGCGACCCCGGGGGGGGACGCTTTGGGGGGCGAATCTACTCAAGCCGCAACGGTTGAACAACCCTTGCCGAGGCTGTCTCCCCGGGCCCCATTGCGCCAGTTGGAACAAATGATACAGACATATTTGGGGCCCTTTAAGGCAGAATAACCGCAACGCAACTTGTGAGGAGTCGCTGACATGAAGCTGCAAACATTACTGGCCAAGCTATCGAATATCAACGTGTCTGAGCTGTCTGATCATCCGGCTCTGGTGGCGGAGGTCAAGGGGCTGTCAACCAACTCCCATGCCTGTCAGCCTGGGGATGTCTTTATTGGCATGCCCGGCACGCGGGTGGATGGCGGTGAGTTTTGGCCCAGTGCGCTCTCCGCAGGTGCGATCGCAGGCCTGCTCTCACCCCAAGCGCTCGCGGCACGGATGCCCCAGGCTGGTGAAACCCCCCTGTTGATCCCGGTGGCAGATATGCCTAAAGCCTGTGCAGAGGCGGCGGCGGCCTTTTATGACTACCCCACCCAGCGGCTCAATATGGTGGGGGTCACAGGCACCAATGGTAAAACCACCACCACCCATCTGATTGAGTATTTTTTGAACCAGGCCGCTCAGGCGACGGCGCTACTGGGGACGCTGTACACCCGCTGGCCCGGTCATGAAAAAACAGCAGTGCACACCACGCCCTTTCCGGTGGATTTACAGCGGGAGCTGTCAGAAGCGGTGGCGGCAGGATGTCAAAATGCGGTGATGGAGGTAAGCTCCCATGCCTTAGCCCAAGATCGGGTCTGGGGATGTGGGTTTGAGGTGGCGGTGTTTACCAACCTCACCCAGGACCATCTCGACTACCACAAGGATTTAGACGATTACTTTGAAGCCAAGGCCTTGCTGTTTAATGCGGACTATCTCAAGGGGCGGGCCATCCTTAATCAAAGGGATGCCTATGGTCAACGGTTAATCGAGCGGTTGACCTCAAGGCTGGGGCGCGATCGCATCTGGACCTACAGCGTCGATGATAAGACCGCTGATTTATATACCCGAGATCTCACCTATGGCCCCGCCGGGGTGAGTGGTATCCTCCATACGCCGGTCGGGGTGGTTCGGTTTACCTCGCCCCTGGTCGGCCAGTTTAATTTAGAAAATCTGCTGGCAGCGGTGGGGGCTGCTCTGCACCTGGGGGTGAGTCTGGAGAGCCTGGTGGTCGCCCTGTCGCGATTTGGTGGGGTGCCAGGGCGTATGGAGCGGGTGCAGGTGTCGCCTGAGCAAGACTTGAGCGTTATCGTTGACTATGCCCATACCCCCGATAGCCTCGACAATGCCCTCAAGGCGGCGCGTCCGTTTATCTCCGGGCGGCTGATCTGTGTGTTTGGCTGTGGCGGCGATCGCGATCGCACCAAACGACCGCAGATGGGTCGCATTGCCTATGAGCAATCAGACCTGGCAATTGTTACCTCCGATAACCCCCGCACCGAAGATCCCCAGCGGATCCTCGACGACGTGGTGGCGGGCATTGAGGTGGCCTTGCCCGCCGAGCAGGTAGTGTGCGATCGCGCCGCTGCGATTAAGGCGGCAGTTCAGCTAGCAGAGCCCGGAGATGGCATTCTGATCGCGGGTAAAGGCCACGAAGACTATCAGATTCTAGGGACCGAAAAAATTCACTTTGATGACCGCGAACAAGCCCAAATGGCCCTGAAAGATCGATATCACTTGACGAATTGAAAAACTTTGTTACAAGCTACAGAAACCCCCTGCCGGGAATCTGCGATCATTCCCCAGCTCCATGACCGTTTCTGCCTCTAATCTGTCTTTAGTGACTGCCTTCCAAGTCGGCAATGTCCCTGTGGTGCGCAGTCAAACGACGCCACGGGGCTTCAAATCGGTGGTGCAATCCACCATTGATTTTTTATTAGCCCATGAGCTGTCGGCTACCCTCTGGGCCAAGCTCCCCAAGGAGTTGGCCTGGTGGGAAGATATCCAGCGCTATCGATCTGCCCAGACCACCAGCAAGCTATATTGCTTGGGCGCTCACGGCTTGAGCGAGACCAGGTCGACCCCGTGTGCAGAGCAAGTCACGCCCATCCCAGCTGGGATCCGAGGAGAATATTTTTTATTGATTGTGGCCGATGGGTTTGTGTACACGCTAGTAGCCCGGCGACAGATGGCCCAGCGCCAGATAGCCCAGCGTCAAGAGGCCACAGAGGGTAAGCCCGAGCTGTTTATGCAAGGGGCCTTAGATCTGCAGGTGGCGCAATCTTTGAAAGTAATCCTGCGGCAAATTGTTGAATTTGCCAATGCTGACGGCAATTTCACAGAAATGCTATCGCTTTGGGATGTGGCAGTTCCCCTCCCCCATCACCGGATTGATGCATTGCACTGGGCCGATGCCTTTCTTAACTGGCAGCTTCAGGCTCAAACCCGAGCATTTCAAGAAATTGCTCAATCCCGTAAGCAAAACACCCTTGAAGCAACCCAGGCAAATGCTTTGGAGCCCTCCGTGACAACAGCGGCTCAGATGGATTCACCCCTATCGGGGATGGCCCAAAATCTGATCCAAAATGCAGAACAAGAGCTGCGGACACCGCTGACCACGATTAAAACGGCGCTGACATTGCTCAACTCGCCCATGATTAAGCCGGGGCAGCGCCAGCGCTACCTGGATATGATCAGTAGCGAGTGTGATCGCCAAAGTACGTTAATCAATCGTGTCTTCGAGTTATTACAGCTCCACAATCGCTCTAGGGTGGCTGAGCTACAGCCTTTGAATCTCGCTGATCTGGTGCCGGGTATTGTCAGTACCTATCAGCCCCTGGCCCAAGAGCGAGATATCATGCTGGCTTATACCATTCCCAGTGATTTGCCGTTGGTGGGGGGTGTAGAGTCATGGCTAAAGCAGGTGCTGATCAATTTGCTCAGTAACAGTATTCAATTTACAGAGAATGGCGGGCGAGTTTGGGTCACGGCTAAGCCCGAATCAGACCAGTTTATTGCCCTGCGGGTCAAAGACACCGGGCTTGGCATCACTGCTACCGAGTTGCCGGTAATCTTTGATGCGTTTTATCAAGGCACTGCTGCCGTCGCCCAGGGAGTCCGTGGCGCTGGGTTGGGGCTCACTCTGACCCGTCAGCTGTTGGCCCAGAGCGAGGGCTCTCTATCGGTCGACAGCACCCCAGCTGAAGGCACGCTGGTGAAGGTTTTATTGCCGGTGTGGCAAGAGCCCTAATCATCCGCGAGGGTTTCGATGAGAAGCTTGGCTTTGGCCTGTTTTTCTTTTAAGAAGGCGTCACACTGTTTTAACTGGTCTACTGCCTGGGCAAATTGCTCAAATACTTCAACCAGAGGCATATCACCGGTTTCTAACTGATCGATGATGGTTTCCACCTGAGTGACGGCGGTTTCATAATTCCAGTCTGGCGCGGACTTTTTGGCTTTGGGCATGGGGGGCAGGTCAAGATAACTGGATGATTAGTATACAGGGTTGAAAAAGATGGGGAGGATAGGGGAGATGAGGAGGATAGAATAGACAAGCTTTTCTTCAACCTTGAGGTTTCTTGATTACTCTGCGTCTCCGTGTTTCCCCATCTCCCCCACCTTCCCCATCTCCCCTATCTTCTGCCAGCACTTCCATCACCTTCGCCACTACTCGCCCCCGCGCTAGCTGAATCAAAATCTCATCGTCAACTGCTAGCTGGTCTGCCTGGGTCGCGATCTCACCCGACCGTTCTCTGACCAGGGCATATCCGCGCCGCAGGACGGCGGCTGGGTCAAGGGTGGCGAGTTTTTCGTGGAGTAACTGGTGTTGATGTTCGGTCTGCTGCAGCCGCTGGGTCAAGCTTTGAACAAGCTGGTGTTGCTGCCACTGTAGGGTTGTCTGCTCTTGGGTTAATAGGCGGTCTAAGCGCAGCTGTTGTAATCGGTTGCGCAGACCTCGCAGGGTCTGATGGCTATCGACTAAACGATCCCCCACCTGTTGGACGAGCTGCTGTAGCCAGTAGGCCTGGGCGGCTTGTAAATCTTGCAGTGAGACGACAATCATCTCCGCTGCGGCTGTGGGAGTATGGGCGCAAACATCGGCGGTCAGGTCCGCCAGGGATTCATCGCGCTGATGGCCAATGCCGGTTACCACAGGGATGGGGCTGGTGGCGATGGCCCGCACCACGCGCTCATCGTCAAAGCATTCTAAATCTTCAGAGGCTCCCCCGCCCCTTGCCAGCAGCAAGATCTGGGCGCGCCCATCGGTGGCCACCCGATCAAAGGCTCGGGCAATGGAAGCTGGGGCCTGCTCCCCTTGCACCGTTGCTGGAGATAGCAGCACTGTTAATCCTGGATGTCTTTGCAGCAGCGTGCGCTGAATATCCCCCCAAGCAGCTGCTTGGGGGGAGGTGACCACGGCAACCGTCTCCACATAAACTGGTAGAGGGCGCTTACGCTCGTCGTCAAATAGACCCTCGGCGGCGAGCCGCTGGCGCAGCTGTCGATAACGCAAAGCCTTGAGCCCGTCGCCCGCCGGCAGTACCTGCCAAACGGTGAGTTGATAGCTGCCTCGTTTGGGATAAAGGCGAATTTGTCCCAATACCACCATTTGCTCGCCCACCGTAGGTGGGGCGGCCAATTTTTCTAGCTGAGATCGCCACACGACACAGCTAATACTGGCGGATCCATCGGGTTCCTGGAGTGAAAAAAAGCAGCCGCTTGAATGGTGTTTGGCGCTCGAAACTTCGCCCACCACCCAGATATTATGCAGCCGCTCATCGCCCTCTAGCAGCAGTTGGATATAGTCTGTTAGCCCCGCCACGCTGAGGGCTGTGGTTTGCAGCGAAATGTCTTGTCCCATAAATATAAATATATCGCTAAGCGCTTGTCAGCTGGCGATGGACCCTATATAAATAGTACATGCGTATAGGTGCGGATGACTGATAAAGCATGGCAAAGACTTCGACTAAGCCCAAGACTACGGCCACTCCAAAGACGTCCACTGAAAACCCAGAGCGTCAAAAAGCCTTAAATATGGTGCTCAGCCAGATTGAGCGTAACTTTGGTAAGGGCTCTATTATGCGGCTAGGCGATGCCAGTCGTATGCGCGTAGAGACGATTCCCACCGGGGCGCTCACCTTGGATTTAGCCTTGGGGGGTGGCCTGCCCAAAGGTCGCATTATTGAAATCTACGGTCCTGAGAGCTCGGGTAAAACCACCCTGGCCCTCCATGCGATAGCAGAGATGCAAAAGCAGGGAGGGGTAGCAGCCTTTGTCGATGCAGAGCACGCCCTCGATCCGATCTATGCGTCAGCTTTAGGGGTTGACATTGAAAATTTGCTAGTGTCCCAACCGGATACTGGGGAAGCGGGTTTAGAGATTGTCGATCAGCTGGTGCGCTCATCTGCAATTGATATTGTGGTGATTGACTCGGTGGCGGCCCTTGTGCCCCGAGCCGAGATCGAAGGTGAAATGGGGGATACCCATGTGGGCTTGCAGGCCCGTCTGATGAGTCAGGCACTGCGTAAAATTACCGGCAATATTGGCAAATCGGGCTGTACGGTGGTTTTTCTAAACCAGCTGCGGCTCAAAATTGGTGTGTCCTACGGTAACCCAGAAACCACCACTGGGGGGAACGCACTCAAGTTTTATGCCTCTGTGCGGCTTGATATTCGCCGTATCCAAACTCTGAAAAAAGGCACAGAGGAATACGGTATTCGGGCCAAGGTTAAGGTGGCTAAAAATAAAGTTGCGCCGCCGTTCCGTATTGGCGAGTTTGATGTGATCTTTGGTCAGGGTATCTCTACCCTAGGCTGCATCGTTGATCTAGCGGAGCAAACGGGTGTCATTGTCCGCAAAGGGGCTTGGTATAGCTATGACGGTGATAACATCAGCCAGGGACGAGACAACGCTATTAGCTATCTGGCCGAAAAGCCAGAATTTGCCGTTCAGGTCGAACAAGAGGTTCGTCAGGCGCTGGGTATTGATAGCGAGACTGAGTCGACTCCTTTGGCTGACGAAGGTTAAACCGTAAAAACCTCCCACCTGTAAAGAGGGGCGGTGGGGGGGCAGCGGGAGGCAGGGGCAATATTTCCGGGTTGATATCTACTGAGCAACCGACTGCATGACTGCTAAGCTTGAGTTCAATGCCTCATCCTTGGGGACAGCGGGTGAAGTCTCCATCCTTGGCTGCTGAGGCTGCTGAGGCTGTGGATAGCAAGCATAAAAGTGGAAGGTTACTCGCCCTAGCCGGATGCGATCGCCATCTTTGAGAGTGTAGACACGGCGGACGAGTTCGCCATTGACGTAGGTGCCGTTAGTGCTTTCTAAATCTGAAATCAAAAAACCACTCTTGCCGTATTGAATAGCAGCGTGGCAACGGGACAGTCGTTTGTCAGGGATGACTAAATCTGACTGTCGGGGATCTCGGCCCATGGCCCAGGTGCCATTTTGAGCAACAAAGCGCTGAGATCGCCCAGTGGGAAGATTGCTCACGAGATAAACTTCATCGGCGGTGACCACGCCTTGAATATATCGGGTTGCAATTTGACTCGTAAATGGCACTGCCCCATCTAGAGAAAGAATTTCATCAACAAAATCTGGATTGCGCTCATAGAGCTGCATAAACTTTTGAAAAAGCTCGACTCGTTCCTGAGCTTCTTTCTCATCCAGCTTGGGAAGTGTTGAATCGTATTCAGCTAAAACTTTAGGGTCCAACATTAGAAATTAATATGCGGGTGTCTGTCGTAGGGATAGGTTTGGGCGCGCCTGTAGGGTAATACTTAGTGGCTGCGGTTACAGCTACCAACCCTCTAAGACTAGCTAAATGTGTCGTAGTACACCCTTTACAACAACTCGATAGCCTAACTCTGAATTCACCATAAACCCAGTATGGGCCAAATGGCTTAGAAACTAACTTTACAGCTCAAAACTTGAATCTTTTCGAGAGTAGTGTGAAAAAACGATTAAAGTTCCGGATACTTCCAATAATTGAGTTCGTTCAGCCTGACAACTTCTCTGAGCGACTTTGAAGCTTGGTTGTACTTGGACTAATCAAGGGCTTCAGGTTTGTGCAATGTCAAACCTGAAGTGTTCACACTGTATGTTTTGCTCTAAATATATTTTGCTCCATGCTCCATGCTTTAAGGTTGAGTTCTATGACGCTGAGCCACTCGTTAAAAACTTCATGAGTTCTCGATTGACGGTTTTCGGGGCTTCTTGCTGTATCCAGTGACCACAAAAGGGAATTTGCTTGGTTTGATAGTTTTTCTGGAAAAGCTTACCGATTTCTCTCAGCTGACTGACCGGTAAGAGAGGGTCGTCTTCACCCCATAAAACCAGGGTCCGATGGGGGATTAACTGGCTGATTGAAGCAGGACGCCAGGCGCGCAAGCCGAAAAAATGCTGAGCATGGCGGGCAACCGCGCTAAAAGCCCCCGGTTTTTGTAGAGCTGCCTGATAAATGTCGGTGTCTGAGCGGGTAAACGCACTTTTACGAATGGCTTGGCCCTCAAAGAGATCAGCCAAAAATCCTCGCAGGGTTCGTTCTTGAATCCACTCAGGAAAGCCTGGGAGTTGGAGTGCCAGCAGATACCAGTTGCGTTGAAGTTGGGACAAATTATGGGAAATAAGGGTGCGCAACGATTGGGGGGCGCTCAAGATGGCAAGTTTATTGAGAGATTGGGGATACCGACGGGCAAAGTTGAGAGCGATGGTGCCGCCCCAGTCGTGGCCGATAAGGTGGGCTTTCGAGTAGCCCAGGGCCTCAATCAACCCTTGGATATCTAGACTTAAGGTCTCTAAGTCATAACCAGCCGTGGGTTTATCGGAGTCGTTATAACCCCTTAAGTCTGGAATAACAACCTTAAATTGCTTGGATAGAACGGGGAGTTGATGTCGCCAGGAATACCAGAATTCCAATAGACCGTGTAACAAAATTACCAATTCACCTTCACCTTGCGTAACGCAGTGAAGTTTGACTTTGTTAGTTTTAATGTACTGGTGGCCCCAACTCAATTGTGGCAACTCCTAATGTGAAAGCCAGCAAACCTCAAAATATTTAGGTTGCGATATTGCAGGTTGTGCTGCTGCTAGTAAATCGCTGGATAGGGTTGAGCGCTATGCAGACTGATGAGATAAGGGAGACTCAATAGGCTTAAGCTGATATTTCACCAGGTTAGCCAGCTCTTGCAGCTGATGAATAGCTTCCGCCCCCTCAAGTTTCATGAGTTCACGATCATCGCGTAGCTCGGTCCAGGTGATTCCGTAGTCAGAGACTAAAAAACGGATGAGATGGTCGTCACCTAAGCTGACCATAAAAGAAGCACTATTTAGCTGGCCGCCACAGGTGTAGCAAGAGGCCAGATAACCGCGATTTTCTAAGACAATGGCGAGGGCCTTAAGATTAAGGACCAAATCTTGAACGAACTGCCGATGTTGCTCTGCAAGTCGGATGAACATCAATACGCTCCTTGCAATCAATCTACATTGTAAGACTTTTCTTAAGATTTACTTAATAAAGTTCGTCGAGATTGCGACTTCATGATAAAAATCGCTGTTTAACAGTACCTACGGTTCCCAAAGTTTCGGGACTATTTGACAGCAGTTAAACTTAATTTGAAGTTTTCAAGTCTGGTCACTTAAAAACCTCAGTTCACATTACTGATGCCTGAAGGCAAAAACAGTATCTGAACAGACACCTGGAAGGAGTAATCAGTGCGTGACTGATACCTATCCATCCAGGCGGTTAATAAAAAAATTAAAAAAGGAATATTAAGTTAAATTTTTTCGTTGATCTGCCCTAAGTTGTAGCGCAAAAAGGACAGATTTGGCACCTGATGGGGCTAAATAAAATACAAATCTTGCGTTAAGCTACTTTACTGAGCCAGTTCCCACCAGCCCAAGGCTGGGCCAATAAATCGAACGGTTAACCAAAATACGATCATAAAGCCGATGCCGATCCAAGCGCCGCGAGTCGTCCAACTCATAAAAGCTGCGGACTGGTCTTTGGTAATCGGTACCCCTGGCAGAATTTGCTCAGGTTTGCCGTAATCTTTGCCGAGCTGACCTTTACGTCGTTTTGCTTCGCCCATGGGATTGCCTTTGTCTAGATTAACTGGTTTCTAGGTTGACCCGTTTTTATTTGGCCCTGTGAGTCTAGCCGTTTTTATTTTGCCATCACAGCGCTTGATCAAAGCGGGTTGGTAACCAATCGATATCAAAATAATTGCTGCGAGCCGTCGGGCTGAGTGCACCTAAAATTTGACGGCCATAGCTGCGATGGTTAACGCGATTATCGAGAAGGGCAATTTTGCCTTGGTGGGCTCTGACGGATGCGATCGCAAGCTGCAGCGCACGCATGGCCTCAGGCAGCAGATAAAGGCGAAACCAGTCCTGGCGGAGCCGTTTGTGATAAGCGACGCGCCCGGCCACCAGCGGATTTTCTAAGGATGGAATGGGTAGGGTGGTCATAATGAGTAGTCCTGGTGCAGGCACAGTGAGTTGGTGGGTTTGCCAGAACTGCCAGCTGGCTACCAAAATGCCGTTGGGCGCGATGTCGGTTTTTTCGACCTGAACCCGAGAGCCAAATTCAGCGGCTAAGATAGCTCCAAACTGGGCTTTCAGAGGTTCGTCCCCCACCAAAATGACCGTGGGGGCATCCTGCTCAAGGCTGAGTAAGGGGCGAATTTCTTGCAGAGCAGCGTCTTTAAAGTGGCTCGTGTTAGGTAGCGGCAGCCGATCCGGCAAGTATAGCTGCACGATATCTTCTTGACGGTTGGGCGCAAATTTAATGCAGGTGAGGTCCCCGAGGCCCAACTGTTGTCGGTAGACGTTGGCTTGCGGGTCAACGTCTACTGCAGCGCCGATCAAGACGATGGGCTGCTGTTCCCACAGGGGCGCTAAACGAGAGGCGATTTCGACCGGTGCGCAGTGTAGGGTAAACCGTCCTTGGATGCGATCGATCTGGCTCCAGGCCAGCCGATCAACCTGTTGAAATTGTGTCCAAAAGTTTTTCCAGGGGTCTGGCATTGCGTCCGTTTGCCACGGGGTTTCTGCCAGGGTCGCCAAGAGTTCCAGGAGTAAAGTCTGCTCTGGTTCATCAATCAGACAGCATTTATAGGGGTTAGTGGGGTGCTGAAAGACCGCATGGGTCAGTCTAACCCGCATATCTCGGATAAACGCTTGCTGGGCGGGGTAGGCCAAGGCCAGGGCGTTCCAATCAGCTGCCCCCAGGCTGTGGGTGAGTTGGGATCTAACCCAGGTCTCTAAATCATCAGCGCCGTCAATTAGGGTGGGGATTGCCCGCGGAAATCGATTGTGTTGCTGCAGTTGGTCGGATAACCAGGCTTCGGGGGAGGTAATCAGCAGGCCACGAAAATGGGGGGATGGCCACCGATCACCTACCTGAATCGCCTTGACGGTGGGAATACTCTGGAGCAAATTCGGGATATCAACCTGGACCAGGCGTTGATGAAAGAGTTTGGGGACCACCAAGACAGCAGGTTCTGGCCAGATCAAAGCGGGCATGAGATAGCTGAGGCGATGATAGCCGCAATAGGCTGAGGCGCTACCGGTTTGGATCAGCGCACTGCGACCTACCCGCAGGGCACGCGCCACCAATCGAGCCATGGTCAAATGGTGGGGCCACTGATGGTGGCCTTGGGCTCTCAAAAAGTCTCTAAGTCGCTGGTGAACTTCGGCTTCAATCACTGTTGGCTTTGACGGTGGGCTTCAAGGGCGCAACTTGGGACAAAAATTCCAAGCAATCTCGAATGACCTTTATTGTGACACATCACTCTGGGGGGTTAATCGGTGAACTTGGGGGAATGGGTTTCTACGGTGCCCCCGGTCAAAAATTCAATCAGCTTGTCTAAGCTCAGATGGAGGCTGAGCTCTTCAAAGTTAGGCATGGCCCAGCGGTTATCTGTATCGTTGAGCTGCCGGACCCCAAAGCCGGGGGAGCGATAGAGGGCTAATTGTTGGCCGCGGCTGTTGGTCAGATTGATTTCTAAGGGTTTCGTTAAAAAACGGGCCGATTTGTCCGGGTTGGGCTGATGGGGAAAGGTCTGACACAGCTGTGCCAACTGGTGACTAAATCGGTCTAGCCGCTGTTTGTAGGGGGCGGCTAGCCGCTCACTATCGAAGGTTTGTAAGAGGCCCGTAAGCATGGTCAAATTTCGCTGTAGGGTGCGCCCGGCTAAAAAAGGCAGTGTGGCGAAATATGCGATCGCAAACAGCTGACTGTCTTTCATCACCCGAAAGGTGACCTGGGTCTTACGTGGATTGGTGATCAAGCTGGGGGAGTCGGGGGCTGGTGTACCCATACTCTGGCTGAGCGAGGCGTAGAGATGGATCAAGGTTGCCAGGTCATTGAGCGACAAAGGGCCGTCTATTAGCATTTGGACTGAGGGTTCTGCTCGATTAAAAAAACGATGGATTTCGTCAGGGCCGTTAAATTTAACAATTTGCCCGCCATCGCCTTGTTCACTCAAATCGATCCACTCGCAGATCAAATCTTGGGTGATCAAATGCAATCGAGCTGAGCCATGGAGTCTGGCTCCGGTGAGGGTTGCTTCGGTCAGGTTGCTCCGGCTCCACTGGGTATACATCAGGTTGGCGTAGCTGAGTTCGGCGTGGATAAAGCTGGTATTGGATAAATCAGCCCCACAGAGATTTGCCTGGGTTAGATTTGTGCCGCTAAGCTTAGCGCCGGAGAGATCGGTGTCTTGCAGGTTTGCTCCGCTGAGATCGGCCCAGCGCAGATTGGCCCCCTGCAAATTAGCGCCGGCCAAATTAGCCCGCTGTAGTTGAGCATGCCTCAGATCGGCCTCTTGCAAAATGGTGCTACGTAAATCAGCCCGCGCCAGGTTAGTCGTTTGCAGATTGGCTTGGGTAAGTCGAGAGCCAATCAGGCTGCTTTCTCGGAGGTCAGCCTGGCCCAAATTAGCCAGGGAGAGGTCACTCCAGCGGATTTGGGCTTCTCTAAGATCGGCTTCACTGAGATTGGCGCGCCTCAGGGTGGTTTGGCTCAACTCACAGCGCATGGCCTCCGCCCGAATCATCGAACTCTCGGTGAGGTTGGCTCCGGTTAAGACGGCGCGGATTAAATTGGCCACGTTGAGGTTGGCCCGAAAGAGCTGGCTGTGACTGAGGTTAGCCGCATTTAAGCGAGCCACGTTGAAATTAGCCTGGCTGAGGTTGCAGTGGCTGAGATCGGCGCTGCTGAGGTTTGCGATCGCAAAGTTAGCGGTTTGTAAGAGGCTGCCGGACAGCTGTGCCCCTAACAAGTAGCTTTCCCTCAAATCCACGTCCTGAAAGTCCCGCTCACCTTGCTGGTAGCGCTTAATCAGCCCGTGGGCATCTATGATGTTTTGACGAGAAGGTTGGCTCATTGATCCAGCGTGGATTTGGGCGGTCTTGGTTCTTAAAGTGCCCAAAATGGGGGGGTGGTTAAGGTGGGGAGGTGAGTGGGTGGGGAGGTGAGTGGGTGGGGAGGTGAAGATGACCTCATCCGCGCAGCGCCCCCACCGAGCGCAGCGCCCCCACCTATTGCACACCGACTATCAAAGTGAGGCAGACTCTAAAACCATGAAAATCGGAATCATCGGCCTGGGGCTGATTGGCGGGTGTTTGGGCCTAGATTTGCGGCGGCTGGGGCATTGGGTCTATGGGGTTAGCCGTCGACAAGAGACCTGTACGATTGCTCAGACTCGGGGTATTGTTGATGCGGCTGGTGTGGAGCTAGCTGGGTTGGCCCAGACCGATTTGGTGTTTGTATGTACGCCCATGGCCATGATTGAGCCGATGGTGGCGCAGCTGGCGGCGGTGCTCCCTGCGGCAACGGTGATCACGGATGTGGGGTCTGTAAAAGCGTCTATTGTGGCCGCAGCGACACAGCTGTGGCCCCGGTTTGTGGGGGGGCATCCGATGGCTGGCAAAGCCGAAGCTGGGATTGAAGCAGCTTCGGCCAATTTGTTTGTGGGTCGGCCCTATGTGCTAACGCCGATAGCGACGACGGATGAGGCTGCGATCGCGCAGGTCAGTGCAGTGGCTCAGCAGTTGGGCTCCCATCTCTACTCCGCTAGCCCCGAAAATCATGATCAGGCCGTTGCCTGGATTTCCCATTTGCCAGTAATGGTCAGTGCCAGTTTGATTCAAGCCTGTCTGAGTGAACCGGATCATGCCATTCAACTTTTGGCCCAACAACTGGCTAGTTCCGGATTTCGCGACACTAGCCGCGTCGGTGGGGGCAACCCAGAGTTGGGGCTGATGATGGCTCAATATAACCGGCCGGCCATGTTGAAATCTTTACTAAACTATCGCCAGCAGCTGGATGTTTGTATCAGTGTGATACAGTCCGAAGACTGGTCGGCCATGGCCGATCTGCTTCAGCAAGCTCAAGATCAGCGTTCTCGGTATGTTGATGAGCCCGGCTAGCTCCCACCTGCAATCATCACAGGCTCTTGGTACAGCAGCGCTGTGAAGGTGACCGTTGAGCCCAGGCCTTCGCCCATGCTGATGAACTGAACCTTGCCGCCCATTGCTTCGATGAGGCGCTGGGAGATGGCGAGACCCAGTCCAGTGCCGCCGTACTGGCGAGTGCGTTCGCCATCGACCTGACTAAAGGTTTGAAAAAGACGATCCTGTTTTTCGAGGGAGACCCCGATGCCCGTATCTGCGACGCTAATTTTCACAAAGCCCGGCCAGGGATTGTTTTCAAACTCGACGGGTTGGGATTTGATCTCGGCGGTGATGCTAATGCCGCCCTCGGGGGTAAATTTAATGGCGTTGCCCACCAGATTGAGCAAGACCTGTAGCAGTCGCTGGTAGTTACAGTAGAGTTTGATCTCGTCGAGGGTCTGTGGCAGTGATAGCTTAAAATACAGCCCCTTTTGCTCTGCCTGGGGGTGGGCAAAATTCTCAACGTGATCGAATAAATCCCGTAGACTGACGGCGCTAAAATCAATTTCCATTTTGCCAGCTTCGATTTTGGCGATGTCCAGAACATCATTAATCAAATCCAGCAGGTGTAAGGCTGACTTATGGGATTCTTGCAAAAATTCTCTTTGTTCTTCGGGATCGTCGGCCATGCCGTCGAGCACCAGTTTCAAAAAGCCAATCATGCCATTGAGCGGAGTGCGCAACTCATGGGAAGTATTGGCCAAAAACTCACTTTTCAGACGAGACGCTTCTTCGGCCTGGCGTCTGGCTTCTTCGAGTTCATCATTTTTATCCAGAAGCTTTTCGTAGGCCTGTCTGAGTTCTGTGGTGAGGTTTTGACTGGCTCCAAATAACTTGGCGTGGGCAATGGCGGTGCCCACCTGATCGGTGAGTTCGTTAATCAGCTCAATTTCTAGGGGGTGCCAGGCGCGACCCGGTGGTTGCTGTAGTAATAAAACGCTGTTGGGTTCTGACTGATAACAAGTTGCCATGGTCAAAACGCTGTAGGGCTGATGAGCTTCGCCCCAGGCAAAATCAGAGACCACCGGTTTCAGGGTTTCGATGGTTTCTCGAAAATCAGGCTTTTTAGATAGCTCAAAGGTTTTACCTAAGCAGGGATGTAGATCGCTGCGGTGATACTCAGCGACGACTTTAAGGGTTTGCATCTCTTGGGAATAGTCGCAAACCAGGCAGCGGTGTAAATTTAGGAGGGAGCCTAGCCCGTCCACGGTTTGTTGCCAGATTGTCTCAAGATTGAGGGTTTTGCGAATATTTGAGGCAATATGGGTCAGCAGTGCGTGATAATGGACAATATCGTCTACGGACTTTGTGGCTAGCTCATTGTGGAGCGGCAGATGGAGGGGGTAGGTGGTTTTTAATCGATGGCCTACGCCCAGTACATGGGGAGGGGCTCCCCCATTAACTCGAATGGGCTGTAGTACAAAATCAAAACTCATGGGGTGAAAGCCGCAGCGCACTACACATTGAAATCGCTCTGGCTGCTGAGTTTCTAGCACACGACGGACGCGCTCCAGATAAGGTCCGACTGCAACTGGCCCAAATAAAACTTCCATGGGTTGGCCAACACAGGCGCTTACATCTGAAGTGTGCTGGTCAGCGTCAGGCCATTGCAGCGATAGAATTTTACCGCTGACATCATGGATGACCTGTAATGGCTCTGTCTCTATGGCACTACGATCGGAGGAATTGCTAGCTTGAGCCATGGCTAGATTTGGCTCACCGGTAGAAGCCAGATCTGAGGCGGGGCTCGATGAGTTGGAGGGTGAGAAAGAACTAGCAGACCAAGGCATGTTGCAAGATGCGAGTGACTGGAACAGTTGGCTTGGCATTGATGAAGCAGGGTTGGTCAATGTAGCCTGACAGCTGGCTGTAGGAAAGTGCTACCAAAAGGACGCGAAACCCCGGGTAAGGGCTTTGAGTGATCCGCTTGAGCGACCCTCTCATCAACTTTAGCGTTAACGCTTCATTCTCGAGAAGGGTATGGGCCAGTCTATATATGCATGCCCTTTTGGGAGGTCAAAGTTCACTCAATGTTTACAAATTGTGGGTTCAATTCATTAACTTAATCATTCCATTCCCCCTTTGGCGGAACCGGAGGATTCAGATTCAAAGGCCTGGATAGATCGTCTTCTGTTCGTCGGCTGCCAGTGCGTAACCACTGTCGCAGGGCAACTTCGATGACTCGACTGGGATCCGTTGTCAACCGGCTGACTTGCGCCATGAGGTCGGTGTCTAACCGGATAGAGACTTCGACCTTGTCGGAGGCTTGGGCGTTGATTTTGTCAGCATCATCGGGGGCATCAGGCAGGCTGGTCATGATTCGTTCTCTAAGTACCAGTAAAAAATTTAGTCTCAGGCATGAGCATTCGTCGGCAGTCAGCCATTGTATGAGTGTACGCTGCTCTTATCGGTCGTTTAGCCCCAGGGTTTACAATCTGTCAGCAAATTTCTGTCAATCCTCTGATGATAAAGGCTTGATCTGTAAAGCCTCATAAAGACATCCCGAATGGCAAGGCGAAGCATTAAAATAAGTTAAGCGATGTTTTAACTTTTCTCAATAAAATTACGGGTTCTGTCCTTCCTGATATTTCCTATGACCGATGTCTCTGTTTCACGCATCCGAAATTTTTCAATCATTGCCCATATTGATCATGGGAAGTCCACCTTAGCGGATCGGTTGCTACAGCAGACAGATACAGTCAGTGCGCGGGATATGAAAGAGCAGTTTCTGGACTCGATGGACATTGAGCGGGAACGTGGCATTACGATTAAGTTGCAGGCCGCCCGCATGAACTATCAAGCCCAGGATGGCCAAGACTATATCCTTAATCTGATTGATACGCCTGGACACGTGGACTTTTCCTATGAGGTGTCAAGGTCCCTGGCGGCGTGTGAAGGGGCGCTGTTAGTGGTTGATGCATCCCAAGGAGTTGAGGCGCAAACCCTGGCCAACGTCTATTTGGCGCTGGAGCACGATTTAGAGATTATTCCGGTCTTAAATAAGGTAGATTTGCCGGGGGCAGACCCTGATCGGGTTAAGCAAGAAATTGAAGATATTGTCGGACTTGACTGCAGCAATGCGATCCTGGCGTCAGCCAAAGAAGGGATTGGGATTGATGAGATTTTAGAGGCGCTGGTTTTTTTAATTCCGCCGCCACAAGATACGACTGAGAAACCATTGCGAGCGCTGATTTTTGATAGCTACTATGACAGCTATCGCGGGGTGATTGTCTACTTTCGGGTGATGGATGGCACCTTACGCCGTCGCGATCGCATCCGTCTGATGGCGTCAAAACAAGAATATGAAATCGATGAAATCGGGGTTTTGTCGCCCAATCAAGTGCCGGTTGAGGAACTACACGCTGGGGAAGTAGGGTATCTGGCGGCCTCTATCAAAGCGGTCGAAGACGCTCGTGTGGGGGATACTATCACCCTGGTCAAACAGCCTGCGCCTGCGCCATTGCCTGGCTATGTTGAGGCCACGCCGATGGTGTTTTGTGGCTTATTCCCGACGGACTCTGAGCAGTACAAAGATTTGCGCGAGGCCCTAGATAAGCTCCGCCTTAACGATGCCGCCCTAAAGTATGAACCGGAAACCTCAAGCGCCATGGGATTTGGATTTCGCTGTGGTTTTTTGGGGCTGCTGCACATGGAAATTGTGCAAGAGCGGCTGGAGCGGGAATATAACCTGGATTTGATTACCACTGCGCCCTCTGTGATTTATAAGGTCACGACGCTCCAGGGAGAGGTGCTGATGGTCGATAACCCTAGTGAATTGCCAGAGCCTCAGGCCCGCGAAAAGATTGAGGAGCCCTACGTCAAGGTGGAGATTTTGACCCCGGAGGAGTTTGTTGGGGCGCTGATGGAGCTGTGTCAAACCCGACGAGGCGACTTTAAGGATATGAAATATTTGACCCCAGGCCGCACCACATTAGTGTACGAGATACCCCTGGCAGAGGTGGTCACCGATTTCTTTGATCAGATGAAGTCGAGATCGCGCGGCTACGCCAGTATGGAGTATCAGCTGATTGGCTATCGTGAAAATCCGCTCGTGAAGCTCGATATCTTGATCAATGGCGATCGGGTTGATCCGCTAGCGGCCATTGTTCACCGCGATAAAGCCTATTACGTTGGCAAGGCCCTGGCCGAAAAGCTCAAAGAGCTGATCCCGCGACATCAGTTCAAAATCCCTGTGCAGGCCTCTATTGGTAGCCGGGTGGTGGCCAGTGCCAGTATCCCGGCTTTGCGCAAAGACGTTTTAGCAAAATGCTACGGCGGCGATATTTCGCGTAAGAAAAAGCTTCTACAAAAGCAAGCCAAGGGTAAAAAACGTCTCAAGGCAATTGGCACCGTCGATGTCCCTCAAGAGGCCTTTATGGCGGTTTTAAAGCTATCGCCTTAGACATTCACCCCCTCCTGCTTACTTCAGAAACCATTGAAGTTTTAGTGAATCACCCCGGACGACGAGCGTCATATCGGAAAATTTTGTTAAATTGCTGACAGCCCAGTGCGTAAGCATTTCTCAAAATCGGTTTGCCGAGGTTAGGGAAAGCTCATCGTTGGGTGGGCACAATCTACTCGTAACTCTATTCAATATCCTAGGGGTTTTCCAAGGCTGTGGGCAGACTTAGGCCAATTGCGGTTGCGTCTGGCTCGAGCGAACTTGTCAGGTTTAACATTCCGGGTAGTGGTCCAGGTGTGCTGACAGGTTAGGGAGAGTCCCACCATGTTTTTTTCAAACAGCTCACTTAATTGCAAAATTATGAGAATTCTAGTCACGGGCGGTGCTGGTTTCATTGGCTCTCATCTGATCGATCGACTGATGGAGGCCAATCATGAAGTCATCTGCCTGGATAATTTTTACACCGGACACAAGCGTAATTTATTAAGGTGGCTTGATCATCCTTACTTTGAGCTGATCCGCCACGATATTACTGAGCCGATTCGACTAGAGGCTGATCAGATTTATCATCTGGCCTGCCCCGCGTCCCCGGTCCATTATCAGTACAACCCGGTTAAGACCATCAAGACCAACGTAATGGGTACGCTCAACATGTTGGGGTTGGCAAAGCGAGTCAAAGCGCGCTTCTTTTTGGCCTCGACCTCTGAGGTCTACGGCGATCCCGAGGTGCATCCTCAGCCCGAGGAGTATCGCGGCAATGTGAATACGATTGGGATTCGCAGCTGCTATGACGAAGGCAAGCGTGTGGCTGAGACCCTGGCGTTTGACTACCATCGACAAAATGATGTTGAGATTCGTGTGGCCCGGATTTTCAATACCTACGGCCCTCGTATGTTAGAAAATGACGGTCGAGTAGTTAGCAATTTTGTCGTGCAGGCGCTACAGGGTAAACCCCTGACGGTGTACGGCGATGGTTCTCAAACCCGTAGTTTTTGTTATGTCGATGACCTGGTAGAAGGGTTTATTCGATTGATGAATAGTGACAATGTGGGGCCGATCAATCTGGGTAATCCGGGTGAATACACGATCTTACAGCTGGCGCAGACGATCCAAAATATGGTCAACCCAGATGTGCCCGTCAAATACGAGCCTTTGCCCCAAGATGATCCGCGTCGTCGTCAGCCTGACATTGCAAAGGCAAAACAGTTCTTGGGGTGGGAGCCGACGGTGCCACTCAAAGACGGGTTGGCATTGACCATTGCGTATTTCCGAGAGCGGCTAGAGGCAGAGGGTAAGCTGGCTGTACCGGCTGCGATCGCACAGGACTAGCCGATATGGGGTTAGCACTCAGCTAATCCCCGTTTTGTTAACCACAGTTTTTCTAACTGAACTTTTTACAGTTGCCCTACGAATCAGGGCTTTATTCTAAAACAGGGAGTTATTTCAATGCGTGTTTGTGTAATTGGCACCGGTTATGTAGGTTTGGTGACGGGCGTTTGTCTGTCTCACATTGGCCACGACGTGATTTGCGTTGATAACAATGCTGAGAAGGTAAAGTTGATGCAGTCGGGTCAGTCACCCATTTATGAGCCAGGGCTGTCTGAGCTGATGAAGTCATCCATGGAGTCAGGGAAACTGACGTTTACCACGGATCTGGGGGCTGGCGTCAACCACGGTGATATTTTGTTTATCGCGGTTGGGACACCGCCTCTGCCCACTGGAGAGAGCGACACTCGCTACGTTGAGGCAGTGGCCAGGGGTATCGGGGAAAATCTAAATGGCGGCTATAAGGTCATTGTGAACAAGTCTACGGTGCCCATCGGCTCCGGTGACTGGGTTCGCATGATCGTGTTGGATGGTATTGCTGAGCGCCAGCGGGTGCCAGTTGGGGCTGGTGCACCGGCAGGGACGGCTGGGCTTGAGGCTCAGTTTGACGTGGTCAGCAACCCTGAGTTTTTGCGGGAAGGGTCGGCTGTGTATGACACCTTCAACCCTGATCGGATTGTGCTGGGTAGCAATAACGCTAAAGCGATTGCCATGATGAAAGAGCTGTATGAGCCTATCGTGGAGCGCAAGTTTTCTGAGGATGCAGCTCTGCCTCCGGTGCCAGTCTTGGTGACCGATCTGAGTTCTGCTGAGATGGTTAAGTATGCGTCCAATGCCTTTCTGGCAACTAAAATTAGCTTCATCAACGAGGTCGCTAATATTTGCGATCGCGTCGGAGCGGATGTCACCCAAGTGGCCCAGGGCATTGGTCTAGATTCTCGGATTGGCAGTAAGTTCCTCCAGGCCGGGATTGGCTGGGGGGGGTCCTGCTTCCCGAAGGATGTTTCGGCCCTGTTGCATACCGCCGATGACTATGGTTATGACGCTGAGCTACTCAAGGCCACCATCAATGTCAACACCCGTCAGCGACTCCTGTCGTTGGAGAAACTCCAGCAGGTGCTCAAGATTCTGAAGGGTAAGACCGTGGGTCTGTTGGGGCTCACCTTTAAGCCTGACACCGATGACATGCGGGATGCCCCTGCGCTAGTGCTGATCGAGCACCTCAATCGTCTAGGCGCTAAGGTCAAGGCCTATGATCCGATTGTGTCCCAAAGCGGCATTGGCAGCGGTCTGTCTGGGGTGATTATCGAGAGCGATCCTGAGCGCCTGGCTGATGGTTGTGATGCCCTTGTGTTGGTGACTGACTGGAAACAGTTCAAGGATCTTGACTACGGCAAGATGGCGGGGTTAATGCACACGCCTATCCTGATCGATGGTCGTAACTATCTCAATCAGGCTCAAATCGAAGAAGCGGGCTTCCGCTACTTGGGTGTGGGTCGCTAAATTTCTGGTCACGGGCCGAAACATCTAGTAAAGCTCGAGCGGGACAGGGCCATCGTGTCCCGCTCGAGCTTTAAATGGCTGGCCTACTGAGCCGAGGCCCAGCGGTCGAGGGCACGCTTGCCCCCCCAGCGGGCGACGATTTCATCATCATAGTCGTCAGCCAGGCGCACCACCGTTGTTACAGAGTGCTTGAGCTCTATGCGATCGCAGGTAGACCCCACCAGGCTGTGCTCAAACACAATGTCATCTTCGCTATCTAAGGCAAAACGCCCAAAATAAATGCCATCGTTAGCCCGCAGTAGATAATAACTTAGCTCTGGGGTGACCTCGAGGTCCGTCACCACGTAGGCTCGAGTTGTGATCAGTGCTTCATCTTCGCCCCAGGGGATCACCCGAGTGGAGGCGACGGCAGAACCAATCGTAATGATAAATAGGGGCTCGTCTTCAAACGCAACCGTTGCCTCACCAAATAGGTCTTCCATCCAGGGGGCAATGCGGTCATAGCAGGTTTTCTGGGCGGCACTTTGAAACTCCATGGGGATCAAATTCATGGGTTAATGTGGTTTATTCTCTCATCTCTGTACTAACAAGCATCAAAAATCTCAGGCTTAATTTCAGAGATACGGTCAGATTTTACCCGGACGGGTACCTACACCTCGATTGCTCCAAAGGGGGGCTTATCCTAGAAGGGAGCGTTGTATTGTTTTGACATTATTGTTTTGACAGTGCCAGAATCTAACCTCCCTTCTGATGGCTCCGCCTCAGACCCCCAACCAGGGCGGTCAGACTTTAATGAGTTGTTAGCAGGTCATTCATTAGAGGATGAACCACTGGATCGTGAACCGCTCGACCAAACCCTGGCTGAGTTTGACGGAATGGCGGCAGAGCTTCACTATCAGCAGGCTGTGAGCGTTGTAGAGCAGCTCGTTGATACGCTGGATTTAACGGCCCGTGAGCGGTCTGGCCTCGAGGCTGAAATTAAAAGTCTAGGACGGCTGCAGCTCAAGCTGAGCCAGGGTGTCATCCACATTGCTGCGTTTGGCATGGTGGGACGGGGTAAGTCTTCAATTTTGAATGCGTTGGTGGGTCAGCCGATTTTTACAACGGGGCCGCTGCACGGGGTGACTCAGCAGATTGAAAGTGTGCCCTGGTCCGTCGAAGTGATGGATAACGGCTCAGCCCCTGATTTTGGCTCAGCCCCCGCTGCTGGGGTTTATCGAGTTGTCTGTGGCGATCAGCAGGCTCGGGTTGAGCTGGTGGATACGCCGGGTATTGATGAAGTGGGGGGAGAGGTGCGGCAAATGATTGCCCAACGGGTGGCCCGACAATCAGATTTAATCCTCTTTGTGATTGCCGGAGACTTAACTCAGGTTGAGTACGATGCATTGGTCCAGCTGAGGCAAGCTAAGAAGCCGATTTTGCTTGTTTTTAACAAAACTGATCAGTATACCCCCGCTGACCAAAGCCTGATTTTAGAAAAGCTTGAGCAGCAAGTGGCGTTGCTGCAAATTGCCCCCTCAGAGATTGTGTTGGCGGCAGCAGCTCCTCTGGTGGTGACCGTTGATCCCCAGCGCCAGATTCGGCGGCAGCGTGGCAGTGCCCAGGTGGATGCACTCAAGCTCAAGATGCTGGATGTGTTGCATCGAGAGGGTAAATCCCTGGTCGCGCTCAACACCCTACTCTATGCCGATACACTGCATGAGCAGCTGATTGCGCGTAAGCTCGAAATCCGTACGCAAAGCGCCGATGATGTGATCTGGAAGCTGGTTTTGGCGAAAGCCACTGCCGTTGCTATCAATCCTATTTTGGTGGCTGATTTGATGGGTGGGGCTGCGATCGATCTGTCTCTGATTGTGACCCTTTCCCGCCTGTATGGCCTGGAACTGACCCAGCATGGTGCCCTGAACCTTTTGAAAACGATGGCCCTGGCGATGGGGGGACTCTCGGCCAGTCAGCTACTGATTACCTTTGGGTTAAGTTCACTCAAGAGCCTACTGGGGGCTTCGGTCACTGTGACGGGTGGGTTATCAGTGGCTCCCTATCTTTCGGTGGCGGTGACCCAGGCGGCTGTTGCTGGAGTTTCAACCTATGCTATTGGCCAAGTAACCAAGGCCTATTTAGCCAATGGTGCTAGCTGGGGGGAGTCGGGGCCTAAAGCTGCGATCGCAGCCATCCTTGCTAATCTGGACGAAACCTCAATTATGGCTCGCATCAAAGCTGACCTGAGGTCCAGAAACCTGGTTTCTTTCTCAAGGGACACCTGAACCTTAAAGCGCACTTAGAAAGCGGGTTCTGGGTTTCTCAATTGCCGGACTCTCGCCTCAATTCTGAAAGTTTTGAGGACCGGTGTAGCCAGAGGCCTGAGCCAATGCCTCTAATGTTTGAGTCCCCGACAAAAACTGGCCCTTGACCTCCCAGGTGGGAAAACCGGTAATGCCTTCCACAGACTGACAAAGGGACGTTTGAGAATTTTTCCCATCGGGGGCGCATTCGATGTAGGGCATCTCAGCCAGGGCCTGCTGACCAAACAGCTGTTTCTGATCATGGCAGTGGGGGCACCAGTAGGCCCCATACATTTTGGCATCCACTTCTTTGAGATGGCGAGCCAGTGCCATTTCTGCTTCTCCAGAAGTATTTGTGACGGGAGGGCCGACCTCACCAGAGGCATTTGCAATGGAGGAGTTGGGGGCATTGACCGGTGCATAGATACCGAGGGTTGCCACCAGCGCGACCACGGCCACAATTAGGCCAGTAAAGACAAGTTGACCGCGATCGTCCCAGTTACGACCCACCAGGGTCAGCAAGAACATGAGCGCCGTAAAAGCGGCCGAGGCAATGCAGTAGAGACAGGCTGCCTTCAGTTCGGTGGTTAAAATGTACATCAGGTAGCCGCTGAAGACCATCATGCCAGTTGCGCCAATAAACAGCAGCAGCCAGCTCCAGACTTCTAGCTTTTGTCGCAGTTCCTTATTCTCATCTGGGTTGATGAGGAGTGGCCCCAGTGCCAACGTCACCATGCTGAGGTAGGCCAAACACCCAAATAGGGTTAGCGGTAGACCAAAAATAGTGGCGTAGGCGCTGGATAAGACCTGATCGCAACCCGAGGTGGGGCAAGCGGCGGAGCCGCTCATAAACTTGACGACGGTGAGGTAGCCTGTGCCCAGGGCACCCACGGTTGCGATCGCGCCAATCAGCGGGCGAGACCAACGATAAATCCAACGGTTATCTTGGCGGCGACGTCCCATAGTTCAAAACTCTCTACTGGCTAGTCTTTAATGGTTTTAGTATGGACTGGATTAAGAATGAACGGCAATGGATGACGATAGGGGGGGCTGGGGGCGCTGGGTCAGGCCGTATTGCATGGCCTCCACAAACTGACCGACCCGGCTTGGATCAATCGCCTGATTAATATCGCCATGGCGCTTTAAGGCACTTGAGACAATCACCCCATCCGCCGCTTGAATCAACTTAGGAATATTTTCCCAGCTGGCCCCGCTGCCGATAAACACTGGGGTCTCGCCCGCTGCTGCTTTTGCTAATTCTAGATCCTCCAGATTGGGGGGGGTGCCGGTGGCCCAACCCGATAAAATGACTCCATCGGCCAGCCCGCGATGGATCGTGTCTTGCACAGCGGTGGCCAGATTAGGGGTCCCCAAAGGTCGGGCATGTTTGACCAGCACATCAGCCAGTACCTTGACGGGGCTGCCCAGCTCACGTCGGTAGCGCATCAGTTCGTGGGCGCGGCCCTCAATTAACCCCTGGTCGGTCGCCATCACGCCAGTCAAGACATTGACGCGGATAAACTTTGCCCCGACACAGGTTGCGATCGCCAGAGCGCTGTGGGCGTCGTTGCGCAAAACGTTGATGCCAATGGGCAACGGGACCAGCTGCATAACCCGTGAAATGATCAAGGTCATGGCACTGACCACTGCCGGGTCAACGCCATCTTTGACAAAGGGGGCATCAAAAAAATTTTCGATAATAATCCCGTGGACGCCTCCGGACGCCAGGGCTGTGGCCTCTTGGGTTGCCCGTTCGATGACCGCGTCCAAATGTCCCTGCCAGCGAGCGGCCGTGGGCAAGGGGAGCAAATGGACGACGCCAATCACCGGATTAGGAGCTTTAAAGACTTGATTTAAGTCCACGTTTGATATCGTCTCGGACTCTCAACAGCACCAATTTTAGACCGAATTGACAGTTCCATCCGTAGTCTGACAAAAGTCTGGCAGGCTAAGTTTTGGGGCTGGATTTTGGGACTCAGCTGTGGGTGAGCTGAGTCGCGAGGCAATCACACTATGTTGAATTGATGAAGGACACAATTGTGTAGTTATGTTATGCTTTGTCAAGCCCTGGGCAATAAATATATCGCTACCCAGCATGCCGTTAGGTTTGCAGCTACTTCAGAAGGTCAGTTGCAGGCTTAGCTAAAATGTTTTAGCAGAAAGTACTAAATGTTTTCTGAGTGCATGCATGGGTAAGGTGCTAGTCATCCTGAGTAGCGATCGTCACGCCCGCTATAGACTCTGGTACTACCACCGAATTTGTATGACCCACAAGCCTACGGTTGCTGTTTCGCACTTAGGTTGCGAGAAAAATCGCGTTGATACCGAGCATATGCTGGGTTTGCTAGCTAAGGCTGGGTATGCCATTGACAGCAACGAGGCCCTGGCAGATTACGTGATTGTTAATACTTGCAGCTTTATTGAGGAAGCTCGTCAGGAGTCTGTGCGTACCCTGGTGGAGCTTGCAGAGGCTCATAAGAAAGTGGTGATTACCGGGTGTTTGGCCCAACACTTCCAATCTGAGCTGCTAGATGAGATCCCCGAAGCGGTTGCTTTAATCGGCACCGGTGACTACCACAAGATTGTCGAAGTGATTGAGCGGGCTGAAGCGGGTGAGCGAGTCAAGATGGTCTCCGCTGAGCCTACTTATATTGCAGATGAAACCGTGCCCCGCTATCGCACCACCACCGAGGGGGTTGCTTATGTGCGAGTCGCCGAAGGCTGTAACTATCGCTGTGCGTTTTGCATTATTCCCCACCTGCGAGGCAATCAGCGTTCTCGCTCAATTGAATCCATTGTCGCTGAAGCCCATCAACTGGCCGCAGAGGGCGTCCAAGAAATTGTTCTGATTTCTCAAATCACCACTAATTATGGTGTCGATCTCTACGGTGAGCCTCGCTTGGCAGAGTTGCTGCGTGCCCTGGGTGAGGTTGATGTGCCCTGGATTCGCATGCACTATGCCTATCCCACTGGCCTCACCCCTGGGGTGATTCAAGCGATTCAAGACACGCCTAACGTGCTGCCCTACTTAGATCTGCCTTTGCAGCACTCCCATCCCGAGATGTTGCGCGCTATGAACCGACCCTGGCAGGGCCGAGTTAACGATGAGATTATCCGGCGGCTGCGGGAGGCTCTGCCAGAGGCGGTTCTGCGCACCACCTTCATCGTGGGTTTCCCTGGGGAAACCGATGAGCAGTTTGCTCATTTGATGGCCTTCGTTGAGCGCCATGGGTTTGATCACGTCGGGGTGTTTACCTTTTCCCCTGAAGCAGGCACACCAGCTTTTGACTTGCCAAATCAGGTGCCTGAGGTCATCAAGCATCAGCGGCGAGAGCAGTTGATGCTGGCGCAGCAGAGTATTTCGTTTCGACGAAATCAGGCTCAAATTGGACGCACTGTTGATGTTCTGGTTGAGCAAGAAAACGTCGCTAGCGGCGAAGCTATCGGTCGCTCTGCTCGATTTGCGCCGGATGTAGATGGGTTGGTCTATATCCAGGGGCTGAGTCCGTTGGGGCGCATTGTGCCGGTCACTATTGAGGCTGCAGATACCTATGACCTATACGGAACGCTCGCGGCTGCCAAGTCAGCGCCAGCGTCGGTTTCGGTTTCACTTGTTTGATATTCAAAAGTTTTTAGCGATCGCAACTTGCGACGCTTGTGATCATCCGCATAAGGAGTTTTAATGACGTTGTCTTTTACCAGCTTAGGATTATCTGAAGAACGGGTTCAGCACCTTGAGAAGCTTGGGTTTGTTGAGCCGACTGCCATTCAAAATCAGGCGATCCCGCATTTGCTTTCGGGGCGTGATGTTGTGGGTCTGGCCCAAACAGGGACAGGTAAAACGGCTGCGTTTTCATTGCCGATATTAGAGCAAATCAACTTTAATAAGCGGTCAGTCCAAGCGCTAGTGCTAACACCGACCCGAGAGTTGGCCATGCAGGTCAGCCAGGCTGTCCAGGGGTTCAATAATGAGTCGCGGCTTAAAACCTTGGCAGTATATGGTGGTCAATCGATTGAGCGCCAGCTACAGCAGCTCAGACGGGGCGTTCATTTTGTAGTGGGAACCCCAGGCCGCGTGCTGGATTTGTTAGGGCGGGGTGGGTTAGTGCTTGATCAGCTCAATTGGCTCGTTCTAGACGAGGCCGATGAAATGCTAAATATGGGCTTTATTCAAGATGTTGAAAATATCTTGAGCCATGCCTCTACTGAGCGGCAGACTGCTTTTTTCTCGGCCACAATGGAGCCCGCCATTCGAGAGCTAGCGGCTAAGTTTTTGCAAGCGCCAGTGACAGTGGCGATTGAACATCCTAAAACTGCGCCGTCGCGGATTAACCAGTTGGCCTATGTGGTACCTGCTGGGTGGACTAAACCCCGTGCCCTGATGCCCATTTTAGAAATGGAAGATCCAGAGGCGGCGATTATTTTTGTTAGGACCCGGCGCACCGCTGCTGAGCTGACCCGTCAGCTACAGGCGGCAGGGCACAGTGTTGACGAATATCACGGCGATTTGAATCAGGCCCAGCGAGAGCGGCTGCTGATTCGGTTTCGCCAGCAACAGGTTCGATGGGTGGTCGCCACTGATATTGCGGCCCGAGGTATCCATGTCGATAACCTCACCCATGTGATCAACTACGAGCTGCCTGACAGTATTGATAGCTATGTGCACCGTATTGGTCGCACGGGGCGTGCTGGCAAAGAAGGTCGGGCGATTTCCATTGTTCATCCCCTGGAAAAGTATCGCATTCGACAGATTGAGCGGCACATGAATCAGGAACTCACGTTTTGCAAAGTGCCCACCCGTGCTGAGATTGCCGCGCGCCACTTAGAGAAATTGCAGGCTCAGGTGCGTGAAGCCCTGACGAGTGAGCGACTGGCTTCCTTTTTGCCGATTGTCTCCCAGCTAAATGAAGAGTACGAGCTGCGTACGATTGCCGCTGCCGCCCTGCAAATGGCCTATGATCAAACTCGGCCTGCCTGGATGCGTCAGGACGGCTCATCCAGGGATGACGAGGGGGGGCGTCCTAGACCGAAGTCTCGCTCAAGACAGCGGGCTCCTGAAGCCTCGGGGCGGTCTCGGAGAAGCTAGAGGAAAGCATTTCAGTAGTGAGTAGCGAATGGTCAGTAGACAGTTCGACCGACCATTCGCTTCTGATCACTCATGGATGGATAACTTTTCGCATTCAGCCAGTTCTTTCAAAAGGCTCTGTTAAGGTCTGTATTGATTGGAACAGCATCTCAGGTTGGTTTATCTAAAATAGAAGCGGATGAGCAGTTTGATGTAGGAGGCGTTTGCCAATGCTGGTTATTATGATGAAAAACCGCTTGCTTCCTCCTACGTCTGTGTGTCAAAGCTGCTTGATGGCTGATCATAGCGGTCAGCCCCGTTGGCAAAATGGTAAGCTGCGGTGTGGACGGCTGCTAGAGTCTCGTACCCCTGAGGAACCCGTGCAATATGAATGTACGATGGGGTTTCGGGTGGCAGAGGTGAGTGGTTAAATAGGCCTCTTTATGCCGCTGTTTTCATGGTGTCAGTAAAAAAGTGCCAGTAAAAAATAGTTTTGGCTGCGCTATGCTGATAAGCGAGTCGTGCTGTAGCAGCGGCTCATGAAGTATTGAGCGGAGCGATTGGGATCACTATGACATGGCGTGGCTCAGTAACAACTGCTGATAGGATTTTTGCAGCTTTGCCTTACTTATTGCCGCTGGTGGGTGCCGTGGTAGCAGGCCAGGCCTTTTTTCAATTTATTTCAGATCAGCTTCCTGCCTTAAGCCCTTTGGTGGGTGTTTTATATGTTTTGATCTCACCTGTCCTTTTGGTTTACGGCTTGGTGCCCGGTGGGTTTGGCTCACTCTTGGTCTTTTTCTTACTGCTTTTCTTGGTGGTGAGAAACTCGAATATCAGTCACTTTGTTCGGTTCAACACGATGCAGGCGATTTTGATTGGCTTCATTATTTCCATTTGTACGCTCTTAATCAATCTGGTGAGTGGCATACCCGGTTTAAGCCTGATCATTGAAACTTTTCTAAATGTTCTATTTTTAGGTGGGCTAGCAGCGGTTTTTTATTCTGTGGCGCAGTCTTTGATGGGACGATATGCTGAGATTCCCACTATTTCTGAAGCGGTTTATATGCAAGTTCGTTAAATCGCATCCAGGTTGAAAACTTGAGGTTTTGCCAACAGGCAAACAAATTGGGCAATTCCCGTAGAGCAAGCTACAGGTCTGGATAGGGCCAAAATTTAGTTTGAGTTTGCGAGCTTGGATGGGGATACGTCTGCTCTTAACTGGAGCTTGTTTTCGAGGGCACCGATGCCTTCTATTTCGATGCGAACATGATCGCCTGGTTGCATGGGGCCGACCCCGGCGGGGGTGCCAGTGAGAATAACATCGCCGGGGAGTAAGGTCATCACCTGACTGATATAGGACACCAAGACATGGGGTGAAAAGGTCATATCGCTGATGGATGCTGATTGGACCGGCTCAGTGGTGTCATTCAGAAAAGTTTGTAGTCGAGCGCCAGGGGTCAGCTCTCGGACGATCCAGGGCCCCAGTGGACAAAAAGAATCAAACCCCTTGGCCCGGACCCACTGGTTATCTTTACGCTGTAAATCTCGAGCGGTGACGTCATTGGCAATGGTGTAGCCCCAAATCTTTGCCTGGGCGGTTTCGGGGGTGCAGATAAAGCCCCGATCTCCAATGACCAATGCGAGTTCACCCTCGTAGTCGATTTGCTGACTCTGGGGTGGATAAAGGATAGGGGCGTTGTGGGCAATGACGCTGGTTGAGGGTTTGAAGAAGAGGAGAGGCTCTTTGGGAACGCTTCCGCCCATCTCTGCGGCGTGCCGGGCGTAGTTTTTGCCAACTGCGATGATCTTTGAAGGGGCGCAGGGGGCTAAGAGTCGATAGCTATTGGGAGTGAGATCAACCTCGGTGATTTCTCCACCTAGCCAAGGTGGAGCATCTAATACCCTGACGCTGCGATCGGCTTGCAAAAGGCCATAGTGCAACTGACCGCTTGAGGATTGAACTCGAACATAGCGCTGCGCCATACAAACTGCTTCACTTCTTGCTATGATTGTAGGTCCTTGCTTTTCAGCTTTCGGTGCAATGAGCATAGCAGCTTACAGGGAATTTAGTCTGCTGTTTTTAGATGTGATTGCCAGCCACATCCTTGATTAGAGGCGGCTTGCGTCTGGTAGTCAGGGCTTGTGGCCGTTATCGAAAGCAAAAGCCATTTTGTCCATAAGGAGTGATGCAGTTGAATAACCTATACGAGACGATGTACATTTTGCGCCCTGATCTCGGCGATGAGGCCGTAGACGGGGCGATTGTAAAGTATCAAGATTTGTTGAAAGAGCAAGAGGCTGAGATTATCGAAACCCAGCATCGGGGTAAGCGACGTTTGGCCTATGAAATTAATCGCCATCGCGAAGGTATCTATATTCAGATGAACTACCGCGGACCGGGGCATGCGATTGCACCGATGGAACGTGCCATGCGCCTGAGCGAAGACGTGATTCGCTATATGACTCTGGTAATTGATGAGACCGATATTGCATCAGCAGAGTCAGCGGCCCCGTCTCAAGCGCCCTTGGGCGCGTCTTAGCGCTCATACTGAACATTGCTCTAAAAAGCGACTCTGAAAAAGTGCAGCCGTTAGGCTGCGCTTTTTTGTTAAGGCACAACTACGCCACCGCTTCCTAAAAGCTTGCTTTTTTTTCGAGGAGTGCTAGATTTAGGGGCACCGAAATGATAAAACACTTGTCATTCCCTCAGATTTAGGTGTCAATCTGGCTGTGAAGTGTTACAGTATCAGCGATTTGACGAACCCATCGGTGCGTCTTCTTACTTCTTAATAGCTTTAGTTAACGTTGAATTTTAGTGTAGGAGTTGCCTTGTGACTCAACTGGCCCAAAAGTTGAAAATATCAGATACCCAGGCTGAGCTGGCGCGGCTGCAAGAGGAATTGCAAATGCGCGATCAGCTCGTACAGCAGCTTTCCCAAGAGCTGTTTCGACTGGTCAAGGGGAATAAAAATTTCTTACCCTCCACGGAAGTGTCGGAACGGCATCATGCTGAAGTCCGAGCCCTGCGGGAGCAGCTCCAGGGAGTCGAGCAGCAGGTGACGTTTTATCAAGAGCAGATTGGTGGGCGTGATGCTGAGATTTATCAGCTCCGTCAAACGGTTCAAGAGCTGACCGATCGCACCCGCATGCTAGAGCAAGTGGTGCAAGAACTGCCCAAAATTTATAAGCAAAAGTTTGCTGAGCGAATGTCAGCGGTTAAAGAGCGCGTTGCAGGTATTCAACACGAAAATCGTCAGCTCCATGCTGAGCTGCAAAGTGTGAGCTATCGTCTGGCAGTACGCAGTCGTCGTAATCAGCACTGTTTAGATTTACCGACGTTCCCGCGCTCTGCGATCGCAACTAGTTCAATGCCTAGTTTTGCAGAGGGTTAAGCCCTCTAAATTGGGGCCTAATGGGGCCTAAATTTAAAAAAACGCGCATAAAAAACGCGTATTTCTCACCGCTCAGAATCTGTGGGTTTCTAAATATCTGGGGGTTTCTAAACAACGTTAAGGGTTTGCATCAAGCAAACTCGATAAAGCTAGTACCTCCCAATCGGGAGGTTTCTTTTTAGAAATCGTATATTCGTCAGATTTAGCGTTGACACTTCTCAGAAAAACGCGCCAAGATGGAAAAAGTAAAAAAATGTAAATTTCTTACTATATGGAATCTTTTCCACTGTCACCAGAGCTATTTTCCTTAGAATCGCTTCAGGTTATTGCTCGGGAGTATGGCTACTGGGCCGTTTTCTTTGGGATCATGTTAGAGAATATGGGGTTACCCCTGCCTGGGGAGACGGTTACGCTGGTGGGCGGCTTTTTAGCTGGGGGCGGTGAGTTGGCCTATGGCTGGGTGTTGGCTTGCGCGATCGCAGGTGCTGCTATCGGTGACAACTTTGGGTATTTGCTAGGGTTTTATGGCGGATGGCCATTGCTGCTGCGGTTGGGCAAATTGTTTAGCATTGAAGAAGCCAAGCTGGTCAAAGTACGGGAACAATTTAGTGATAATGCCGATAAAGCGGTCATCTTAGGGCGATTTGTGGCCCTATTGCGTATTTTTGCAGGTCCCCTTGCAGGGATTGCTCAGATGCCCTACTGGAAGTTCTTGATCTGTAATCTCTTAGGGGCGACGCTGTGGGCGACGGTGATGGTGAGTCTAGCCTTTTTTGTAGGGCGATTAATCCCCCTGGCGACGCTGGTGTCTGGTGTGGCTCAGTTTACTGTTTTTGCTCTAGTGGCTGTATTGGCTTGGGTGGTTCTAGCTTGGTGGCTTGATGCTCGCCAGTCTTCAAAAGCGGTAAATCCTCAAGAATGACAATGTGGGCTGCTCAAGTCTCTCCGCTACATGGCTGACCCTGATTGAACTATGACAGTTAAATTACTGTCATTAGCTTGCTTTGGAGGCACGCCGAATTTGGGCACTACCGCTGATGTATTTGCCAGGCGTCAGTGACACGCTTAAAGAGTAACAAGCACTTAATTAGAAAGTCCTTACCTTCAAAGGCTGATGCCTAAGGGCTTTGGGAGAACGATATGGGTGGTTTCGAATTAATTCTTTTTGTGGCAGGGCCGTCTCTGGGGTTGTTGATTAGTTTGACTGCTTGGGCGACTAAAGCATCTGAGTATCCGTCTGAGCACCCCCTTTAAAGCTCCCCAGACGTCTTTGATTTCTGCTGAATCGTTTGCAGCATTTCTTGTTTGGCGTCTTCTACCCGCTGTCCCTGGACACTGACTCGATAGTGGAGGGGCGAAAGGTACGCTTGAATGCCCAGTTTCTGACATTTTTCATGGAGAATCTCGAGGGCAACCTGCGGTGAAAAAGCGTCACAGGATGACATCAACGACTCCTGGGCAGAGGCTTTAAGGACACCCTCAAAACCTACAAAAGCCAGTCGATAGATCAGCTGACGGCTAAAGTCGCCATGAAAGTAGCCGCCGTGCACATCACGCCGCCCCAGGGCAGAGTCAAAAATCAGTTGGGTATAATCCCAGGCATTGAGAATCCCTTTGCGTTTGGCGCGGCTTAATAGCCCCATCGAGATAGGACGCCGCCGGGTGCCCTCAAAGCAAACACAGGTATCGAAGTAATCTGTGCAGTCAAAAAATGTAAATAAATCTGCCAAGGTGATGCTGGCGACGGGCGATTTGTCTTGTTCGCTAAACAACTCAGCGAGTGAGAGATAACCGTCTTGATCGGTTCCGCCGTGGGTAATGTAGAGATTCTTTAAAATGTCATCGGGGTCCGCTTGAATGGCTGTTTGGAGTCGCACCTCTGGGCGAAAGTAGGTGTGCAGATTCTCAAGATTGGTAATGCCGTAGTCTTTGGTATTGGCCAGGGCCACATTGCCTAGACGATATCCTCGGGTCCGGGTAGCGCTGGGAAACGAAATATAATTGACCGCCGTTGACGCGAAGCGCAGGGCCAAATCGCCTTCATTACTAAATAAATAGGCTTCCTTAAAGCGCCGCAGGGAGGGGGCCAAAAAATTGGTCCGGCTAGAAATAATCGACAGGATGGGGATGTCTGGGGCAGCCAGGATTAATCGCTCTAAGCTCAAGGTACGGCCAATATTGGGTGGGGGATATTTGGCAACAGAGCGATTATCGAAGACGTCTGACAAAATCCGAACGATATTGGTGACCACCAGTGCCCCCATGCTGTGTCCGATAAAATTGAGTTTGATCCGACGGGGGTTGTTTTCCCAATGTTGCTGGGCCGCTTGGGGTAAATTTCTTAAATCTGGCTGAGTATTTTTTAGATCAGTGGCAGTTTGGTCAATGATCTCTTTATCTAAGCGACGCACCAACTCGACCAGATCAAGCACCCCAAAGTTGGTGGCGCGGTAAACGTCGCGAAAGTAAACGGACAGGCGCAATAAGACTAAAGCGACAATCAGCGCGGCGGCACTGGAGGCCAGCCCCAGTAGCACCCCAAACAGGAAATCGATCTGCTTACCCTGCATCAACAGGGCCAAAACCAACCAAACCCCGCTCATCAGGGTGCCAGAGGTGAGCAGCCATTTGGGAATGGGCGGCAGTGCTTTCAGATTTTGGATCAGATTTTTGGGGGTCATCGAAAAACTTTCTGACGACCAGCGATAGCCGATAAAGACCACATTTGACCTGTCTTTGATGGCAGGATCAACCCTGTTGATGTAGCGAACGATGTCTGTGTACCAGGCTTGGATTCCGTTCTCGTGGGTGTTATAACCGTGAACGGTAATCGTCAGTTCTGGGGATTCTGAAATATTGGAGTTGCTGTAAATGCGGTAGAGATCTTGTGCGATTGCCCTAATCCCTCGCTGGGTTTTCGCGCCGTCCTGGGGAGAAAATTGCAGCGCATCTTCGATATTGGGAGGGGCAGTGCTAACCACGTAATAGCAGGGAATGGGGGTACCCCGTCGAGGACTCACCGGCCCGATGGTAATTTTTTGGGTATCAGAGTTGAGATGAAACTCTTTAATCCGAAAAGGGATGCCGTCCATGCTAGCTCTTGTATGGGGTTTACTCTAAGCGTAGTGACAGACTATAGAACAGGCGCTGGGTTGTAAAACAACTTATGGCAACGATACTGATTACAGGGCCAGCCCGATCGGGCAAAAGTGAATGGGCTGAGCACCTTGCCCACCAGTCTAAACAGGCAGTTGTTTATGTGGCTACCTCCCAGGTAGACCCTGGTGATGCTGAATGGCAAGCCCGCCTAGACAAGCACCGTGCCCGCAGACCGAGCCACTGGCGCGTGTGTGAGGTGCCGATTGAGTTGGTCCAGGTTCTACAAAGTGCGACGCCGGATCAATGCCTGCTGATTGACTCGCTGGGGACCTGGCTGGCCAACCTGATAGACCTGAATGAGGCAGCCTGGCAGCAGCAGCAAATCGAGCTTATCGGCGCGATTAATGCTGCCGTATGCAATGTGATTGTTGTGGGCGAAGAAACTGGATGGGGCGTGGTGCCGGCTTATCCGATCGGCCGGACCTTTCGCGATCGGCTAGGGGAGCTCGTCCGTCAGGTGGGTGCGATCGCAACCTCGGTTTATTTAGTGACCGGGGGCTATGTGCTGGACCTTAAGCAGCTGGGAGTGGCGATTCCGGCTCGACTTTCTTGCTTTCAGAAAGATTAAGACACCTTTAGGATATCGGTATTTAGACGATGGATGCCATGAGACACGTTACGATCAGATCATAAAGCGGCAAGCATTGTGAGTGTGATAGTCATATTCAGTTTCAAATTTTGAGTTTAAACGTCGGCAATTTTTCCTTGGAATACGGTTAGAGTCCGTCTATTGTATTTATCTGTTAACCCAGATTGGGAGACCAATGGCTTCTCAAGAGCAAGTTCGAGAATATTTAGCCTACTGGTTTCAGCTGGGCAAGCGCGTTATTCTTCGCAATGGCGAGGCAGCTTGTCGCCCTCAACCTGTGCTACAGGGGGACCAATTGAGTCCTGAGTTTGAAGCCTGCTGGGCTCAAGTGATGGAGAAAGGCGGCAGCGATTGTTATCTTGAGGGCACCTCGGTGACCCTGGATAAGCTGCTCACTGAAGAATGGGATATTGATGAATGTGCCCGGTGTGAGCTGCCAGTGGCGGTGCCAACGACCCCCTACACGATTGAGCCTTGCCCCTGTAATGATCTGATGCATTGGCCCAATTTTGAAGCGCCTTATCCCCATTTGCCAATTAATAGCAAGGATCGTCTGACGAACCTGCATTCCCGGCTGCAGACTAAAGAATCAACCGAGCAGTTCACAGCAGAGTCTGGTGAGTAGAGAGGTGTTAGGGGTTAGTCGAAGCGGTTCAACCTAACACCTAGTATTTTGTCAGCCTTTGATGTACGGGTTAAGACTGACGCAGTCCTAGAACCTAATACCAGAACCCAACACCTAAACCTGTCCAACTAACTCAGCCTGATGGCTGCGCTTAATTTCACGGGTAAAAAAGTCCTTAGCCATCACGGTGTTGGGGAAAATGGCTTTGGCTTCTGCGAGCAAATCTTTGAGCTGGAGAGCATTGCCAGGGGCATAGCGGGGGCTAAAGTGGGTCATGATGAGTTGCTTAGCCTGACTTGCAAGGGCAACCTGGGCGGCCATTGTAGAGGTGGAGTGTAGCCGTTGATAGGCTAGGTTCGCATCCTGGTGAGAAAAAGTGGCCTCGTGGATTAGGACATCGACCTGGTCAGCCAGTCCCACTGCGCTTTCGCAAAAAATAGTGTCGGTGCAGTAGGCTAGCTTGCGCCCGGTGAGGGTGGGGCCGCATAAATCGTTGCCGTTGATGATGCGACCGTCGGGTAGGGTGATGACTTCTCCTTTTTTGAGCCGACCATAGACAGGCCCAGAGGGTATCCCCAAGGCGATGGCTCGTTTGACATCAAAATGACCGGGACGGTCTTTTTCGCAGATGCGATAGCCAAAAGCGGGCACGCGATGCTCTAAGCGATCGCAACTGACCACAAAATCATCATCTTCAAAGACTCTACCCGGCTCGACGGTATGGACCTTGACCGGGTAAGAAAAATGAGTCTGGGAGTATTTGCGGCAGGCTTGTAAGTAATCATTGAGGCGAGGGGGCCCATAGATATCAATATGCTGCTGTGCCCCGGCCAGCCCACAGCTAGCCAGCAGGCCCATCAGCCCAAAAATGTGATCGCCGTGCATGTGGGTGACAAATATGCGGCGAATCTGACTTGATTTAAACTCACTTTTGAGGAATTGATGCTGGGTGCCCTCACCACAGTCAAACAGCCAAATCTCTGCCCGCTGGGGAAGCCTTAGGGCCACGCTCGAAACGTTGCGCGACCGGGTGGGGACACCAGAACTGGTGCCTAAAAACGTAACTTGCAAGCCGATACCTGATGCAATGCTTCTCAATTATAGTGGCACGGGTTGGGGGGATTGGGCAGGGTGGCGGGGAAGTGGGGGAGTGAGGTAGCAGAGAAGTTGTTTGGGGCTGTGGATAGGGAAATGTGGGGAGTAGGGGTGGAATGACCCTATCTAATGTCAGAAAAACATAACATTAGATGCCCTCATTTTGAGTATGAGAATGGCTGTCATCGGTGATATCACTGAGGTGAGTACATTTACTTATCAAAATAAATTGGGAAATCGGCGAATGCACTGTGAAGATTCATCACAAAAAGTTCTGTACTTATTGTTACAATGTGCGACGGAGATTCAATCGAAGTTTTTGCGGCAACGCAAGGCAAGTTTGAGTTTTCTCCAAAATTGAGAGATCAACGCAAAGTCAATGACTAGCGAGGCCAGCCTTAACGAGGGGCTGGCTTTTTCTTTTGCGATCGCGGGTGCTGATCGGTGGCGATAACCCTCAGCATTTTTTCTCAACAGGTGTTGAGGTTATAGCACTTTTCCTCAAAAAGCGTTTAACCGCTATAGATAGGGGCAGAGTCGCCGGATTGGAAACGCCGTCAAGCCCTGTGGGAAACGGTTTAGCTTAAGGGGGTATGTTAGACTACCTCAGCTATACGGATGTTGGGGGTGTTTTGTCTAGCATTCAAGAAAGTTGGCCTTAAGAATGATATCTACCTATGCCTGTGAATACGCCCGACTGGGTAAAACACGCGGTTTTTTACCAGATTTTTCCTGATCGCTTTGCCCGCACTCAGCAGCATACTCTCCCCCCCGCCATGATGGCCCAGCTAGAAGATTGGGACTCACCACCGACGCCCCAGGGATATAAAGGAGGAGATCTCTGGGGCATTGTTGAGCATCTGGATGACATCAAAGATCTTGGGGCGACGGCGCTGTATCTGACCCCGATTTTTCAGTCAGCCTGCAACCATCGCTACCATACCCACGATTATTACCAGGTAGACCCTCTGCTCGGGGGCAACGAAGCTTTAAAGGATTTGCTTGACGCGGCCCATCAAAAAGGCCTCAAGGTGGTCCTAGATGGGGTGTTTAACCATGCCAGTCGAGGGTTTTTCTTTTTTAACGACATCCTTGAGAATGGTCCTCACTCCCCCTGGCTTGACTGGTTTAACGTAACCGATTGGCCAGTGTCTGCCTACGATGGGAAATTGCCAGCGAACTATGTCGGTTGGGTTGATAACCGTGCCCTGCCTCAGTTTAATCACAAGAATCCAGCGGTTCGAGAATATATTATGCGGGTTGCTGAGTACTGGCTTCGGTTTGGCATTGATGGTTGGCGGTTAGATGTGCCAAATGAAGTGAAGGTGCCAGGGTTTTGGGAAGAGTTTCGAGACCGGGTGAAAGCGATTAATTCCGACGCCTATATTGTTGGAGAGATTTGGGAAGATGCGCGCCAATGGCTAGATGGCAAGCAATTTGATGGCGTGATGAACTATTTGTTCACTGAAGCCGTGTTGGCCTTTGTGGTGGGCGATCGCATCCTCATGGAACAGGTGGAGATTCCACCCTACACCCCATATCCTGCCTTAGATGCAGCGGGATATAATGAGAAAATTCAGTCCCTTTTGAGTCTGTACAACTGGGAAATTCAACTCGCTCAGCTCAACCTCTTAGCGAGCCATGATACGGCCCGTCTCTGGACCATTGCGGGCGGTGAGCCTGAGGGCTTGGAGCCTAATAGCGAGAAATTTTTAGAGGCCCAGGCGTTTGCTCGCTCTAGTGTCGAATTAGCTACGCTTTTGTTGCTGACGTTTCCAGGGGCTCCCTCTATTTACTACGGGGATGAAGTTGGACTAGGGGGTGCTCTGGATCCAGACTGTCGGCGCAGCTTCCCGCACCCAGACCAGTGGGACCAAGATATTCGCAAGTGTCATCGGTTATTGATTCAGCTGCGTCACCAGTATCCAGCCCTCCGCATAGGTCACTATCAAACCGTTTTGACCGACGGTTCTGTTTATGGATTTATCCGACAGCTTGAATCTCAGACCCTTTTTGTCGCTGTGAATGTGGGGGATGTCGCCTATCAAGGGAGCCATTCTCTATCATCGTTTGGTCACTTTGACAGTGCCCAACCCTTGTATGGACCTGCGAAATCAACGCTGAGTGCAAATCATCTTTCACTGATGCTGCCTCCCCGCAGTGGGGTTGTGATGGAGCTATCTGTCCAGTAGTTTTTTTGTCCGATAGTTTTCTGGGAATTAAGTTTTCTGGGACTTAAAAAAAGCCGTCTTGTTCGATTTCTTCGATCACTTGCAGGCCACGGGAGTCGCCGACGCTTAAGATAGCTGTGCGGGCATCTTCGCGAACCCCCAGGTCCTCATCGTCAGCGAAGGTCTCGATCAGGGCGTCGATGGCGGTGGCGTAGACTACATTGGAGGGCAGCTCTTTGCAAAGCTGCCCGATGGCCCAGGCGCAGTTGCTACGGACGGCGGCAACGGTATCCCGACGCATGGTTTCAACCAGGGGCGGGATGGCCTTAATCATCGCTTCAAAGCTGACCTGCCCGGTTTGGGCGAGGGCACTGGCTGCCCAGAGGCGCACCGCTGCAATATCAGTGCGAATTGCTTCTATAAGGGGCTCGACTGCTCGGGCATCGCGACAATTGCCCAAGGCCCAGACCATGCCCTTGCGGGCATAGCCGTTCCAATCTTTATTCAGTTGCTTAATCAGGGGCTCAACGGCCATCTCACTGGGGTTGCGCCCTAGCGCATAGGCTGCACTGACCCTGACCAGCGGGCAGCTATCTTTGAGCAAGTTGATCAAACGCGGAATCGCCCTTTCATCTTCCATTTCGCAAAAGGCGCGGGCAGCCAGCGTCCGCTGTTGGACGTCCGGAGAAAATAGCAGTGGCAGCATTTCCTCCGGTTGGTACTGAGGTCCCTCCGGTTCGTCCCCCGGTATAGCGATCTGATCGAGCGGATCAACGGGCTTGTCTAAGCCGATTGCGGTTTCTAAAAGGGTCAGCTCATCGTCTTGCATGGTGTTAAAGCACTTATAGCCCGTTCAGTACCGTCCGTGCCGCTGCCAGGGTATTCTCAATATCCTCATCGGTGTGGGCCAGTGACGTAAACCCAGCCTCAAACTGAGATGGGGCAAGATAAACACCGTGCTCTAACATACCGCGATGAAAGCGGCTAAACTTCTCGAGGTCAGAGGTTTTGGCGTGATCATAATTGTGGACAGGGCCTTCGGAAAAGAACATGCCGAACATGGCGCTGATGTTGCCACCGCAGACGGCATGGCCTGCTTCGCGGGCGATTGAGAGCAGCCCGTCGATCAGTTTTTTGGTGACCGTTTCGAGTTGGTCATAGCTGCCGGGGCGGCGCAAAATTTCCAGGGTTTTGATGCCTGCGGTCATAGCGAGGGGGTTGCCCGATAAAGTGCCTGCTTGATAAACCGGCCCCGCTGGGGCGATCATTTCCATAATTTCTTTGCGACCCCCATAGGCCCCGACAGGTAGACCACCGCCGATAACCTTGCCGAGGGTAGTCAGGTCGGGGGTCACCCCAAATTTGGCCTGGGCACCGCCGTAGGAAATGCGGAAGCCGGTCATGACCTCGTCAAAGACTAGCAGCGCGCCGTTTTCGCGGGTGATTTCGCGCAGGCCCTCTAGGAAGCCCGCATCGGGGGTGATGAACCCGGAGTTGCCAACCACAGGCTCTAGGATGACACCTGAGATTTCGTCGGGGTTATCGGCAAATAGCTTTTTGACGGCTTCTAAATCATTGTATGGGGCATTGAGGGTACTGCTGGTGGCGGCTTTAGGAACACCGGGGGAGTCTGGCAAACCCAGGGTGGCGACCCCAGAGCCTGCCTTGACTAAAAACATGTCGGCATGGCCGTGGTAGCAGCCTTCGAACTTGATCACTTTATCGCGCCCGGTGTAGGCCCGCATCAACCGCAGGACCGCCATACAGGCTTCGGTGCCTGAGTTTACAAAGCGCACCATCTCAATGCTGGGAACGGCGTCAATCACCATTTCGGCGAGTATGTTTTCGAGGTAGCAGGGTGCGCCAAAGCTGGTTCCTTTCTCTAATGCGGCGTTGAGCGCCTGTAGGACTTCTGGATGGGCGTGGCCGCAGATAGCGGGGCCCCAGGTGCCAACATAGTCGATGTATTGGTTCTCATCGACATCCCAAATGTAGGCCCCTTTAACTCGGTCAAAGACAATTGGCTGCCCGCCCACTGACTTAAACGCCCGCACTGGAGAGCTAACGCCCCCTGGCATCAGATTGCGGGCCGCTGAAAAAATTTCTGCTGATTTGGTTGTTTTCAAAGATGTGGTGCTAACCAAAGCGTGCTCCTTCTTGAAGATCCTTGATTGATGTTTGGGCTGACGGCAAACTTGCCCGATCAATTCACAGTATTTTTAATCCTATCCCTTGGGCTGGTTGTTGTTGAGAGATGTTACGGAATGTAGCGATCTGGGGGCTAAGGGGGCAGGGGGGAAAGAGGGAAAGGGAAAAAGAGGGGCAGGGGAGGCAGGGGGAGATGGGGGGATGGGGGAGATGAGATTTGGAAACATGAGCCCATCATGCAGTCACATGGTATCGGCATTATGAAATGATTAGAAAGTGAAAAGGTAGAACTCTTTCGCCTTTCGCCTTTCGCCTTTCGCCTTTCGCCTTTCGCCTTTCGCCTTGCCATGATGACGATATCTTCCGCCTTTACTAATGCGATTCCTGTCGATGAGATTCGCTACAACGAGCAGGGGCTGGTGCCTGCGATCGCACAAGACTATCTCGATGGAACGGTGCTGATGATGGCCTGGATGAATCGGGAGTCGCTGCAAAAAACCCTGGAAACGGGCGAAACCTGGTACTGGAGCCGGTCACGGTCTGAGCTGTGGCATAAGGGGGCAACCTCGGGGCATCTCCAAAAGGTCAAGGCCATTCGCTATGACTGTGACAGTGATGCCTTGCTGGTGACGGTGGAGCAGATCGGGGATATCGCCTGCCATACAGGGGAGCGCAGCTGTTTTCATCAGATCGATCAGGGGATTACGTCGCCGCCTGCGGATACGCTATCGCAGGTGTATGGGGTGATTTGCGATCGCAAAGCTAACCCCAAGCCTGACTCTTATACCAACACGCTTTTGGCCGGGGGTGACAATAAAATCCTCAAAAAAATCGGCGAAGAAGCGGCGGAGGTAGTGATGGCCTGCAAAGATGATGAACCAGACGAGATCGCGGGGGAAGTGGCGGACCTGCTGTATCACACCCTGGTAGCCTTGGCCCACCATAACGTGGATATCAAGGCGGTATATCGGAAGCTGCAAGCGCGAAGATAAATCTGGGCTCATGCTTTGTCAATCTCAAGATTTCGGTTAAGACAGGTGAGTAGGTGAACTCACTAGCGCAGCGACCTCACCGAGCGCAGCAACCTCTACTTGTCAGGCTCGTTATGTTTGTTTCTCTGGCCGAGTATCCACAAAATGCCAATGCCAGGGATGGCACTGGCGGCTAACCCGAGCCAAAAGCCGTGGGCGATCAGGTCGGATTGATCGAGGGTCCAACCGCCGAGGGGTGGTCCAATCAGATAGCCGATGGCCCAACACATAGAGTTGACCGATAGATAAACCCCACGCAGGTCTTGGGGCGCAAGCTGCACTACTAGCGTTGAGGCAACGGGTGTATAGGCAACAGTTGCCAGGGATAGAATGCTGAGGGCAATCGCTGAGAAAGCAATCGCCCCAGTTAAAGCCGTTCCTGACCATTGAATTCCCATAAAACCCAATGCCCACAGCCCTGCCGAAATCATCAAGGCTTGAGATTGGCTGATGTTTCTCAGTAATCTTGCCATAGGCAGCTGACAAATTGCGGCGAGGGCCACATGCCAGGTAAAAAGGCCGCTCAGGACGGCTTCTGAGAAGCCAGTGGTGTCACCTACGGTGGCAAATCGGTTGAGATAGACCGGCAAGGTGCTCTGCACTTGGGCCATGTAGGTGGTGAAAAGAATGTTGACGGTGACGAAGATAAGCAGGGTGCGATCGCGCAGTGCTGCGCCCCAGCCTGCCCAGAAGTAACTTCTGGGC
>JBCBQD010000017.1:0-41270 GCA_039820425.1 Cyanobacteria bacterium J06635_1
TATATTTTTTGACCCAGCCACCACAGGTACAACCAGTCAAATTTCGCCTGACGCCATCACAGCCGTCCTCGACACCGGCACCAGTGTGGAAATCAAAACGACTAGCGGCGCTGGCGGCAGCGGTGACATCACCCTAGTTGACGAAATTAACCAAACCGGCGGTGGCAACGCCGCCCTCATCCTTACCGGAAGACGGTTTTCCCACAACGGCAGCACCGACGAGATTCACCTCAGCAGTACCGGCGGGCTAACCTTTAACCTCAACCAGATTAACCCAGAGACCAACCCAAGCACCCACTCTATCCAAGCCGCCATTGATGCCATTGGCGATGTTGCTGGCGATCGCACCATCAACCTGGGGGCAGGCACCTATCTCACCAACGGCACCCCCGTCACCCTTGATCGCGATGTCACGATTGCAGGTGCAACCCGTGACACCACAATTCTCAGCGGCAGCGATACTTCCCGCATTTTTGAGGTGACTGATTTAGCCACCACCACTTTGCAAGATCTCACCGTCACCGCAGGCGCTACCCCAGCTGATGAAGCGGGTGGTGGGGTGTATAGCACAGGCAACCTTACATTACTCAATACCCACTTTGAGAATAATCAGGCTCAAAGCCGAGGCGGGGCCGTTTTCTTAGGGGGGACCGGCAATACTTCGACCATTGTCAATAGCACCTTTAGCAATAATTCTGCCCACGGCGGCATCACTAGTGATAATGATGGCGGAGCCGTCTCCATAGGCGGACAGAGCAATACCGTCAATATTGTCGAGAGTCTGTTTGTCAACAATCAAGCAAAAGATGATGGAGGTGCTTTAGAGAATCGCCAAAGCATCAGTAATCCAGGCCAGGTGAGCGTACTGGATAGTCAGTTTATTAACAACATTGCCAGTGATGAAGGGGGCAGCATTCGTAACGATGGCTATCTGTCTCTCATCGACTCACACTTTAGCCTCAATGAAACGGGTGACCGCGGTGGGGCTATTTATAATCGAGGTGACATCACCATGGCAAACAGCACCTTTGAGCAAAACCAGGCCCATGATGGCGGCGCTTTTTATAACTCAGGCCTTGGCATTGCAACCATCGATAGCACGGCCTTTGAGAACAACACCGTCAGTGGGGACGGCGGGGGCCTATATAACAATGGTCAACTCTGGCTGATTAACGACACTCGGCTGGTTGACAACACAGCCCACAGCAATGGGGGAGGGTTATTTAACAGCGTTATCAATAGTGGCAATCCCAGCACAGTCAACATAGATAGTGGGATATTCGACAGCAACCAAGCCCAAGGCAGCGGTGGGGGGCTATTCAATCACGGCAATTTAAGCGTTACGAACAGCATCATTCGAGGGAATCAAGCCCTCAACGGTGGCGGCATTGACAACACAGGTGGTCCCTTGTCTCTGCTTAACAGTCAGTTAATAGACAACACCACATCAGAGACTGCCAATCTCAGCGATGACTCTGTTTTTGTGTCCCAGGGCGGCGGTGGCATTCGAAATCACAACGGCGGCACCTTAACCATCAATCAAAGTGAAATCAGCAACAACACATCGTCTGTGTTGGGGGGTGGCATCCTCAATGTTGCCGATAACAATCTCACCACGACCCGTATAACTGACAGCACTATCGCCAACAACAGCGCTAATTTTCGGGGCGGTGGCATTCAAACCTCTGTTAACGGTGGCGGGGAGGAGACAACCGTTTTAGAGATTACGAACAGCACCCTCTCTGGTAATCAAGCCGGTGAGCTGGGTGGCGGCTTACGCACCGTTGGCGACACGCGTCTAACTAATGTCACCATCACCGACAATAACGTCGTCAATGGCACCGGAGGCGGCATCTCGGCCCAAACAACTTCAGCAACAACCACTTTGACAAATACCCTTGTTGCCGATAATCACGCATCGACTTCACCCGACGTAGCAGGCGACTTTAATGACCAGGGCAACAACCTGATTGGCATCAGCAACGGCAGCACCGGCTTTATCCAAAGTACACTGGTGGGGGATATGGCAGCCCCGATCAATCCACAACTGGCTCCCCTTGGCAACTTTGGCGGCAGCACCCCAACCCATGCCCTGCTGCCCGATAGTGACGCCATCGACGCAGGCAACAACAACATTGCCCCCACAAACGACCAGCGAGGGGTGACTCGGTCCGATGGCTCAGCTGACATTGGCGCATTTGAGTCAACGGGCTATGCATTGCAGGCAACCGGCGGTGCAGAACAAAGGACTGAGGTTGAGACAGCCTTTGACGATCCGCTACAAGTGACCCTGACCGAAAGCACCTTTAATACCCCACTACCCGGGGCCACCATTGAGTTCTCATCTCCTCAAACAGGTGCAAGTGCCACCCCCGATCAGACACAAGCAGTCACAGATGTGAATGGTCAGGCTGCTATACAAGTCACCGCCAACGCAAATCCCGGCAACTATAACGTAACCGCCGCTTCGGGAGACCTCTCAACCCAGTTTGATTTAACCAATATCACTGCCCCCACCCCCGCTCCCCCTGCTCCCCCTGCCCCTCCTACCCCTTCCGCCCCTGACACAGTGCCGCTTCCTGCCGAGGAGATTCCCCCACAGGTGACTGCGACTGCAACATTAACCTCCCCAGACCCCGCCTGGCAATTAACCACGCAATCCCCAGACTCTGGTTTAGACGACTCTGATGCGGGTATGCGCGTCAACCTGCATACCCATAGCACAGCCGATCTTGCCCTTCAGGAGTTGGACCGCTCACTCAGCAGTGACTACGGCGACTATTACGATGGGCTCAACGCAAGTGGCGCATCGATCACCGAAATTCAACAAACCCTGAGGCGGGTCCGCAATGACCGAGAGAAAAAATCGGCGATTGTTTATGCAATTTTTACCCCTAAAGACGAAACCCGCTCCGCCAAGCCAGACCTGGTCTCAGCCTCCCTCGATGCCCTCAAGCGCTCCGAGGAGGCAAAGCCTGACGACCAGCTTGAGCTGATTTTGATTACCGAAACTGAAGATCCGATTCGCTACGTGACTAATGCTACGCGGGCTGAGGTGGTTGAGCTGGCCAAGTACTATCGCATGGCGGTCTCAGACCCTGAAGATTTTCGCAGCTTTCAAGCGTTGTCCCAGCAATTTTATCAGTGGCTACTCAGCCCATTAGAGGCTGACCTCCAACGCCAGGCCATCACCAGCCTGGTCTACACCCTTGATGAAGGACTCAGAACCATTCCCCTGGCGGCCATGATGGATCGTAATGGCTATGCGATTGATCGCTATGCATTGTCGATCATTCCCAGCTTTGGGCTGACTGAGCGTAGCCTGGTGTGGCTACAAAACCAAACCACCTTAGCCACGGGCGCTGAGATCTTTCAAAACATGGAGCCCCTACCTGCAGTAGAGTCAGAGTTAACCTGGGTACAGTCCCAATTGGGGGGTGGCACATCGCTGATTAACGAAGCCTTTACCCTCGATAATTTAACTAAGGCCCAAAACAGTCACAATCCGGGCGTTTTACACGTAGCCACCCACGCTCAATTTAATCCGGGGCAGTCCCAAGATTCGTTTATTCAGTTTTGGGATGATCGGCTGAGCCTCGATGAGGTGCGATCGCTAAATTGGCAAAACTCTAGTTTAGAATTACTGGTCCTCAGCGCCTGCACCACCGCCGTTGGCGATCGCAATGCCGAGCTCGGGTTTGCGGGCATTGCCACCGCCTCTGGAGTGCGGTCTGCGTTGGGTAGTCTCTGGTTTATTTCTGACATTGGCACCGTCGCCCTGATGGGTGAATTTTATGCCCAGCTCGAAACCAGCCAAACCGTCACCGAAGCCCTACAGCGGACCCAACAGGCCTTAATCAGCGGACAGGTCCGATTAGAAAACGGCCACCTGATGACCAGCGCTGGCGCAATTCCGATGCCAAATGAGTTGGACTTACCCGATTCTTTTATCTTCAACCATCCCTACTATTGGTCAGCTTTCACATTGATTGGTAATCCCTGGTAGGCAACATGGGGGAGCTGTTAAGGCAAGATTTTTCTGGGAGGAGTTAGGAGTCAGGAGTCAGGAGTTAGGAGTCAGGAGTCAGGAGTTAGGAGTCATATCAAATCCGAATTCAGTAACCCCGATTCAAAATCGATCACCCTGTAGGAGTAGTGCCTTGTGCCTACCCTGCGATATCGGGGGCAAGTAGCCAGGATTTCATATCAGGAGTTAGGAGTTAGGAGCTAAGAGAAAACTCGTTAATTCCTCACTTAACGACCTGGCAGTGAAGTGCCTTCAAAAAAACATCCTTAAAACACTAAAAGCTGACCGCCTGACACATCTTGCCGTCTGGCGGTCTGGCGGTTGAAACCGCGGCGACACCGACAAAATCGGCCTGCGCCGATTAGGGCAACCCTTGATACAGCGAGTCCGCGCAGGCGGACTTTGTGTCTGTAGGGGCGGTTTCAACCGCCCACCAGATAAACGAGAGAGCAAGGATTACAGAAGATGTGTCAGGCAATCAGCACCAAAAGTGCCGATTCTTCCCCGAAGACAAGCCCTTAAAAGGCAGCAAATTCAAATATAAAAATAGATTCTTTGAGAGAAGCGTAGCAATGCAAATTTCAAAAATTATCACAAATACATCAAGGGCACTTAGCTCTTTAAATAAGCAAGCAATCTTGAGCACTAAAAACACATCAAAATAGCTTAACTCAGGGAAAGAAATTAAATTTATTTGAAGACATCAATAGCATAATTGCTGATAGCTAAAAACTCTATGGACAAGCAAAAATAGCCTGAAATAGAGTCTTATCTGAAGAATTTCCAAAATCAAACTAGATTCTTAAGCTACAATCGAACCATTTAAAAAATATTACAAATAGCTCAGAGAAAATACTGAGATAATCTTTAAAAAACAGTTTTAATCTTTACAAAAAATGAACAAATTATACTGTCTTTCATCCATTAAATTCACCTAATCACATAGGTAAAGTTGCTATCTTCTATATATAGAATAATTCAGAAAATAAAAAGGCTTTTAGCCTTAGTGCGCTACCAGAAAACACATCAGAAAATAAAGGGAAAGAAACCTCTTTAAGAGGCAATTAGCTATGCGAAACCAAGTGCGAAACATCACATCTAACCTCACATTAAAATGCCTCAAGCTGGCAATGCCCCTGATGATGGTTAGTCTAGTCAACCTGGGCTACGCCCTTACCGCTCAAGCCAGCGGAGATACCGTTCGCTGGACCCCCAACGAAGAACGGGGTCAGGCCGGGGGTACCCTCTCCGGGGGTCGCCGTGGCCAGGAAGCAGCGTGCGAAACCAGCGAAGACTCTACCCGATTAACCTTGCTCGTCCCTGGCAATGGGACAGGACTTTTCACCACTGAGGCAAACCCCACCTTCGCGTGGCATATCGCCACTCAAGCAGCCACCGAAATGCAGTTTGTCCTCTTTGATCCCCGACAAGCCGCCCCGATTTATTCACAAACCCTACAAGCCGACAGCCGCGATCTCGCCAGTGTCTCCCTCCCGGCAGATAAAGCCCTAGAAGTAGGCATTCGCCACCGTTGGACAGTCATCGCCTCGTGCCCCGACGGCACCAATCGCGAAATTCACGCCAGAAGTTTTATCGAGCGGCAAGACAGGGAAACCTTAAATCAAGCCCTCAGCAATTCTTCTAGTCTGGATCGAGCTGCTGCCTATGCAGCTGAGGGGATTTGGTACGACGCCTTAGCGCACCTGCTAACGGCTCGTCACCAAGCTCCTGGAAGTGTCGAAGTGCGAGCAGCCCTAGAAATGCTCTTGCAACAGGCGATGTCAGAAGAAGCTGAGGCATATTTGGCGATGTTAGTTCATCCCTAAATCTACTGGCTCTGGGCCTCAGTCATCACAGTGTATTCATGGGATTTGGCATTCAATCATTCTTGCGGCGCAATCGGCTTGCACTGATCACTGGCTGTATCGCCTTTGGTGGGGTTTTAAGCCTGAGACTACTGGGGACTTTTCAACTCCTGGAACTCAGAGGCTTTGATTGGATGCTCAGACTGAGGCCCACCGAAGCCACCGATGAGCGAATTTTGATTATTGGCATCACCGAATCAGATTTGAACTGGCTCGGGGCCTCTGTGCTCACTGACCAGGTGATGGCGGATTTGATTACACAGTTAAAGGGACATAATCCACGTATCATCGGGCTAGATTTTTATCGCAATCTACCTATCGAGCCGGGGTCTGAGGCCCTGGCTGAGGTGTTTAAACACACCCCTAACCTGATTGGCATCGAAAAAGTCATCAGCGACGGCGAAACATCCAAACTCCCCGGTAACACCATTTTGGCTGAGACAGGTCAAGTGGCCGCCAGCGATGTTTTAGTAGACGCCGACGGTCGCGTACGGCGCGGGTTATTGTTCCCATCCGCGGTAGGCCCTCGGGCCATCGAGGGGTTTGGCTTTAGACTCGCCCTCGATTACCTCTTTGCAGAGGGCATTCAACCAGAGCCTGATCCTGATGTGCTGCGTCTCGGCGCAGGCAGCTTTCACCCCGTTGATAGTAACGACGGCGGCTATGTTCGCACCGACGATGGGGGCTATCAAATCCTTTTAAATATGCGCACGGTGGGGACGTTTGATCAGCTCACCCTGCAAGAGGTTTTATCCGGGGAGTTTTCGCCCAAACTGGTAGAAGACCGCATCGTGTTAATCGGCAGCGCCGCCATCAGCAGTTCCGACATTTTTTATACGGCCTACAGCAGCGCCTTTGGGCCACAGGTGAGGACCACCTTTGGGGTCGAAATCCACGCCCATATCACCAGCCAAATCATCAGCACCGTTCTCGACGGTCGCCCCTCAATCCATATGCTGCCAGAGTGGGCAGAGGCGCTTGCTATTCTCCTGTTTGCCTATATCGGGGTTGGCCTACAGCTCCAAGAAACAGGCGAGTCACGGCAAATCTCCCGATTGATTGGGGTACTCCTGGTGACAGTGGGTAGCGGCTACCTGACGCTACTGCTATGGGGCTGGTGGTTACCGATCGTCCCCAGCATTATCTCAACCCTGACCGCAACCATGATCACGGGCTTTTATCGCACCAAACAGCTCAAAACCCTCTCCGCTGAAGATCGGCTCACCCGACTGGCCAACCGTCGCACTTTTGACGAAACGCTCCAGCGCGAGTGGTTTAGGGCGCTGCGATCGCAAACTCCCCTCTCTCTGATCATCTGCGACGTTGACTTTTTCAAAGCCTACAACGACACCTACGGCCACCCCAAAGGCGACGAATGCCTGACCCAGGTCGCCAAAGCTATGAAGTCAGCGGTGAAATGGCCCGACTCCCTCGTCGCCCGCTATGGCGGCGAAGAGTTTGTGGTACTGCTGCCCAGCGCAGAGTCAAACGATGCCCTTAAGATCGCCGAAGCCATTCGCGAAAGAATTAAGGGGCAGAAAATTATCCACGAAGGCTCAAAGGTATCCGAGGTTGTCACCCTGAGCTTGGGGGTGACCAGCTTTGTACCCTCTATGAATATGCCCACCAGCGCCCTGGTCGAGATTGCGGATTTAGGGCTTTATACTGCGAAACAGGCGGGTCGTGATCGCGCCGTGCTGCATTTGCCAGACACCTTTGCCAAGCCAGCCTTAGGAGAAAATTGACTCCTCACTGCGAGACAAACTGATAGACAATCTCCCCCGTCTCCGTGATCAGATAATCTGCCCCAAACGCCCGGGCCTGGGCCAGCAAATAATCCCGGGCCTCTTCCCCCGGCAAATTGGCTGCCATGGCAAACTCAATCAGCGTAAACTGTCCCTGCCGCGCCTGAATTAATTGATATAAAACCGTCTGTCGCCGCTGGGTTTCAGCCGCCAGTAACCTTTGCTGTGACTGCCGCGTTTGCCCTCGGGCAGAGCCCCACAGCCAAGCACCCCCTGCCACCAGCGGCGCACCAAACCCAAGATATCCCACAACCCCTTGGGGCTGAGGCACCTCGTCTTTAATAAGCGAATAAGGAGCCGCTAACACAAACAGGCTACCGAACCCTATCAAGGCAGCAGCTGTCATCTGTTTCAAAAGAGTCATAAGCGCGAGCCATCGCAGCATCGGCGATATCTTAGCGCAACCTGTTCCCTCAAAATAAATCAGTTTTGATTTGAACTCTCGATAGATGGCCTAACTCAAAACTCAAAATTGAGAACTTTTCAATTCTCCCTTACCAAATCAATCGCAAACTCATCACACCTAACAACACCAAGACCACTTGACGAAATAGGCTGGGGTCAATCCGCTTAGACAAGACAATCCCTGAGATCAAACCACCGGCAAAAAATGGCGCAGCGTAAAGGGCTACCCACCATAAATCGACCGTCAGACTCCCCTGGAAATAATGGCCTGCCATGGCGATCAGCGAACTCGCCATAAACACACCGGGGATATTGCCCTTAAACTGCTCGGGACTCCACCCGTTGCAGTTGGCATAGATCACGATGGGGGGCCCCCCTGTGTTAAAGGCTCCGGTCAAAACCCCCGACATTGCCCCAAATGCATAGGCCCAAGTCGGCGATACCAACTCAGGGAGTGCAAACTTAAAACCGTCATAGAGTACATAGGCCAGCACGAACCCCCCTAAGATTCTCAGGGCGAGGTGATCGGGCACATACTGTAAACCCACAATCCCGATTGGAATCGTCAGCAACGCCGCTGCTATCAAGGGAACCACAGCCTGCCACTCAAAGCCCTCGCGATAGCACCAGCACAGGACGAGGTTGCCTACCAAAGAGGCAATCACCACCAGTGCCACCGCAGCGTGCAGATCCATCATCAGCGGCAAGAGGGAAATCGCCACCAGAGCAAAACCAAAGCCAGTCAAGCTTTGAACAAAGGCGGCTAAACCCACAATGCTGCCGATTATCCAAATTTCAGACATGATGTTTGAGCACCCCCCAACATGGCAACATCAATAGGTCAGCGTCATCGCTCCACGAACATCCGCTGAATGACAGCAAATACTATCTTTCCCTATTATGAAGAAATATGTCAAAATTTGTTGCAATATTACCGAATCCCTGCGGCATAATTTAGTTGTATAGCCAACTTAGATATCAATCCCGTCAGTGAGTCCCCATGAATCGGCTAGCTAAAACCCCCAGGGAGATTGCCCGGCAGATGTCTCAGGAATGCATCGCCCGGCGGCTCAGGCAGGTTAATCGGATGGTGACCCGGCTATATGACGATGCGTTGCGATCGCACAGCCTCACTATCAATCAGCTCAATATTGTCGCCACGGTTGTCAGCCAGGGACAGCTCCAACCGGGTCAGCTAGGGCGCATGCTCGGGATGGAAAAATCAACGGTCAGCCGCACCATCGATCGCATGGTCAAGAAAGGTTGGCTGGAGGCAGGCCCCGGCAAAGATGGCCGCAGCCAACTTCTCAAGGCCACACCTTCCGGGCGACAGCTACTCATCACCGTTGCCCCAATTTGGGACGAATTGCAGATCACAGTGCTGAGCTCTATGGCAGAAGGAGGGCTGGGTCTACTGGATACCCTAAGTATGGCTATGCCAAACACAACAGAGCCAGAGGCTACCGAAGATAATTTCTATGGTGACGATTTAGCAGCTGATTTTTACAGCTAGAGGGCCTGCACTGAGCAAACCCATCGGTCTCACCCTTACGATCTGCCGACCTCCCCTATGGGCGCAATCATATTGCGTCTCTACCTTCTCTCTGCTTTCTTCACACTTGACCTATCCTTCCGCCGTTGCCTCGGCCATAAACGGCAGCGCTTTTTGCTGCATGGTTTTAAAGATGTTGTAAAACCCGTTGGCGCGGGAGGGCGTCAGGCTGACATCCAGGTGGGTGTCTTTAATAAAATCCGGCTTCAGTTGAACAATCTCTTTGGGCGGCAACCCATTCAGCCCGGCGATCAGCAGGGCCACTAACCCTTTAGTGATTTGAGCATCTGAGTCGCCCTGGTACCGGACCGTACCACCGTCTATCTCAGCAGTGATATAAACCTGAGAAACACAGCCATGCACCTTATTCTCAGGCGTTTTGGCCTCTGCCGGAAACTCTTCCAACTTTTTGGCATACCAAAGTAGCTGCTCATATCGCCGCTTTGGATCTTGAATCCGCTGAAAGCGTTTGACGATCTTATCGAGGGCTGCTGGGCGAGAAGACATTGCAGACATGGGATGAAAACGGTGGCTATAACGTAGGTCTTGGCCACTATGGCAAGACATAGTAGCGAGGGACCATTAGAATAAGAATACTTTCATCCTAATCATTTGCCCCTACGACACCGTATTGTAAACCGTCCTAATTGTCGCTGCCTTAGTTGTCGCTACTGACTTCCTTTTGAGCCACAAATCGATGGGCCACCGTCTCGGGCTGAATCGCAGACAGAATAATGTGGCCAGAGTCTGTAATCATGACTGCTCGAGTTCTACGGCCATAGGTCGCGTCTACTAACTGACCGCGCTCACGAGCATCTGAGATAATGCGTTTGATAGGGGCAGATTCGGGGCTAACAATCGCAACAACTCGGTTGGCAGCTACGATGTTACCGAACCCGATATTGATAAGCTTAATATCCATAAAGTAAAGGTTTCTGACTCGCGCAAATGAGAATTAGTGTGTGATATCTCCATCTTACCCAAAAAAATGAAGATATATGGTGAAAATTCTCTTATTTTTCAACTTTAATCACTTTGTGTGCTCTTACATACACTCTTAAATTGATATTTCCTGACTTAAGAACCAGGAAAAGTAGGGTTTTCACATATTTTGTTGGATTTGTCTGCAAGAAAGGTTAGGTGGAAGTACGGTGCAGCCGGTTGATTTTACGACTCTAAAGGCGGTGTGCCATGAGCTGCGATCTCAATGGCTACCCGCCCGCTGTGAGCAGGTAGTACAGCGCGACCGGCATACCATTTGCCTAGCCCTAAGAACATTGAATAAACGAGGCTGGCTGACTATTTCCTGGCATCCCCAGGCAGCCAGAATCCACATCGGCGCAGCCCCACCCCGGCGACCTGACACCTTCGCGTTTAGCCAGCAACTTAAGCATCAGATTAACGGCCTAGCCCTGACCAGTCTTGAATTTTTATCTCCGTGGGAACGCGCCCTCGACCTCCAGTTCGCCCTGCGTCCTGGCGATCGGCCTCGCTGGCATGTTTATGTAGAAATCATGGGCAAATACAGCAACGTGCTGCTAGCCAATGCCCAGCAAGAGATTATCACCGCCGCCCACCAGGTCAGCGAAAAGCAATCGAGCGTGCGCCCCATCAGCACAGGCGATCGCTATCAGCCCCCACCCGCAATTGTTGGCACCCTTCCCAAACCCGAAGAATCGTTCGAAAACTGGCAAGGAAGGGTTAATTTGGTGCCAGGTAAGTTACGTAAGATGCTTCTACAGGCCTACAGCGGGTTGAGTTCTGCGCTGATTCGGCAGTTAGTGGGCGCAGCTAATCTTGACCCTGACCAACTGACCACCCGTTTGACCCCCACCGATTGGCACCACCTCTATGACCAGTGGCAACGGTGGCTAACCCAATTAAACACAGAAACTTTCCAACCGGGTCAGCTAGCAACCGACGGTTATACCGTGCTGGGCCTGGGCACCTTTGAGCCTGCCCAGGATGTGCAATCACTGCTAGACCGATACTACCGCGACCAGCTCAACCAGCAAATCTTTGCTCAACTACACCACCAACTCAGCCAAAAGCTCAAGACCCGCCTGACAAAGCTCAATCAAAAAGCCGAGACCTTTAACCAGCGCCTAACCCAATCAGACCAGGCCGATGACGTCCGCGCCCAGGCCGACCTCTTGATGGCTCACCTAAACCAGTGGCAGCCAGGGCTACGCTGCCTGGAGCTGACCGACTTTGAAACCGGTGAGCCAGTTGCGATCGCACTCAATCCCGAAAAAAACGCCGTCCAAAACGCCCAGGTCCTCTACAAGCGCCACCAAAAACTCAAACGCACCCGCGATGCGGTCATGCCTCTATTAGCAGCAGTTGAGTCTGAAATGCATTATCTCGAGCAGGTCGAATCTGCCCTAATACAACTGACAGACTATACCCAACCTGCTGATCTAGATGCCCTTCAAGACATCCGCGAGGAGCTGATCCAACAAGGATATATGCGCGATCCTTACCAGCAGCCAAAAGCAAATGTGATACCCAACTTTCATCGCTTGACCACTCCAGATGGTCACGAGCTCATCGTGGGCCGCAACAATAATCAAAACGACTATCTCACCTTTAAGGTGGCCACCGACTACGACCTCTGGTTACACACCCAAGAGATTCCCGGCTCCCATGTGCTGCTCAGGCTAAACGCCGGTGAGGTTGCCAGTGATGCCGATCTTGCCTGTGCTGCCGATGTCGCTGCTTACTTTAGCCGCGCTCGACAGTCTGACCAGGTGCCGGTGGTTTACACCCAGCCTAAACATGTTTATAAACCTAAGGGCGAGCGCCCTGGCATGGTGATCTATAAGCACGAACAAATACTGTGGGGCCAACCCCATCGGGCACAAGCACGGCTAGAGGCCACGCAATCAGCTCAGGCGTCTAAAGAGCTAGCCGCGCTTTGATTTTAGATTGGGGATGACTTACAATCTCGACTCTATTCCGCCGCCGATGCGGTTTGCTGCTGTACTTGCCCTTCAATGGTCTCAATGGCAGCATTCACTGACGCCAGCTGGGTTTCTAGACTGTCTTTAACCGATTTTAGATACTCTAGCTTGTGCGCTTGATAGGTTTTGCGAGCGGTCTGCTTAGAGCCACAGCACATCATGTAAAAAGGGAAAAACATAGGTCATTTCAGAAGGTGAGAGGGCATAATCTGAGCCTAACAACTTTCTTCAACCCTTGCCATAGGTGCCTGTCCCAGCCAAACAAACTTCAAAACCTCACCGGGATGAGTGGCAAGCTCATTAATTTGGATAGGGTTTTGGGGCCAATGACACCGTCTGCCAGCAGGCCGTGACGCTGTTGAAAAGTTTCGACCGCGACCAGGGTACCGGGGCCAAACACACCGTCGAGGGTGAGCGGGATACCCAGGGATGCGATCGCACGTTGCACCCGTTCAACATCAGGGCCCTTGAGGTAGGGGGTGGTGAGGTAAAGCGGTCGAGCATTGAGGATTTGACGAGTCTTGGGACCTACAATGCCATCCGCTTTCAGGCCCACCTGGGTCTGGAATGTAATAACCGCGCGCTTTGTCCCCGCCCCAAAAACGCCATCGGCTGAGAGACTGACCCCCTTTTCAATCAGCTCTTTTTGCAGATCTCTCACATCCTCACCCGTGAACGGAGGGTCAGTGTAGTAAAGCACCCGTGTCTTGAGCAACCGCAGCGTTTGCGGGCCAATCATACCGTCGGCCTTAAGGCCATTCACAGCCTGAAACCTTGCTACCGCACGCTTACTTTGGGGACCAAACACTCCGTCTTGGGTGATCCCTGCCCCTGTTTTTGCCAGCAACTTCTGGGCCTCTAAAACGTCAACGCCCATCATCGGCGGGGTGGTCAAATAAATCAGTCGCGGGCTGCTCACATTCAGAAAGGAGGGAGCCTGCTTAGGCTGACTGACCCGCACAGTCGGAAACTGCCCCGACGGCGTATTAAAGAGATCAGCCTCAGCCTGCCGTCTACGCCGTAACCCCGCCTCAACGTTGCTACCCGGATTGCGATAAAGCAACAGCGCGCTTTCGATTTGATCCCAGCGTCGCTCTCGTAGCACCCGAGAAATCGTCGAGAACCCAGATGAACCATAGAAAGCAGCCCCCAGGTTGTAAGCAAAACTGAGCAACGCCCCCCGCTGGTTTTCATTCAACTCCGGCCAAGCCGGAATTCGCTCCAGAGAGGGCAAAAACTGAGTTCTGATTTGGTGCATGAGCAAATCGTCTGCCTCAGCCTGGGTGATTACCTCTCCTAGTTTGAATGGACTGCCATCTTTGCGACGCGTACTACCCCAGCCGATAGTATAAGGTTTGCCCCCTGATAGGGGATCTGGATAAGCTTTTAGGTGAGACCCTTCAAACTGTTTAATCAACTCAACCCCTGGCAGCGGCACCCGTGACATATTGCTCAGTCCTTTCACGTCAGTATTCAATTGATATGAGTTAACATTCCCACCGGGAAGGCAAGCGATATTTTTATGATAGGAAAAGCGTTCACAACTGCGCATTGTCCTGCAAGGCTTTTTCACCATGAACGTTGACAAGGCAAGACCTGACAACCGGGTAAAACCCAACCAGCAATGCTCACCCTTGCCGCCCCCCGCCTATCCTTCATCAGCATGACCCAAGCGATCTTCCCGCATCAAACCCCTAGGACTCAGCACCAACGCTCAGAGCCGTTTTACCCAATAAGTGTCGCGCCGATGATGGATCGCACCGATCGGCATTTTCGCTATTTTATGCGGCAGATTACGCGGCAAACGCTGCTCTATACTGAGATGGTGACGGCTCAGGCGATTTTGCATGGCGATCTGGATCGGCTGCTAGGATTTACCTTGGACGAAAAACCCCTGGTGCTGCAGGTGGGCGGAGACCACCCCAAAAATCTTGCCCAGTGCGCCCGCATTGCCGAGGACTTTGGCTATGACGAAATCAATCTAAACGTGGGCTGCCCCAGCAGTCGGGTGCAAGACGGGAATTTTGGCGCTTGTTTGATGGCTCAACCAGGCCGAGTGGCTGAGTGTGTCGCCGCTATGATGGCCGCAACAACCCTGCCCATCACGGTTAAACATCGCATTGGCATCGATGAATGCGATCGCTACGAAGACATGGCCCAGTTTGTCACCACCGTCGCCCAAACCGGCTGCCGACGGTTCACGGTTCATGCCCGCAAAGCCTGGCTACAAGGGCTCAGCCCCAAAGACAATCGCAATATTCCACCCCTACGCTATGGCGATGTGCATCGCCTCAAGCGAGACTTCCCCCATCTGTGGATTGAGATTAACGGTGGGTTTATCACCCTCGAACAGGCTAGGGCTCAACTCACTTATGTCGATGCGGTCATGATTGGTCGCGCCGCCTACGATACCCCCTATATTTTCGCCACCGCCGACCGCGATCTGTTTGGCTTGGACCGTTCGCCCCTCACCCGTCATCAAATCGTCGAGGTCATGCTGCCCTATATCGACCACTGGACCCATCGCGGCACCAAATTGCACAGCATCACTCGACACATGCTCCAGCTTTTCCATGGACAACCCGGCAGTCGCGCCTGGAAACGACACATCACCGAACATAGCTGTAAACCTGGTGCGGGCATCGACGTTTTACAAACCGTGATCAACTCAATCCCAGGTGAAATTTAACCATGCCCCGTATTAAGCTGACAGTATTCGGCACTGTCCAGGGCGTTGGGTTTCGCTACCATACACGCCTCAAAGCACTGGAAATTGGGCTGACGGGTTATGTCAGAAATCAACCTGAGGGCACCGTTGAGATTGTGGCCAACGGTGATGATAATCAGCTACACCAGCTGATCGAGTGGGCTCACCAAGGATCACCCGCCGCCCAGGTTGAACGGATACAGCTTGAACGTCTAGAAATCAAGGAGCAGCTATCCGACACTCGATTTGAGTCTTTTGTAATCGATTATTAAGCTAAGACCAATTTTATAACCCACTTGATGAGTCAACCGTATATCCCCTTTATTTTGGGAGAAAAGTTTATTTTGGGAGAAAAGGTACTTGAACCGGTCTGAATATCAAACAACATACCTGAATAGGTAGAAGGCGCTAGCAGGGGTTCTTGGAGTTTCCCTGAGAATGACGCTTTCCCAAGGCATGGCTTAAGCCCCGATGGTTTTGGCAGCAGGGGATGCCCCAACGAAGACCCCACCCATGGCTAACAAACGTTAAGGCAATAGACGTTAAGGATATAGAGAGGAAATAGTATGGTAGCAACAATTGTGGGGGTGACAGTCCTACTGATCATTGCCATAGGCGTGCTCACGGTGATGCTCGTTTGGAAGATTTACAATCGGCTGATCACCTTAAGAGCCCGTTACCGCAACGCTTACGCTCAAATTGACGTACAGCTGCAGCGTCGATACGATTTAATCCCTAACTTGGTAGAAACCGCAAAAGGCTACCTCCAGCACGAACGAGAAACCTTGGTCGCCGTCATCGAAGCCCGTAACCAGGCCATGAGCACCATGGAAATGGCATCCTCTGCCCCAGGCAATCCTCAGGCGATGCAGATGATGGCAGCTGCAGAGGCAAACTTAACTGGGGCTCTGGGTCGGCTGTTTGCGGTCTCAGAAGCCTATCCGCAGCTGCAGGCCAACGAGACCATGAGCACGCTTATGGAGGAACTGCGCTCGACCGAAAACAAAATGGCCTTTGCCCGCCAGGGGTTTAACGATGCAGTGACAGCCTACAATACACAGCGCGACTCGTTTCCTAATAACGTTGTGGCTAGCTCGTTTAACTTTGGGTCAGCTGAGCTTTGGCAAGACCGGGTACCAGAAGCCGCCACTGCACCTCGGGTCTCTTTTAACTAAACTTTGGCCACATCCAGCTCAGCAGTTTGCCCTACGGGAAAAACTCAAATTTTCAAACTGGATGTGGTTTAGCGTCTCGTTTGTTACCAGGGTATTTTTCTACCGGCACCATGAATTTTTTTGAGCATCAGGATCGGGCCCGACGCAAGACAGCCTATCTGGTGGTCTGGTTTGGGGTCGCAATCGCAGGCATGATTGCCAGCCTCTACCTGACCCTGCTGTTAATCCAGGCCCAGACTGAATATCACAGCGTTAGTCTGTGGGAGCCCGCCCAGCTAATGATGGTGTCCATCGGAGTCTTGAGCATCGTCGGGTTTGGCAGCCTCAGCAAAACCCTGGCACTGCGGCAGGGGGGCAAAGTCGTCGCCCGCGATTTGGGCGGTCGTCGGGTCCTGCGAGAGACCACCGATTTCAAAGAGCGTCGACTCATCAACGTGGTCGAAGAAATGGCGATCGCATCGGGGGTGTCAGTCCCTAACGTCTATTTGCTTGATGGCGAACGGGGGATCAACGCCTTTGCCGCTGGGTTGAGCCCCAACGAAGCTGTAATTGGCGTGACCCAAGGCTGCGTTGATCAACTCACCCGCGACGAGCTACAGGGGGTCATCGGCCACGAGTTTAGTCACATTCTCAATGGCGACATGCGCTTGAATGTAAAGCTGATCGGCCTTCTCAACGGCATTTTAATGGTGCATCTGATCGGTCGCACAGTCCTGCGATACGGTCCCAGAGGGGGTCGTGATCGCAAAAACGGAGGCGGCATTTTAGCGGCGGCCTTCGCCATGCTGGTGATTGGTGGCATCGGCTGGGTCTGTGGCCGGCTGATCAAAAGCGCTGTCTCTCGCCAGCGTGAGTTTTTAGCCGATGCCTCGGCGGTGCAGTTTACCCGCAACCCCGATGGCCTCGCCAACGCCCTCAATCGCATCGCCCAGCACAGTCGCGGTTCCACGGTCTCATCCCCCGCCGCCGAGGCCGCCAACCACATGTTTTTTGGGGGCATCGAAGGACGCAACTCGCTAATACATGCCCTGGGCAACGGCTTTGCCACCCATCCTCCCCTCAACGAACGAATTCGTCGAATTACGGGGCAAGTTGCCCCGCTACAGGCTACCCAGTTGGAGACATCGTCCCTGTCCCCACAAGCCACCTCAGGTGCAGCCATTATTGGACTCAATGCCACCCTTGCGCCATTCGCCTCAGCTAGTCACCCGCCCACCCGCTCGCAACCCACTCCCCAAATCGCTCTGACCCCAGAGCGTGTTGTGAGTGAAATCGGCACGGTGGCCCCCGCCCACTTAGACTATGTCCATTCACTCGTATCAGGCCTTCCCGAAACCTTGCAGCGCGAGGCCCATTCCCAATTGGGAGCCCTGGCTATTGCCTACAGCCTATTTCTAGACGAGGCGGTCGAGCGGGGACACCCAGACGCCAAACTCCAGCCCCTATACCAACTAGAGCAGATCGAGGCCGCTGAGGTGATGGCCCATTTATCCAGGATACTGCCTGCCGTTGAGAAGCTCAGCGAACGGGCCAGATTGCCCTTACTAGAGCTTTGCATTCCCAGTCTGCGCACGCTACCGCCTCCCCAAGTGATTCGATTCTTTGAACAGGTACAGGCCCTGGTCAGTGCAGATAATAGACTGTCCCTGCGGGAATACGCTCTACAGATTGTGTTACAGCATCGCCTGCGCCCCCATTTCACCCCTCCAATCACCCAGCCAGCCGCAATTTCTCGACCCCAAGCAACTTGGGAAGATAGCCTCAAGGTGTTAGCCGCCCTTGCCCAAGCTGGGCAGACTGAGCCCAGTCAAATTGACTATGCCTTTCGAGCTGGGATTGACCATCTCCCCGGTGCCAGAAAGCAGGTCCTTCCCAAGACAATGCCCAGCTGTACCCTTTACGATGTAGGCCATAGCCTCAATCAGTTAGTGCTCGCCACCCCCAAACTCAAACAGAGACTGGTAGATGCTTTTGCCCATACAGTCCTGGTAGACAACAAAGTCACCGGTGCCGAAGCCGACCTGCTGCGGGCGATCATCATTGCCCTGGATTGTCCAATCCCGCCATTTTTGCAGCTGGCTTAGGACTGAGACCAGCTTGAAATTTCGGTAAAAGCAAATGGGTTGGCGGTTCTCAAGCCGTTTTATCAGCCCGCCGCAGTTTCCAAAATAAGCTCGAGACGAAATTGGCGGTGATATGCGCCAAAACGGGCACCCAGAGATTACCCGTCATCACAGCGCTGCTGCCCAAAACCACCCCAATCACCGTTGCCCAGACAACATATGGCCATTGCTGTAGACCACTCATGTGCAGCACACCAAAACAGAGGCTGCTAACCAAAACACCCATCACATTTAGCCCAAGGGCCGGTAGCATCACACCACGAAACAGCAGTTCTTCGCTGAGCCCCGGCAGCAGCCCGAGCCACACGACATCGGTCAACGCCAGGGGTCTCAGCACAAAATTAAGGTAAAAGTCTGCACTGCGTCGATAGGCAGGCCATGCCAAATGTAGAACCGCACTCGCCGCCGTAATCCCCAGCCCCATCACCAACCCCAAACCAGACGCACTCAACGTGACCACAAGGGGCACCCGGGTAACCGTGTCAACCAGTAACCAGAGACGTGCAATCACGAGCAAAACCAACGCTGTTAGCGCGATCGCAATCAGCAATTGAATTCGACTTAAGGGCTCTATTTCTGGGGTTTCAGGAGACAACTGATTCACCGGCGCTGTCAAGAATGGAACGGGCTTATTCAGCTATCTTTCCATTCTACAGAGTCTTTGCTATCTGACACGCTCTCATCCAAAGCCTGAATCTAGTCAGTACCAAGGGCCCAAGGCAACAGCAAGCATGTTCGATTTGATGCAGAGTGTTGGGTCATTTACGGATACTTAGATCGTTAGACTACATTTACAGCCACAAACAGGTGTAGTTTTTAGAGCCATTGACGGGTTCTCAATGGATTTCACAAAAAGCCCAAACACAGCAAACTTAAGAAATACAGACAGCGGCATCCTGCCCAACCATAAAAATCATCTCAGTTGTAAGGTTGGAGACACCGTTGCAGTTTTTGATGACCTAGAGTTTAATTAAGGCTTGATAAATTTGCCAGACAATTCAGAGCATAAATGAGCCCTCTTCAGAGGGATAAGGAGGTATCTCGCCCAGTAAGTTCGCAATGGGCTTCTAACAAAACAACTTCAATTCAAGGAAAAATCGAAGTATCCGGATGCTTTAAAGAACTCCAGTAACTTCATCTAAGTGCACCGAAGTAAATACTCTTTCCGACCCTTTTTAGTTCTATTTCACTTTAAAACTTCTGACTTTTCAAGTCTTTTTCGATGAATAAAGTTTGATGCAATCAGTGTATCTGCCGATAGCCTGAAATCAACTTTTTCAAATGTTATATTCCTTAATTAACAGGGCATTCATGAGTAGGTCGAGCTTACAAAAACACTAAGCAGCAATCAAACAAAACGCCTGTTTGAATTCGATTGTTTTTCGGGACTGATCTCTTTTTAAGATATGGGACATTCAATCAAGTCATCTTCTTCCTCAGACGACAATGTAGGGATTTATGAGTGCGAGGTACGTCTTAAGTTTCGAATTATTGAAGAAGCCTTAACGATGAGCAATCGGGATGCTTTGATAGAGACGTTGGTAGATGCCTTTACCTACGGTAGTGATGAGTATTTAGAGGCCCTAGACTCTCAAGTCAATATTCAAAAACTCAAAGAAATGGAGGCCTCTCCTGAAATGCGCCGTCAGTTAATTCGTTTGCGCAATTCTAGCCGCCTCGGCTAAGGCATGTTGTCTGGTTTCAGCAAACCCTGGTGACCGCTTACCGATCAAGTCATCCAGGCTCAAACAAGGTAGTACTGAACGTTTGACAACGATTCGTCGCTGTGGGTATATTTATAAAGGCCAATTCATCAAGCCCCCATCGTCTAGAGGCCTAGGACACCTCCCTTTCACGGAGGCGACGGGGATTCGAATTCCCCTGGGGGTATTAAGATTGGCCAATAAAATTTGAGCCCTGTGAGTCGTTAAAGCTCGCAGGGTTTATGTTTTGGGGGTTAATTGCGAATTGTAAAGTGTCCTCAAATACCCTTGAGTGACCGGCGTTTTTAGAGCAAATTTAGGTCTGGATATCGGGGAGTGACGGTTAGAACAGCCCAACGACTTTACCCAGCTGACCACCAGCGGCAATCATAAGGCCAACCCACGTCTGAAATTTGGGCAATCGTCTCTGCAAAATCCTGATGGCGACCAGCCCAGCCTGGTTTTCTTTTGTTTCGAATTTGGTCTTAAGCGTCGAATCTTACTTGAGCACTGTATCCAGCAGGTCGCGCGCAGGCTGGGCTTTTTCGAGGGCGATCTGATAGTCACCATGGACCTTTACCAAGCGAGATAAGCTACTCACGCCTGCTTTGAGCTGATCCAGTTCTTCCCCAGACAGCAACTCCCCATCGAGCATTCTTACCATCAAGGGCTTGATGTCGCCCACTTCATGACGGGCTTTTTGTAGCTTGTCTACGGTCGTCAATAACGCTTTGAGCGCACTAAAGAGGCTATCGAGGGATTGTGAATCAACCGTCGGCTCAGGCGCTGCCTCAGAGGGGGACGCCTGAGCTGGTTGGGCAGCTATTTTCGCTTCTTTTTCAGGCTGTTCAGACCTGCCTACTTCCGATTTACCTACGCTGGCTTTAGCCATGACCATCTCCTTATTTCTTTAGCAGTTGCTAGAGCAGATGCTAAGAACTCTTATCACATAACTGCACCTGTCATTAGGCTGCTTGAGACTATTTCAAGACTCCAGACATGATAGAGGCCAGACTTTGGTGAGGAGGTGAGGAGGTAAAAGGTTCTCAAAGCGCGAAGTATATTCTATTCACCCGCGAAGCCTATTTACCCATTCACCCGCGCAGCGCACTCACCCACTACTCAAAAAATCCACCTTTAAACCGTCGGCAGTCTATCTACAGCGGTCTCGCTTACAATAAAGCTTACGCTTTGAGTCCTGCCCCCGAACCGACTGCATGAGTACTCCCCGCCTGCACCCTGACACCATCGAAGATGTGCGATCGCGCGCCGATATCGTCGATGTGGTCTCTGAGCATGTAGTGCTCAAAAAGCAAGGCAAGGATTTTACCGGGCTATGCCCGTTTCATGATGACAAGTCGCCCAGCTTTACGGTCAGCCCCAGCAAGCAGTTTTACTACTGCTTTAGCTGCGGCGCGGGGGGCAACGTTTTTAAGTTTTTGATGGAGCTGGGTAAGCATTCCTTTGGTGATGTGGTGCTCGATCTAGCCCGTCGCTATCAGGTCCCTGTGCAAACACTGGAGCCCGCCCAGCATCAAGAATTTCAGCGCAAGGTCACCCTGCGGGAGCAGCTGTTTGAGATTATCTCTGTCACCACCAAGTTTTACGAACACGCCCTCTTTCAAAGGGATGGTCAAGCCGCCCTGACCTATCTGCGCAATAGTCGCCGCCTCAGTGATGAAACCCTCAAACATTTTCAGATTGGCTATGCCCCTGACGGCTGGCAAACCCTCTATGGCTATCTGGTAGAGCAAAAGCACTACCCGGTGGAGCTGGTTGAGCAAGCCGGGCTGATTGTCCCCAAAAAGCAGGGCAGTGGCTATTATGACCGCTTTCGCAATCGGGTGATGGTGCCGATCCACGATGCCCAGGGGCGGATCATTGGTTTTGGGGGCCGCAGCCTCGGCGATGACAAACCCAAATATCTCAACTCGCCCGATACGGAACTGTTTGATAAGGGTAAAACGCTGTATGGGCTGGATAAGGCAAAAGGTGCGATCGCAAAGCAAGACCGCGCCATTGTGGTTGAGGGCTACTTTGATGTCATTGCCCTACACGCCGCCGATATTCGTAATGCAGTCGCCTCCCTGGGCACCGCCCTAAATGCCGGGCAGGTCAAACTACTGCTGCGTTACACCGAATCCAAGCAAATCGTCTTTAATTTTGATGCCGATGCCGCCGGGGTCAAGGCCGCCGAGCGCGCCATCGGCGAAGTCGCCACCATGGCCCACCGGGGCGATGTCCAGCTTAGAATCTTAAACATCCCCAACGGCAAAGACCCCGACGAGTTTTTACAAACCCACGTTCCCGAAGAATATACAGCTCTGATTGACACCGCCCCCCTGTGGCTCGACTGGCAAATTACCCAAACGTTGAAAAACCTCGACCTCAAGCAGGCCGATCAGTTTCAACAGGCCTCTCAGGCAGTCGTCAATCTGCTCGGCGACATTGCCAACGCCGACACCCGCACCCACTACATTCGCCACTGCGCCGAAATCTTTAGCAACGGAGACGCCCGCCTCGTCCCCCTGCTGGCCGAAAACTTTTTAGCCCAGGTCCGTCGTAAACGGCGATCGCCGGGTAACGCGAACCGTTCAGGCCCAAAGATCATTCAAACCAGCTCCCTTGAGGGGGCAGAGGCGGCCCTGCTGCGCGTCTATATCCACGCTAAAAAGCACCGCGACGAGGTCATTCAGGCCCTGGAGATGCGCGACTTGCAGTTTAGTTTTTCGCACCACCGCGCCCTCTGGCGGATCATGCTGCAATGGCAAGATCAGCTTAAAGCTGAGGCGGCAAACACCCCAGGCAGGTTACCCGAACCCGATAGGGAGGCTAATTTACTTGAACTGTTGCGCAACACTGCCTCCGAGTCTACGGGGCCGCTCTCCCAGGTCCACCATCTGCTTTATCTCGACGAAAAAACCAAGCGCGATATTCTCCGGGCACCGCTAATCATTCGGGCCGCGGTCGCCTGCCTGGAAAAAATCATGTGCGAGAAGCGCTATCGCTACTTTCTCACCCTGTGGACTGAGACAGATCTCAGTGAAGCCCCTGAGCAACAGGCTTACTATCAAAAACAAATCTACGCCGAGAAAAAACGCATCACCGAACTTGAAAAAGAACGCCACGTTGATTTTGAAGACCTCATCGGCCTGCCCTGGGTAGGTGAGTTTTATGGTGAATTGGATGGGTAATCAGTGCTAATGGGCACCCTAAAGGCTAACGAGTGCCGCCCAACCCATGTCCCTTCAAGATAAATCCATCCAAGATAAACGAGATAACTCTATCCACGATCTTGGCGTCTATGGGGAACAGTTGGTGCAGGACTGGCTAACCCAGCAAGGGTGGGACATTCTGCATAGCCGCTGGCATAGCCGCTGGGGTGAACTCGACCTGATTGCCAGGGGCTATAACGCGCAGGCCAGTGGCAAACTCAGTAGCCCGATGATCGCCTTTGTGGAGGTCAAGACCCGCAGCCAGGGAAACTGGGATGCGGATGGACTCTTATCAGTCACCCGCAGCAAACAGAGAAAACTATGGACGGCAGCACGGTTATTTTTGGCTCGCAATCCTAAATTTGCAGCGACCCCCTGCCGGTTTGATATTGCCCTGGTAAGCTGTCACAAACAAGAGCTGGCGGTCGCAAAAGCCCAGCTTCAGATTCCCGATGATACCCGGTGGCTGGTTTTACAAGATTATCTGGCGAACGCATTTCAATGCTGATGTACTTTGCGTTAACACCCTTCACTGTTTGCCATTCGCCGTTCACCTCGAATTAAATTACGCCAGGGTTTCTGGACAATATCCCAAGCCGGTGACAAAGTGTTCACGAAACTGCTCAATTTCTTGGCGGTCGGGTTTACCGTGAGAGACGACGGCGATTTGGTATCGTCGCATCACATCAACCGGCGACTGGCCGGTTTCCAAGCCCCAAAGGGCCATCCGTACACGAAAACCAGGCGTATGTGGAATCCCGGTTTCGTTTAAAAAAGCTCGAAAATTTTGTTCTGCGGGACAGGTCACGCTCTCATGCAGCCTGACTCTGACAATCCAGCCATCGATCCGGTGGATAACCGTCATAAACTCCAACGGCAGTTGCATCATATCCAACAAACGCTCTACCACTCGGAGCGTAAGACTGGCATTTGCTAAGTAGTAAATATATTCCATGTTTCCTATGCAGGAGTGATACAGTCTAGATTGTCTAAATTTGAAGAAGACCCTACGACTTGACCTACAGTGCAGAAAAAATTTGGAACGTCTCCTTCTGAGGATAGGCAGAAGCTTCAATCAATGGACCCGAGGGCAATCAGCCCAAATCAGATTCCTGTTAAGCAGTCTAACTCGGATCATGTGCTTTCGGCATACCAATACGACCTGCCTGAAGCATTAATTGCCCAAAACCCAGCCATTCCGAGGGACAGTGCACGCCTGTTAGTGATTGATTCTGCAACTAGCTATCAGCATTCCCATTTTAGGGAGCTACCTGGTTTTCTGCGCCAAGGCGATCTGCTCATTTTGAATGATACCCGCGTTATTCCTGCCCGTCTGTACGGCATGAAACCAAGTGGGGCAAAAATTGAAGTTTTATTGCTAGAGCCTCAGGTAGATAGCTGCTGGCTGGCTTTGGTCAAACCCGGACGGCGGCTAAAGCCGGGTAGCCGCATTTATTTTGGCCCTGATCTTGAAAATCCAATCTTAATTGCCGATGTGGAAGCGCATGATCGCGACACCGGTGGTCGCCTGCTACGTTTCCACAGTCCTGGCGGAGAGCCTCTTGAGGCGATATTGACACAGCTGGGCGAGATCCCCCTACCGCCTTATATTGACCACTCACAAGCAACCCCAGACCAGTACCAAACCGTTTATGCCGATCAGCCAGGGGCCGTCGCTGCCCCAACCGCTGGACTGCACTTCACCCCTGATGTTTTTAAGCAGCTTCACGCCAAAGGCGTACAAACAGCATTCATAACTCTCCACGTGGGGCTCGGCACGTTTCGCCCGGTCGAGGCTACAGACATCACCACCCATGCCATGCATGCAGAATGGGTCCAAGTCTCTCAAACCACCACCGATTTGATTCGACACACTAAAGCGAGCGGTGGCCGAGTCATTGCCGTTGGCACGACCACCGTCAGGACCTTGGAGGGGCTCGCCACCCAATTGGGACAGCTCCAACCCTACACTGGCCATATCAACCTGTTCATCTATCCGGGCTACCAATGGAAGGTAGTCGATGGGCTGATTACCAATTTCCATTTACCCGGCTCTAGCTTGCTGATGTTAGTCAGCGCCTTGATCGGACGCAAACGTTTAATGCAACTTTACGAAGAAGCTGTAAACCAGGCCTATCGTTTTTACTCCTTTGGCGATGCCATGGTTATTTTGCCAGAAGCTGTAAATCATGACTAGTCAGCCTTTGACCTGGATAAAACCACTCGGTGACCGGATCTCTATCCTTACCTTTTAGGGAACCCAAGGGTATTCGAGGCGTCAAAGGATACGTCCCCCACGGAGATCGTGCATTCCTAGCTGCGTAAGCATCCTAAGAGTGCCGTTCTCCATTTCTTATTCATAGTTTACTCTTGAGTGCCAGGCAACTCAGACAGCTCCGGCAGGGCGATTTTTTGCTGCTCTTGCACTTCCACAGCAGGCGCTTCAGCGGGAACCAATTCTTTCTGGCGTTCTTCGAGGTTGAGTGGCAGACGCACTTCCTGGGGCTTCTCAATATGTTTGGTCTTAGGCAGACTGCGCTCAAGGTCATTGAGTGGTCTGGGGATTACCATGACGGCATTGAGTTCACCAATGCGTTCGGCTTCATGCATACCCGCTTCGACTGCGATCGCAACATTCGGCAGCGATCCTTGGACAATGATCGTACAGAGACCTTCCCCAATCGTTTCGTGGGAAAGCAGCTCAATATCAGCGGACTTGGTCATGGCATCAGCGGCACCCACCATCGCGGGGAAGCCTCGCGTTTCTAAAAGCCCAATGGCCCCATTGCTCATATGGGTTTCGCCCACGGCCTCTAGCTCGTCGATACGGGGCAAGATCGGCAGCACCTCTTCGAGGTTAGAGGGCGGACGCGGGATCATAGATGAGGACACAAATTGGCCAAACTGCTGGGCCGTTTTTTCGCCCGCGTGTACAGCCATGCGCACGTCAGCCACCCCACCCCGGACGATGGCTGTACAGTGACTACCTCCAGTTTTTTCATAGCCTACCAAAAAGACGTTAGACGATTTGATCATCGCATCAGCCACCCCAATAATCGCCGGAAAACTGGTGGTTGAGACCATGCCCAGCGCCGTATCCTTCAACCAGTGACGGGTCGGTTGGGAAGATGAAGCTGATCCCGAGGTGGGCAACGATTGGGGTTCGACAGGCATAGTGGGCCTCGTTGGGTATAACTCTAGGGTATCAACTTCAGCTAGAAAGGTCTGGTTGGGGGGAGATCAGGTTTTAGGTTTTGGGTCTTAGGTTTGACCTCTTTCCGATTTTGCCTAACACCGAGCATCATTCTAAGAATCTTCCTCGGATTGCGCAGGGTTCAGCGGTTGGCGATGGGGAAACAATGCAGACAATAGGTTGTCGACTTGAGCACGGCCATAGACTTTAGCGGAGCCGTTGACCGTCAAAGCCCCGCTAGCGCCATTAGTAGCGCCACTAGGCGTCCCATTTAAATCGGGGACACCTGCATGTCCGTAGGGGCCGTTGGCTGATGCCTGGTAGGTAGAAGTCTGCACTGAGGGAATCTCAGGAATATCAATCGGTCTTGGGGCCACGGGTCGCGGGGTTACCGACGACGTAGACGAACCTGACGACGCCCCTGCCTCCGATAAGTTGCCATATGAAAAATTCCCAGACGAGACATTCTCAGAGGAAGCCTCCCCAGTCGAAGTCCGCCCTGAAACAGTTGTCCCTGACGAAACGCTGGAAGCTCGACTGTGATCCCCGATCAGGGAATTTGGGGGAACCACTGCATTGGGAGCCACTTGGGGATTGAGCAGCGTAGACGCAGGTCCGACACAGGCAGCACGGCCAATGCTGCCATGCCCCACAATCAAAACACTCGTGCCTAGACTGGCCCCAGACTCAACCACAACAGTGCCGCCTTTGGCCTGAATCACGACACCAGCCCCTAGACATGCACCAGGCCCAATCTGAATGGCAGCACCGGGAAGGGCTTGTAAAACCACGCCCGAGGCAATCGCTGCGCTGGGATCAAGGGTGACATTGCCCCCGCGATAGTAGTGAGTATGACTGGTGAGGTGCAAAGGCGGCGATTGCATTGACAGGCCTGCAACTTGCTTAAGGACGTTGAATCGTGGTTTCTAACACCCGTCGTTTGGCACGCGGGTCAATGCCCACCAGTCGGACATAGTGTCCCTGATGCGCGGCCAGTTGAGACTCCAGGGCTGCGATCGCATCCGAAGGCCGAGTCGCCTGAATGGGATTACCCGTCTGCCAGGCCCCGCTGCGATAGCGACGCCGATCGGCGTATTCAGTGCTGATGCGGTAGCCCTGGTTGATCAACTGAGTAATCTGCTGCGCCACATCCGAAGCGAGATGGGCAGCCCCATTGCCATTTTGGCTAGTCGCCCCAGCTGGCTGCTCTGAATATGACCGGTAGGCTGGAGCCTGCTGCACTGAGACCGGCTGCCCCCCTGGTTTTTGAATCGTCACCGCACTGGTCCGCTGCTTGGCGGCGGTATTGATGCCAAAGATACGCACATAAGCCCCCGAATTTTGGGCCAAAAACTGATTGAGTTCATTCAAAGCTGCCCCCTCACTGGTGGCTCGAATCGCGGGGGCGGTTTGCCAGATACCGCTGCGATAGCGACGCCGATCGGCATATTCAATCCCAACCTTATTACCCTGGGCCAAAATTGACCGCACCTGTTGAGCCACACCCTCAGACTGCCCTGCTGGGGCTGGGGCCGCTGCCGCATATCCCCCATTAGATGGAGCCGCCGCTGGCGCAGACCCATTCACCGCAACCGGCTTACCATCTCCCCGCTGAATCGTGGTGGTCGCCACTCGCTGCTTAACCCGGGTATCAATCCCAAACATTCGCACATACTCACCCGCATGCTCGCTCAGGCAAGCCTCTAATGCTGAAAATACCTCTGATTCGCGGGACGAAGCAATTGGAGCACAGGTCTGCCAAACCCCGCTCCGGTAGCGACGGCGATCAGCATGCTCAGTGCCAATCTTGTATCCCTGATTTAAAAGATTGCGCACCTGCTGCATCACATCAGGACTCAACCCGGTCTGCCCCGCATAACCAGTGGGTGCAGCGGCAGGTCGAGCGCTGTATCCGCCGCCCGCACTTGCCACCGTCTTCGGGCTCACCGCCACCGCCTTACCATCTCCTCGCTGAATCGTGGTGGTCGCCACCCGCCGCTTCACCTTAGGATCAATCCCAAACATCCGCACATACTCACCCGCATGCTCGGCCACACAAGCGTCCAGCGCTGACAAAACCTCCGATTCGCGGGTCGATTGAATCGGCGTACACGTCTGCCAAACGCCGCTGCGATAACGACGCCGATCAGCATGCTCAGCGCCAATTTTGTATCCCTGGCTAAGCAGCTGACGAACTTGCTGAATGACTTCTGAGGTTAATCTTTGGCTTTGCATGGTATCCCTTCCAACAGATTGAGTGGGTTTGTGTGTGGGTGTTAAATGAGATCGAATCGGCATAATACAGGCGCTGTCCTCTGCACAGATATAGCCCAAACGCAGGGCTTCGTTGACGCCTAACACTTCTTTGGCAAAATTGTGATCGGCCGTTTGCACCGAGGGCAGCTGATCAGCTTGCTGCTGAGTCGTAATCACCGACCCCGACGGAATATAGCGACCAGGTGGGACCTCAACGTCTTGAATCAGGGCATGCATCATCACAACACACCCCTTACCTAATCGCGCATTAAAGACCGTTGAGCGAAACCCAATAAAACAGCCCTCACCCACGTAGGCTGGACCATGAATCAGGGCTTTGTGTGTAATGGAAGACTTTGCACCTATCCAAACAGAATAGGGTTGATTATCATCCCCGAGAACACGGCCTTCTTCTAAGCCATGGATGACCACACCGTCTTGAATATTGCAGCCATCACCCACCCAAAAGGGCGCTCCTTCGTCTGCGCGTATAGACGTCCCCGGTGCCACCAGCACATTAGCGCCAATGCGCACATCACCAATGACCTCCGAGAAAGAATGCACATAAGCGGTCTCATGAATTTGGGGCTCCGCCAAACTCTTTGACCAAGGGGTGGGGGGAGCCGCTGAGGGGCGGGCTACCATTGTCCCAATTCCTCCGAACTTGAATACGCGCTACCACAAAAGTTAACCAAGGGGCTAACCAAGGGTTAGCTAAAATCTTCTCGCTTGTCGTAGAGCAAACCTGTGTCCATGCTGACAGTATCAACGATGGCAACAATGGTGGCATCGACGGGCCGGTCGCGATAACTGTCATGTTGACGAGCACCGCTGCCCCGCGTCACCAAGACCCACTCCCCCGGACCTGCGCCCACCACATCTGCGGCAACCTCATAGTCAGGGAGGGGGTTACCTGACTCGTCTATAAACTGGACGAGCAAAAACTTAACCCCCCTCAGCGTAGGCTCCTTACAGGTGCTAACGACTGTGCCTCGAACCTTGCCTAGGCGCACAGCCTATCTACCGTAAGGACGAATGCCACTCACACTTTCGCGGAACTGCTCAACTGCCTCGGTGTAGCGAATGGGAAGAACAAATTCCAAGTTCTCATGGGGGCGAGCAATGATATGGGTAGATAAAACCTGCCCCCCGTTCACCCGCTTGACGTTTTCAACACCTGCCGAAACCGAAGCTTGAACCTCAGAAACATCGCCGCGAACAATCACGGTCACCCGACCGCTACCAATTTTCTCATAGCCAACCAGGGTTACCCGGGCAGCCTTGACCATTGCATCCGCTGCTTCTACAACTGCTGGGAAACCTAAGGTTTCAACCATCCCTACTGCGATTGCCATTGCTCTTTCCTTAAAATGTGTCAACAACGTGAATGAATCATCCCCTGCTAACCAGAGGAAGTGCCAAGATGACCTAAATCATCGCGACTTAAAACATAGAAGCGTGAACCTCAACCTGGCCCAAAGATTCAGACTTGCATTTTCCCCAGGGGCAAACTACAGCCTAAAATATCGAGCCTAAGTTCGGAATTGTTCAACCGCTTCGGTGTAACGAATGGGCAAAACAAACTCCAAATTTTCGTGAGGGCGCGCAATAATGTGGGTTGAGAGCACTTCCCCGCCATTCACACGCTTAGCAGATTCAATGCCAGCGGCGACCGAAGCCTGCACTTCAGACACATCTCCTCGAACAATTACAGTCACGCGACCACTCCCAATCTTTTCGTAGCCCACCAGGGTCACTCGAGCGGCTTTTACCATCGCGTCCGCTGCTTCTACAACAGCAGGAAAGCCTCTGGTTTCAATCATTCCAACGGCAATTGGCATTGTCGTATTCTCCTAATAAAGCAAACCCAAAAATCTCTTGGCGACAAAAAACTGTTGCCCTGCTATGGTCCCCACTGAAAACCACAAGACAAAACTCGCTGCCTTGAGACAAATCAAGCCTGCGTAACTCCATTTCTTGATCTCAGAATACGAGTGGCTATGCCGTTTGACAATATAAGCTGCAATGATTGTTGCTAATGTTAAGCATCAGCAAAACTCATACAAAACACTTAGGCAATCTTATTAGAAGTTTGCAAAGGCCAAAACAAAGTTGACACGGGAGGATTGAGTAATTTTGCTTACCTTCAATAGAGAAAAGCGTGGAGCACCTCAGTCTTCAGGTACTATAAAGAAACATAAGTAATCTTGCAGACATCCATAGACTTAAGTCTTGGTCTTAATCAAAGATTCTGGATTCGGTTGGCAATGTCCAGCAGGGTAAGCGTTCAGACTTTAGAAGCCAATACTTCACTGAGTTTAGTTTCTAAGATTTTTTTTAGTTATAACGTCCCACTTTAAGTTGGGTCCCGTTTTAACAGCTTTTCTTTAGACACGTAGCAGAAATGGTTCAGACGCTGATTGAGTTCAGTTGGTTAATTCCCCTTTATGGCCTGATAGGGGTTCTTCTGTCATTACCTTGGGTCGTAGGCTTGGTTCGTCACACTGGCTCCCGTCCGGCTGCCTATATAAACATCCTGATGACGATGTTGGCCTTTTCTCACGGCACGCTCGTTTTTGTAGGGATCTGGAATCAGGGGGGCACTGAAATCGGGTTTACCTGGTTACAGGTAGCTGACCTGACCCTGCGGTTTAAGTTGGATCTCTCTGTCCTCAATCTAGGCGCATTGGAGCTGATCACAGGATTAAGTCTACTGGCCCAGGTATATGCAGTCGGTTACCTGGAAAAGGAGTGGGCCCTGGCTCGCTTTTTTGCGCTGATGGGCTTTTTTGAGGCAGCCATGAGCGGCGTTGTGCTAAGCAGTTCTTTCTTCCTGGCGTACTTCTTGCTAGAAATGCTGACGCTCTCAACCTATCTGATCGTTGGCTTTTGGTATGCCCAACCTCTGGTTGTGACTGCGGCACGAGATGCTTTTTTAACTAAGCGGGTGGGAGATATCCTGCTGTTGATGGGGGTGATATCTCTATCAACCTGGGCAGGCAGCTTAGACTTTAACGAGCTGGATGGGTGGGTCAAGACCGCTGATCTCACGCCATTGGCAGCGACCTTGCTCGGGCTGGCTCTAATTGCAGGGCCCACTGGCAAATGTGCTCAATTTCCGCTACATCTCTGGCTAGACGAAGCCATGGAAGGGCCAAGTCCAGCCTCTATCTTGCGCAACTCAGCCGTCGTCACCTGTGGAGCTTATGTGCTGATTAAGCTGCAGCCGGTCTTGGTTTTGTCGCCAGTGACCCTGACAGCACTCACGGCAATTGGGTTGATCACCGCCGTTGGTGCGTCACTGGTTGCGATCGCACAAATTGATATTAAGCGGGCTTTTTCTTACTCCACCAGTGCCTACCTGGGGCTGGTCTTTATCGCCGTGGGGGCCGAGTGGCCTGGGGTTGCCCTGATGTTGCTGTTTACCCATGCCATTGCCAAAGCCTTGATCTTCATGAGTCTGGGCAGCATTATCTTGACCACCAACTGCCAGGATGTGACCGAGTTGGGTGGGCTCTGGTCAAGAATGCCCGCCACCACAACAGCCTACTTAGTGGGGTCGTTGGGGATGATCGGATTGTTGCCCCTGGGAGGGTTTTGGGCACTCCGTTTGGGGGTCGATTTTTTGCGGGTTGATCGACCTGCGCTAGCGGGGATTTATCTACTGGTGAATACCCTGACGGCTTTTAATATCGCCCGTATTTTTCGGCTGGTGTTTCTGGGTAAGTCCCAACCCAAGTCTCGCCGGGCTCCCGAGGTGAACTGGCTGATGGCCGTACCGATGGTGACGCTATCGATTTTTGTACTGGTTTTACCCCTGGTGATGCGCCGGATGTCCTTGCTGCCGCCGCTCACCTATCTAAATGTGCCGGTGACCACGTTACTGATCCTGTCTGGCCTGATTGGGTTTGGGACTGGCCTGTTGGTGCCCCTCAGCAAAGTGTGGTCACGCTCTACCCAGCGACCGCTCAGGGTTATGCAAGATTTGCTGGCCTATGACTTTTATACCGAGCGGCTATATCGGGTGACGGTGGTGTTTTTAGTTGAGCAACTCTCTCGGTTTAGCAGTTGGTTTGACCGTTACATCGTCGATGGCGCAGTCAACTTTGTCGGGGCGGCCTCCTTGATGGGCGGCGAGGGCTTGAAATATAGCATTTCAGGCCAATCACAGGCTTACATTCTCACCATTGTGGTGGGGGTGAGCCTGCTGGGGCTATTGATGACATGGGCAATGTGGTGAGGGCAACAGTGATAAGCGAAACAGTGATAAGCAAAGCAGTGGTCAGGGAGAGCATAGGATGCTGAGTGCGCTAATACTAATCCCCCTGTTGGGAGCAGTCTTAATTTCTGTTTGGCCCGGTCAATCCCGCAAACTTGCCCTGGGCATTTTGACGGTCAATCTGGTCTGGACCCTATTAATCATTGCCCAGTTTGATATCCATACAGCCGCCATGCAGTTTCGAGAGTCAGTGCCCTGGCTCGATTACCTGGGGCTGGGCTACGAACTGGGCATCGATGGGATTGCCTTACCCCTGCTGTTTATCAACAGTGTGCTCAGCCTGGTGGCAGTGTTTAGCAGCGATTCGGCAATTCGTCGCCCCAAGCTTTACTATGCCTTGTTGCTAACGATTACTGGGGCGGTTGCGGGCACCTTTATGGCGCAAAATTTGCTGCTCTTTTTTATCTTTTATGAGCTAGAGCTGATTCCGCTGTATTTGCTAATTGCGATTTGGGGCGGAGCCCGGCGTGGGTATGCCGCCACCAAGTTTTTGATTTACACGGCCCTGTCTGGGGCCCTGATTTTGGCTGCCTTTTTGGGCCTGGTGTGGCTGACCGGGAGCGCCAGCTTTGACTATGTGCCTGGCCTGGCGCAAGGGTTACCCCTGGTTCAGCAAGCGGTGTTGATGGGGGCCTTGTTGGTGGGCTTTGGGATTAAAATCCCGCTGTTTCCTTTCCATACCTGGCTACCGGATGCCCACGTTGAAGCCTCCACGCCAATTTCCGTCCTGTTGGCGGGGGTACTGCTCAAGTTGGGCACCTACGGCTTACTGCGGTTTTGCTTTGGGCTATTTCCCGAGGCCTGGAGCTGGCTCGCGCCGTGGATCGCCTGGTGGGCGGTGGTGAGTATTTTGTACGGGTCTTTGGCCGCGATCGCACAGCAAGACATGAAAAAAATGGTGGCCTACAGCTCAGTGGGACATATGGGCTATATCTTGCTCGCCTGTGCCGCCGCCAACCCAATTAGCATTCTGGCCACGGTGTTTCAAATGATCAGCCATGGCTTGATTTCAGCCCTGTTGTTTTTGCTGGTGGGCGTGGTTTACCAGAAAACTGGCACCCGAGATTTGAAGGTGTTGCGGGGCCTGCTCAACCCCGAACGGGGGTTACCCATCACCGGTAGCCTGATGGTATTGGGGGTGATGGCCAGTGCCGGAATTCCTGGCATGGTGGGCTTTATCTCAGAATTTTTGGTTTACCGAGGAAGTTTTGAGACCTTTTCAACCCAGACCTTGGTGTCGATGATTGGCTCCGGCCTGACGGCGGTGTACTTTTTGCTGCTGGTTAATCGGGCCTTTTTTGGGCGATTGCAGGTGGCCCCAGAGACCATCGTGGGTAAAACCGACGTTATCTTACCCGCCGTCAAGTGGCAAGAACATTCCCCGGCGTTGGCTTTGATCTTGATGATTTTTACCTTTGGGCTTAACCCAACCTGGATGACCCGCTGGATCGAAACCTCAACAACTGCGATGATTCAGATACCCAGTCAAACGGCTATGGCGGTCACCCCGTCATCGATAGCCTCAACGTTGATTGCCCCGAGCTTTGATCTGTCTGCTGATCCTGTTGCTGACGCTATCTGTTATACAGAGGAATGCCAATAACCATGACCCAAACCGTACCCAAACCTATGGTCGCTGAGAAACAGGTGTCTATGCATCCATTGTCTGCCTACATTGACCGATTGTTGGCAGGGGAGACGCTGCTGCCCGACAATCCGCAAAATGTCATGGAGGTGGTGGGCATCTTAGACAGCTATGGCGTCGTGCTCAATGCTTATTCCATTAATCTAAACTACATCGCTGACCACCAATTTTTAGTCCTGTTTCCCTTCTTTAAATACTTTGATGGCAAGGTCAACCCAGCTAAGTGGACCCGTCATATTTGGCATGACCGCATTAACTTTGAGTACGCAGAATATTGTATGCGGGCCATGATGTGGCATGGTGGCGGCGGGTTAGATGCCTATCTTGACAGCCCTGAATTTGCAAAAGCTTGTGAACCTGCCATCCAGGCCCGGATTAAGTACAATCCGTTTTTGCAGGTGCTGCATCGTCTGTTTCCTGACTATTTGCCTGAGCAAATTCGCCAGCTTGCCTATTACAGTGGTTTGGGCCAGTTTTGGCGGGTGATGAGCGACATTTTCATGTCCCTGGCCGATCGCTACAATCGCGGTGAAATCAAACATATTATCGAGATTGTTGATCATATCAAAGCGGGTTTAGTTGCCGATGCCGCCCGACCGATTACCTACGCCGTCGAGATTCGCGGTGAGCGCTTCGAGATTATGCCAAAGTCGGCCGGGCTAACCTTTTTACCCGACACCGCAGTCCCCTATGTAGAGGCAATTTTCTTTCGGGGCACCCCTTTTCAAGGGACAGTCTCTTTCAACGCCCAGGCCCAGCAAATTTCCCCGGATCAAAGCCGGTTTGCCTACGGTGCTCTGTTTGCTGACCCCTTGCCTGTTACCGGGGCTGGCATCCCACCGACCCTGTTAATGCAAGATATGTATCGCAATCTGCCTGACTATTTGCATCAGTTCTATCTGGAAAGCACCCGCGGTGAACAGGATATTCGTGTCAAAATTTGTGGCACCTTCCAAAAATCGATGTTTTGTGTGACTAACGCCGCTGTTGCTGGGCTGATGCCCCACCCAGCTAATACGACTGACCCCCAGGAACAAATCGCCAACCAAACCTACCTGGAAGGTTGGATGGACAAACTACTCACGTCTCGCCTGGACGTGGTGCAGACAGCTTGAGAAAAATCCCCTCGTCACGGCCCCAGCGATTCGCATAGAGATGTGACAAGGGGCTTGCCAGGATTGTGTTCTACGTGTGACGTGAAACTAAGCCCAGCATAACGATTGCCCCTAACCTGATGCGTCCGTAGGTTTACGACACTTCTGAGCAAGCATCCCTTGATATCCTAGCCGTCCTTTGACTCAGGGAGAATGCCTTTGACAAGCTGTCAATGATTTTGACAAGCTGAAAGTTTCTGCTGAATGGCTCTAATTAGCGCTAGGCTCAGGAGACTAGGGAATGAGAAACCCTAGCTTTGATCGCTCTTTGTGATCTCGACATCACCTCCCTCGTTGTCGATATTTCCCATCGCTTCGGTTCCCTATATCAATGCAAATCGCATCTACGCCAGAGTTTTCAATTTCTAAGCCCGAGCTACCTGCACCCACAACGGCCACAGCCGTCCTCAACATCAACGGCATGAAATGCGCTGGCTGTGTGCAGACCGTTGAAAATCAGCTAAAACAGTGTGATGGCGTTGTCTCAGCCACGGTCAATCTGGTCACAGAGATTGCGGCTGTCGAGTATGTACCGACACAGATTACCCCTGATTTACTGGCCCAAAAGGTCACATCGGCAGGCTTTCCAACCCAAGCCAGAGATACAGCTACTTTCCAGGCCACCACAGCGGATTGGGTCAGTCGTAAAACAGCCGAACAGCAAGCCTATGTTAGACGGGTCGCGATCGCAACCCTCCTATTAATCTTGTCCATCATCGGCCACCTTAAACACATCGGTGGACACTATGGCTGGCTCGACATCCCCATCCTCAGCAACATTAGCTTTCATGCGGTACTGGCGACGTTGACCCTGGTGTTGCCTGCCCGAGACATTCTGATCGATGGCTGGCAGGGGGTGCGACGCGGTGCCCCCAATATGAATACGCTGGTCAGCCTGGGGGCTTTGAGCGCCTACCTGACCAGCCTGGTGGCGTTGCTGTTACCCGGTCTGGGCTGGGAGTGCTTCTTTGACGAACCCGTCATGCTGCTGAGCTTTATTTTGCTCGGTCGCACTTTAGAAGAACGGGCCCGGTTTCGAGCGGCGAATGCGTTGCGATCGCTGATCTGCCTACAGCCAACCCTGGCTCGCCTCGTGCCAACGCCCGATCTCGGCGAAACCAACAGCGTTGAAATTCCGGTGGCGCAGGTACAGGTCGGCGAATGGCTGCGGGTCCTCCCCGGCGAGAAAATGCCCGTAGACGGTCGAGTCGAAATCGGCCAAACCACCGTCGATGAGTCTATGCTGACTGGCGAGTCAATGCCCGTGGCAAAGCAGCCAGGGGCAACCGTGGCTGCAGGCACCCTCAATCAGTCTGGGGTGATCATCCTTAAGGTGACCCAAACTGGCTCAGATACAGTCCTCTCCCGCATGATTGCCCTGGTGGAAACGGCCCAAACCCGTAAAGCGCCCATCCAAGGGCTGGCGGATATGATTTCTGGCTACTTCACCTACGGTGTCTTGGGGCTTGCCGCCTTGACCTTTTTGTTTTGGCACTTTATTGGCTTGCCCCTATGGCCTGAGGTAATGCAGTCGGCCCTGGGGGCTATGCATAGCCATCACCAGATGACCCCGATGTCCTCAACCTGGCTGGTGAGCCTCAAACTGGCAATCTCAGTGGTGGTGATTGCCTGCCCCTGCGCCCTCGGTCTGGCCACCCCCACCGCCATTTTGGTCGGTTCGGGCATTGGCGCAGAGCGAGGCTTGCTGATTCGCGGCGGTGATATTTTAGAGCAGGTCCACCAACTCGACACGGTGGTGTTTGATAAAACCGGCACCCTGACCGCCGGGCACCCCCAGGTCTCTGACTGTATCAGCCTTGAACAAAACTGGTCAGAAGCCAACCTGCTCCAACTTGCAGCCACGGTCGAGAGCGGCACCCACCATCCTCTGGCAGTCGCCATTCGCCAAGCCGCAAAAAATCAAGGGTTACCGCTTCTGAGGGCCAGTGAGTTTGCAACCAAGGCCGGGTTCGGCACGGTCGCCCAAATTGATCACCAATGGGTTCGTCTGGGCAATCAAAACTGGCTGACTCAGGCAGAGATTCCCCTCGACGATGCAGCAATTCAAACCGCTCAACGCCTTTCCCAAACCGGTAAAACCGTTGTTTATGTCGCCGTAGATAACCGCTTAGCAGGTCTGATTGCTGTCAGCGATCCGCTCCGGGAAAGTGCGCGAGATACCGTTGATCGACTTCAGCAGATGGGGCTGACAGTTCATATTCTGAGCGGGGACCGAAAGGCGGCGGCGGATGCGATCGCAACCCAGCTCAGTCTCCCTTCTGAGCAAGTCCAGGCTGAGGTCACCCCCGAAGGCAAAGTCCAGGCCGTTGCCCAATTCCAAACCGCTGGCCATCGCGTCGGCTTTGTCGGCGACGGCATCAACGACGCCCCTGCCCTGGCCCAGGCCGATATCGGCATCGCCCTCAACTCCGGCACCGAAGCCGCCATGGAAACCGCCGACATTGTGCTGATGCGCGACTCTCTCACCGATGTCGCCGAAGCCCTACACCTCAGCCGCGCCACGTTTGATAAGATCCGCCAAAACCTGGCCTGGGCCTTTACCTATAACCTGGTATGCATCCCTCTCGCCGCTGGGGCACTGCTGCCTGTCGCCGGAATCTCGCTTAATCCTGGCTTTGCCGGGGGCTTCATGGCCTTTAGCTCAGTCAGTGTCGTCGTGAATTCACTCCTGCTGCGCTGGCAGTTTCGCGCTGAGTAGCGATTTGGAGATTGGCTGGTTAAGGAACCCGGCTTTTTTGGCGAACCAAAGCACTCAGATTCAATTTAGAAAAGAAGCCGGGTTTCTGGCGATGTCGAGAGGCTTGAGGGGAAACTGTTGGTTGCCCAGCCTTTAGGTAGACCAGACGATTCAACCTTTGTCATCATAAGGATAGTTGCCCACAAACCCTTCTCCCCTATGGTTGTCGCCACCGCCAAACGCCCCCAAGCCGGCCATCTTCGCGCCATGCGCCAGGACATGATTGGCTACCTTGAAACCCTGGCCCAACAGGGCGATTTTCTCAAAATCCCGCTCGGTCTGGGCACGGGCTACTATCTCAACCACCCGAACGATATTCGCGAAGTGCTGGTGCGCCAGGCCCAGTTTTTCCATAAACCATTCACCGTCAAGTACGCAGCCAAAGGGTTATTTGGCGAAAATATGTTTACCGCTGACGGGCGGCTGTGGGAGGTCGTGCGGCAAACCTTACAACCGGCCTTTCATTCTCAGCAAATCAGGGACCACGCCCAGATCATGATCCAGGCGACTACCGAGATGGTGGACTCGTGGCAGCCCGGGCAAACCCTGGAAATGTGCCAGGCCCTGATGGACCTGACCATGGGCATCACCAGTCAGGCTTTTTTTGGCGTCGATCTGCGCAATCACCCAGCCGCTCACGGCCTTGTCCGGTTTATTGAGCTATTTAATCGACGGATCTCTGGCCTCCCTGTACCTGGTTGGTTACCCTTGCCCAGCACGCTAGAAATGAAACGTCAGGTGGCTGAGACCGAGCAATTGCTGAGCCCTCTGATTGCGGAACGGCGAACCGAAACCAAGCCCTACACAGACATCCTGGCCATGCTGGTACGTGCCCAGGTCAAGGATGACACCGGACTACTCACCGAGCACCAGGTGCGCAACGAAGTGATGAACTTATTCGCAGCAGGGTACGAAGTCACCGCTAACTCCCTGGCATTCGCTCTCTACCTGATCCACCAGCATCCCGCTGTAGAAACTCGCCTTTGCTCAGAAATCAATCAGGTGCTCGCAGATCGGCCTGTGACTTTTGACGATCTCGCCCAAATGCCCTACCTAGAAAGTGTTCTGCAAGAATCCATGCGGCTATTACCCGTGAATACCGTCTTCGCTAGACAAAGTATCCAAAAAGTTACCTGGGCAGATCGCTCAATTCCAAAGAATGCAACTATTTTGCTCTCTCCCTGGACGCTGCACCGCCGAGCCGATATTTTCCCTGACCCGCTGACCTTTAACCCCGATCGATTTGCCAGCAGCAACCGTAGCCAGATCCGTAAATTTGCTTACCTGCCCTTCTCCGGTGGCCCCCGCATTTGTATTGGGCAGGCGTTTGCCATGACCCAAATGCGCATTAACCTGGCAACGATTTTGCAACGCTATCGTTTATCCACCGCCCCTGACTATGCGCTCAAGCCCTATTTCAGTTTCAACACGCGGCCGGAAGGGGGATTACCAATGCGGGTTGAGAGGCCCTAAGGGTTATCAATCCATGGGCTCGGAGAATTCTGGCTAGGTGATAGATGGGGAGGTGAGGGAGATAGGGGAGGACGCGGTGACGCGGAGAGCGGCGACTTGATAACGATTCTAATCACCTTCCCCATCTTCCCCACCCTCCTCATCTCCCCTACCTTCTCACTCCATGCTCCGACCACTTGACTCACTACCCACAACTCACTACCCACCGCTGCCCTCTTACAATAAGAACCGAAAAACCAGGCAGGAAAACCATTGGGTGCATTTCGGGGTTGGCGGGCGCTAATGCCTAAACTCGACCTTCGGGTTTGGATTTTGGCGGCGGGGCGATTGCTTTCTCAGATCGGGATTGGGTTCACACTGTTCTACGCGCCGATCTTTTTTGTCAATCAGGTGGGGCTTTCGGCCACTGCCGTGGGGTTGGGCCTGGGTTGCCAGTCGATCTCAGGGCTGATTGGCCGATTTGTGGGCGGATCGATGGCTGACTCGCCCCGTTGGGGTCGGCGGCGCACCTTACTGCTGTCGGCGGCGATCTCAGTCCTGGCGGATGGGGTGTTTGTGATCACTAATAACTTCACTGTCTTTGTGATCGGCAATTTACTAATGGGGTTGGGAGTGGGGCTGTACTGGCCTGCGACGGAGGCGGTGGTAGCTGACATCACCCAAGCTGACAATCGCAACGAGGCATTTGCCACCGTCCGTTTAGCCGACAGCCTGGGTTTAGGTTTGGGGGTCGTGCTGGGCGGTGCGCTAATTGCGGCAACAGGGGCGTACCGTGCTTTGTTTGTGATTGATGGGGTGACCTTTGCCCTGTTCTTTGCCATCGTGGCGGTTGCGATCGCAGAAACCCTTCCCAACAACGCCACCCCCAGAAACTTCTGGGCAGGCTGGGGCGCGGCACTGCGCGATCGCACCCTGCTTATCTTCGTCACCGTGAATATTCTTTTCACCACCTATATGGCCCAAGTGCAGAGC
>JBCBQD010000018.1:0-10393 GCA_039820425.1 Cyanobacteria bacterium J06635_1
CTAAGAAAAAGAATCCCACGGCCTGGGGCGCACTGTTCCCAAAAAACAACGCGCTGGAGTTAACGCCCAGCTGCTTGTCATAGGCTCGATCGGGAATTGCATAGACCGTATCAAACCCGAGGGTCCAGAGCACCGTCGCGCCCCAGAGAAACCAGGCCGGGGCCGAAAGCGTCCCAGTTACTGCACTCCAGGGGATTAAAACGGCAAAGCCCCATGCGATCGCAAGCACCAACTGCGGCACAGGAAAATATCGCTTAGCCAGGGGATACAAAATAATTACCGGCACCGCCGCGACACAGAGCCCAAAGCTCAGCCATGTCAGATAGCGCGTCAGCACAAACGCGCAGGCAAATGCGATGAACATCACCACGATGCCTGTGCGCACCGACAGCGCCCGAGACGCCAGGGGCCGTTTTTTAGTGCGCTCTACCTTAGGGTCAATGTTGCGGTCCCATAGATCATTCACCACACAGCCCGCTGCGCTAGTCGCCAGTGACCCAACCACAATGACTGCCAGTAACTCCAGCGGTGGCTTACCCTGCCCGGCCAAAAATAATGCCCACAGGGCAGGCACCATCAAAATCAAACGACCCGCCGGCTTATCCCAACGAATTAACCGTAAAACTTTCATCCAGACCGGTTCGGGCCTGACTTGAGAGGGGTGCTCAATCATAAAGAGTTTATATATTCGTAAAACGTAGCTTACTTCAGAATATCTTTCTTGTTTGCGAAAGAGTAGGGGACAGACGGAAGCTTTATATCGGGAGATTTAGTTTTTAATACTAAAAGATTGTCTAGTATTTGCGAGTAGGATCGGTATTTAGGCGAAGGGCGAAAGGCGAAGGACGAAAGGGAAGGCAGCAGCCAGCAGTATGCCATCCTGCACTGGATAATCCCCAAATATTCCCGGACCCCTTACGCTACAATCTCTTACCTTCCCTATCTCCACGGTCTATTTATCTATAAGTTCTCTCCCCCCTTCGCCTTGTCCCTTTCGCCTTGATTGAATATAAATTTTGCAAGATCATCCGAAATCCTCCGTTTGTTTTTGGTTATAATAACCATAAGTCTTCGAGGAAACTTGGATGGAAGACCAAGCGTTATTAATTCAACCTGATGAATACGGTTTGCTGACCGACTTGTATCAGCTCACGATGTCGGCCTGCTATGTCGGCGAAGGGCTAGATCAGCGGAGGGCCAGTTTTGAGCTATTTGCCCGGCGCTTACCCGAGGGCTATGGCTACCTGATTGTGGCAGGGTTGGCCCAGGTGCTGGAGTATTTAGAGTGCTTTCGGTTTACCCCTGAGCAAATTGACGTTCTGCAAAAAACTGAGCTATTTACCCATGCCCCAGAGTCATTCTGGTCGCTGTTGGCGAGCGGTTGCTTTACAGGTGATGTGTGGGCGGTGCCTGAGGGCACGGCTGTCTTTGCTAACGAGCCGCTGCTGAGAATTGAAGCGCCTTTGTGGCAGGCCCAGCTGGTTGAAACCTATCTATTAAATGTGCTGAACTATCAAACCCTGATCGCGACGCGGGCGGCGCGATTACGGGATGTAGCGGGGCCAGAGGCAACGCTGCTCGAGTTTGGTACACGGCGGGCGTTTAGCCCCCAAGGGGCGCTGTGGGCGGCGCGGGCAGCCCTGGCCGGGGGGCTGACCGCAACCTCCAATGTGCTGGCGGCACTGAAGCTAGGGCAAAAGCCGGTGGGCACAATGGCCCACGCCCTGGTGATGGCGATTGGGGCGATTGAGGGCAGTGAAGATGATGCCTTTGAGGCGTTTCATCGCTACTTTCCGGGGGCACCGCTGCTGATCGATACCTACGATACGGTGGCGGCGGCCCAACGGCTGGCAAAAACCGTAAATCAGGGAGCAACCCTGGCGGGAGTGCGTCTAGACTCGGGTGACCTGGCGGTGCTGTCAAAACAGGTGCGATCGCACCTCCCCACCGTCCCTATCTTCGCCAGTGGTGATCTGGATGAACAGATCATCGTTAATCTTAAACAGCAGGGGGCCTGCATCGACGGCTACGGCCTCGGCACCAAACTGGTGACGGGGGCACCCGTTAACGGCGTCTATAAATTAGTCGAAATTGACGGCATCCCCGTGATGAAAGAATCCAGCGGTAAACTGACCTATCCTGGGCGCAAGCAAATCTTCCGGCGGATCGAGCAAGGGCAATCCCTGGGCGATCGGCTGGGTCTGGCGGATGAAGCAGCGCAGCCTTCTGAGATCACCTTGCTGCAGCCCGTCATGCAAAAAGGCCAGCGGCTCAGCCCGACTGAGCCCCTCGAGCAGATTGCCCAGCGGTCAGCCGCATCTGTGGCCGCCTTACCCACCGCGGTGCGTCAGGTGACCCAGCCCGTCTCGTTTGACGTTGCCCTATCGGCTGATCTCCAACAGCTCACCGCCGCCACGCAACGATCAGCCGCCCTCGTCTAGCTGCCATAGACTCCCGCCAATCAAGACCACAAACACCCTGCAAAAACAGCCTATCGGCTCCGCAACTAAAAACATCCCATCTCCCCCTGCCTCCCCTGCCCCCTCTGCCTCCCCTGCTCCCCCTGCTCCCCCTGCTCCCTCTGCCCCCCCTGCCCCCCTGCTCCCTCTGCCCCCCCTGCTCCCCTGCCTCCCCTGCTCTCTGGGCAAGGTAACCTTGGCCCCTACGGCTCCTGCTCCCTCATCACCTGGTACTTTATTCTCACGCCGATACCCTATGTCATGCTCATCTCCTGTCATCACCGTTGCCCTCTTTGGCACCAGCGCTGACCCGCCCCACCAGGGACATCTCGGCGTACTCACCTGGCTGGGGCAACATTTTGATCAGGTGGCGGTTTGGGCTTCCGACAATCCCTTTAAAGGCAATCAGTCTCCCCTGGCCGATCGGATGGCGATGCTGCGTCTGTTAGTAGATGCCATTCGTCCCCCCGGTCGGGTGCAGGTGTACCCAGCGTTGAGTCACCGCTTTACCCTGGTCACCCTGGAGCGAGCCCAGCAAATCTGGCCCCAGGCGACCTTTACCCTGGTCGTCGGCGCAGACCTGATCCCCCAGCTGCCCCGCTGGTATCGTGCCCCTGAACTCTTTCAAAAGGTCAAGATTTTGGCGTTTCCGCGTCCTGGCTACCCCCTGGACGACAAAGATTTGCTGCCCTTGAGACAGCAGGGGGCTGAGGTTGCGATCGCAACGCCCCCTCAGCAGTACGATGTCTCCTCGACGGCTTACCGCCAGTGCGATGACGACCAGGCGATTTTGCCCACCATTCAAACCTACATCGACCAACACAACCTGTACCCATGCCCGGAAAACTCCAAAGAAAAATTGCCGACCCACTAGCCGATACCGACCTGGCTGACTTTAAGGTTGGTGTCGATAACGTCATCTTCTCGGTCGATACCGATCAAAACCGCCTGCTGGTGCTGCTGGTCATGCGCCACGACGAGCCCTACGTCGGCTACTGGAGTTTGCCCGGCACCCTGGTCCGCCGGGGCGAGTCTTTAGAAGATGCCGCCGATCGCGTCCTGTCCGAAAAGATTCGCGTTAACAATCTCTATCTAGAGCAGCTCTATACCTTTGGTGGCCCCCACCGTGACCCCCGCGAAGCCGAAGACGCCTACGACATTCGCTATCTGTCGGTGAGCTACTTTGCCCTGGTGCGCTTTGCCGAAGCCGAACTAATTGCCGATGGGGTTAGCGGCATTGCCTGGTATCCCCTCAGCCGGGTGCCCAAGCTCGCCTTTGACCACAACGAGATTTTGGATTATGGCTATCGTCGCCTGCGCAACAAACTAGAGTACAGCCCCGTTGCCTTTGATGTACTGCCCGACACCTTTACCCTGAGCGATCTCTACCAGCTCTATGCCACCGTCCTGGGAGAAGATTTCTCTGACTACTCCAACTTTCGCACGCGGCTGCTCAAGCTCGGTTTTCTCACAGACACCGGGGTCAAGGCGTCGCGGGGGGCAGGTCGCCCTGCCAGTCTCTATCGGTTTGATGCTGAGGCATTTGAGCCCTTAAAAGATAAGCCCATGGTGTTTATTTGAAGTTGTTACCCATTACCCATTACCCATTACCCATTACCCATTACCCATTACCCGCTACCTATGAAAATTGGTATTGCTCAACTCAATCCCATCCTGGGTGATCTCACCGGCAACGCTGAGCGCATCCTCGACCTGGCTCAGCAAGCCAGCGATCAAGATGTGCGCCTGTTGCTAACCCCTGAGCTATCGCTCTGTGGCTATCCGCCTCGAGACCTGCTGTTGCGTCCTAGTTTTATCGAACTGATGCGACAAACCTTAGAGCAGCTTGCCCGTAATTTGCCTGCAGGGCTGGCTGCCCTGGTGGGCATTGCCGAGGCGAACCCCAACGCGGGCACAGCTGGTGAGAAACCCCTATTCAATAGCATGGCCTTGGTCGAGGATGGTCAGGTGCAGGCCGTATTCCATAAGCGCCTGCTGCCCACCTACGATGTTTTTGACGACGACCGTTATTTTGAATTCGGCACCGAACCCAATCACTTTTCTCTCAAGGATAGCGACGGTGAGTTGGTCCATATCGGGGTCACCATTTGTGAAGACCTGTGGAACGATCACGACTTTTGGGGGCAGCGGGCCTACCCGGTGAACCCCACTGCTGAGGTGGTTGCTGCTGGGGTTGATTTGGTGGTCAATCTGTCGGCGTCGCCCTATGTGGTGGGTAAGCAGCAGCTGCGAGAAAAGATGATCCGCCATGCGGTGTTGCAGCACCACTGCCCGATTATGTATGTCAACCAGGTTGGGGGCAATGACGATCTGATTTTTGATGGCTATAGCGTGGCGATCAATCGGGGCGGTGAGGTGGTCTGTCGAGCCCAGGGGTTTGAGCCCAGTTTAGAGGTGATCGACTTTAAGGCCCGAGACCTGCAACCCTCCCAGGTTAAACCCCTGACCGCTGAACCCGAGGCAGAAATGTGGTCAGCGTTGGTGCTCGGGGTTCGGGACTATGCCCGCAAGTGTGGTTTCTCAAAAGCGGTGATTGGCCTGAGTGGCGGCATTGACTCGGCATTGGTGTGTGCGATCGCAACCGCCGCCCTTGGTCCTGAGAATGTGCTGGGGGTGTTGATGCCCTCGCCCTATAGCTCTGAGCACTCTGTCACCGACGCTGAGAAATTAGCCGCCAATCTGGGAGTCCCCTCAGAAACCCTGGCGATTGGACATCTCATGGCAGGCTACGACAAAACCTTTGAAACTTTGTTTGCCAATACCGAAGCGGGTGTCACCGAGGAGAACCTGCAATCCCGGATTCGGGGTAACCTACTAATGGCAATTTCAAACAAATTTGGGCACCTGCTGCTATCAACCGGCAACAAATCCGAGATGGCCGTTGGCTACTGCACCCTCTACGGCGATATGAACGGCGGCCTGGCGGTGATTGCCGATGTCCCCAAGACCCAGGTTTATGCCCTATGCCGCTGGCTCAACCGCCAGGCCAAGGCCGGAGATAATACCCATTTGGGTCTGATATCTGGGCTTACAACCCCCAATGTCGCGGCTGAGATCATTCCAGAAAACATTTTGATCAAACCGCCGAGCGCTGAGCTTAAGCCCGGTCAGGTCGATCAAGACTCTCTGCCCGCCTATGACATTCTAGACGACATTTTAGAGCGACTGATCCAACTGCATCAGTCCGTGGCCGACCTCGTCGCCGCAGGCCATGACCCCGCCGTGGTTGATAAAGTCGTGCGACTGCTGAGCCGCACCGAGTTTAAGCGCAGACAAGCCCCTCCCGTCCTCAAAGTCACCGATCGCGCCTTTGGCATGGGCTGGCGCATGCCAATCGCCAGCCGATGGTCACTGAAGGCACCCCTTCCTATCCCCCGTTAGCGATTGTTATTGAAATGTAAAACAACTTTTATTTGCTTGCCAAATGTTTATGTACTTTGGGCTTGCGCTGTAAAGAATTGATGACAATATTGGTTCTCTGCGCTTTCTCAGGTCTATGATCGGATTGAGATAAAGATGACCGTTAAGGCGTGATTACCCAGACGGGGTTGCGGATAGGTTCATCTTAATCGTTTTAGGTAGGTTTGTAGACAACAGCTTCAGTCCATTACCTTCAGTCAATTATGAGGATATAAGGTTATGAAAGTGACAGGTTGGCTAAACAATATTTTGAATTATCTCTCTGAGGCCGTTTCACGGATTTTTGGCCCAGATGATGATGCCTACCCAAATACTGGGGTGCAACCCTACGACGGCGATCCTTATTCAGAGCCTACATAAGAAGACTTTCATGAGAACTGATATCAGATAGGATAGTCTCCTCCTCGAAACCTCCAGCTCCGGCTGGAGGTTTTTGTTTGCCGAATGCCCAATCTCCCACTACCCACCACCCACTACCTTCGACCCTAAGCCTGCCGCAGTTGCTGCTGCTGTTGGTTAAACTCTCTTTCTTCTACGGAGAGAATATCAGGCGTTTCAATCGGGTCACGCATATCCCACTGCACACAGGCAAATAGCAAAAGGCTGCCCGCCATCACGGTCCCGGTTAAGAGAAACTGCCAGGCCATCATCGAGCTAAGGGCCGGCACAGTTGCCAGGTGCATCAGGGCAGCTAGTAAAAAGCTGCGCGATCGCAGCCCCACCCCCATCACAGCATAGCCGATGGCGCATAGCCCCAACCAAAGTCCGCAGAGATGGATCAAAATCAGCGGCACCCCGTTAAAGATGCCGTGGGCGGTCAGCACAATGCCGGTCAGCATCAGTCCTGACCACAGGTAAACCACCCAGCGCAGTCGCTCTACCTGCACCCAAAACCAGGCCAGGTTGGTCATGGTGACAATGCCAATGCAGGTGAGCACAGCCCAGATAGCGGCTTGGGTTGTCCAGCTAAAGGTGGGGAAAAACTGCGCCGTCGCAAAAATTGCTGCGCTAATGCCTGCCCACACCAAAAACACCTGATCGATTCGGGTGAAATGGGTATCTAAGAGCGTCCATTCCCCTAACTGCCAGCGCAGTTTCATCAACCCGCAGATGTCTTGAATGTCTAACTCAGCCTGCTTGGTGCGAAAAACCGGTTCGCTCGAAGTGGGAAAGATCATTCTGTCTAGAGAGGGTATTTGTGGATGACTAAAAAACTTGTTTAAGAATTGTAACAAAATGTGTGCAAGTATTCTGATGCTGTTTGGGGCATTATTCCCGAATGCATTTACAACCGCTCAAGGGTGCCTGCATAGCTGCTGGAGCGTTACGATAAAGTGTGATTGCAAAATATTAAGCAAGTTTCTGTATGACGCTCAATTTGTCAACTGAGCCCGTTCAGGGGGGTGCATCTATTCCAGATGCGAGCCCCACGCTGGCAGCATGCAATCTGCGCAAGGTGTATGGTCGCGGTAAGCGCCGCTTTGAGGCCGTGCGGGAGGTTTCGCTCGCTATCGGCGCGGGGGAAGTGCTGGCATTTTTGGGGCCAAACGGTGCGGGTAAAACTACGACTATCAAGATGATTGGCGGGTTAGTGCGCCCCGACGCCGGTTGGGTGCGGGTAGGGGGGCTTGACCCCCATCGTCATCCCAAAGCGCTTAAGCAGGTGGGGGCTGTCCTTGAGGGCAATCGCAACCTCTACTGGCGACTTACCCCCGAGGAAAATTTGGAGTATTTTGGCGGGCTGCGGCAGGTGCCCCGACGGATGGCCCGTGAGCGAGGGCGGCAACTGCTAGAGCAGTTTGACCTGGCTGATAAGTGCAAAACCCCAGTCCAAAAGCTATCTCGGGGAATGCAGCAGAAGGTTGCGATCGCAGTTGCCCTGGTCCACCAGCCCAAGCTATTGCTCCTGGACGAGCCTACCCTCGGTCTTGATGTCGAAGCCAGCGAAACGGTGAAGCGTCTGATCCGCGAGATTGCCGCCTCCGGCTGTGCGATTTTGCTCACTACCCATCAACTTGACGTGGCTGAAGCCCTCTCTGACCGGGTTGCCGTCATTCGCAAAGGCGAACTGATCGCCCAGCAGCCCACCCAGGAACTGATCCGACAGTTCTCAGGTACGGCCTATCACATTTATTTTGACGGCACCTTGAATGCAGAACGGGCAGGCAAGTTGCGATCGCTTGGCGCTAGCCTAGACGGTTCTCGCCTCCTCTACAGCGGTAGCTCAGCCGGGCTCTACGATATCCTGGCCATGCTTAACCCCTTACCTATCAAAGAAATCCGCCAAGACAAAGCCGACCTGACCCAGGTTTTCCTACAGCTGGTCCGCAAAGCTGACTAAAGACTTGTTCAAAATTAAGCTCATGTTTTGCTGTCGATCGGAAAACCGTTGAAGCTCGCCCTGGACTGAAACGTTCATTTTTCAACCCTCCCGGTCTTGCTGTACGCACCTTATCCATGTCCAGAATTTTATAAACTGACGATTCAACTATAACCCTCGGGCTCAGGTTCATTATCCGTCATCATGAAGAAGCACCCGTCCTCTATAGATTCTGCATGCTCAACCTCCTAATCGGCGAACTCAAACGTACCTGGATCCAATTCATCCGTTATCCCACCGAAATCGTCGGCGGGATTGTCATCATCACCACGGTCTTTTACGGGCTATTTTTGAGTGCGCAGTATATGGCTGGCCCAGCCATGGGCTTTGGTGATCGCCTGGATGCGGTGGTGGTGGGTTATGTCCTGTGGACCCTGGCCCTCTACATCGTCAATGACATTGCCATCAATATCCAGTCCGAGGCCCAGACCGGCACCCTGGAGCAAGTGTTTCTCTCGCCTTTTGGCGCACCCAGGGTCTTCTTTGCCCGAGCGGTAGCCAGTCTGGCGCTGCGGATGTCATTGATTGTGATCATTTTGCTGATTTTGATGGCGATTACCGGCAGTCAGCTAGCGTTTCCCATCGCGCTGGTGTTGCCATTAATCACCTTGCTCATGGCCGCCTATGGTTTGGCCTTTGTAATGGGGTCAGTAGCGTTGGTCTTTAAGCGAGTGCAGCAGATTTTACCCATCTTTCAGTTTGCGCTGTTGTTTTTACTTGCCGCCCCCACCGAAGAGTGGAGTGGCCCAGCTCAGGTAGTTGCTAACTTTTTGCCTATGCTGCCCAGTACCGGGCTGCTGCGTAATCTGATGGCTCGGGGTGAGGCTTTAGACTTTTCTCTGTTAGGCATCGCTCTGGTCAATGGCCTGGTCTACTTTGGCCTGGGCCTGATCGTGTTTGGTTGGGCAGAACGTCAGGCTAAAAAGCGCGGGATTTTGGGAGGGTACTAGGTCGTCTGTCAAGATTTAGTATTCAGACTGGGTGGGGTGAGGTGGTGAATGGTGGGGTGGTGGTGGACATATTCACCTACTCACCAGCGTAGCGCACTCACCAAGCGCAGCGCCTCACCCATTGCAAATCCTCAAGTTGTGTAGCGTTTATGCAGTGTTTTAGAGGGATTAATCTACGATAAAGGTAAGCCTATCCCCCGTTGGAGGTTGCCTCGATGTCTATCACCTGCCAGCAGCTACTGACCACCCACGAAAAAGACTGGAAAGCGGCAACGGTTCATCCTTTTTTAGAACAGTGCCAGGAGGGAAGCATTCAGCCGAAGCAGTTTAATACCTGGCTGGTGCAAGACTATTTGTTTGTGGTGGAGTTTACCCGCACGGCGGCACGGTTACTGGCGTCTGCCCCCATTACCCATTTTGACGTATTGTTGTCTGGCCTCAGTGCCCTCCAAGAGGAGCTGTGCTGGTTTCGGGCTAAAGCTGCCGAGCGTTCTCTAGATTTGACCTCTCCTCGGCAACCCACCTGCGAAGACTACTGCCGCTTTATGGTCCACCTGGCAGAGCAGCCCTACGTGGTGCAGGCGACGGCATTTTGGGCGATCGAGCTGGCCTACAACCAGGGATGGCAAAGCCACAGCCCGATGCCTACCCCCTATGCAGAGTTTGCCGATCGCTGGGGCAACCCAGGCTTTACCGACTATGTAAAACTGCTCGAGCAGCAGGCCGATGAGGCGCTCAAAGTGGCGGATGTGACTTTTCAAGTCGATGCCGAAGAAATGTTTGTAAAAGTTGCCCACCTCGAGAAAGATTTCTGGCAGATGGCCTTTGAGGCCAATGAATCATAAATCACCCAATAAAGACTTAAGGGCTTCAACAATCTGCTGGGTGCCCTGGGTCAAAAAAGGCTCATCCAGCGTATCAGGGGTGTCAGTGGGTAAGTGATAGTGAGGATTTCGAAAATCAGCTGTATCGGTCACCATGACAGCTCCAATGCCGTTTAGCCAAAAGGGTACATGATCGCTGCGAAACAAATCGGGCAGGGCTGCAATATTATTGATCGGCACTGGCAGTGTGATCATCGGTAATTTTTTAGGTGCGATTGGTGACTTTCCCCATGCAGAGCTACTGCAGGCCTTTCAAGCAGCCAATACACCAGAGTTACC
>JBCBQD010000018.1:10403-40328 GCA_039820425.1 Cyanobacteria bacterium J06635_1
TGAAAGGCCTGCAGTAGCTCTGCATGGGGAAAGTCACCAATCGCACCTAAAAAATTACCTTGGTCAGGCAGACCAGATAGGGGTAGCCCCGATGGATATTGCTGGCACCCGGTTTCTTCGCACACATAGCCCAGCATTTCTAAAATAACAGCCCCCTGTAGCTCAGCTACATTCTCCGGGTTCTCAACAAAGGCAGTGCTCCCCAAGAGGCCAAACCCATCGGGCTGGCGTTCTTCCTGGTCAAAGAAAACAATTTTAAGGCTGCGGGGGGTGGGGTAGTTGGCAAACAGGCGGGCGATCTCTAACGTGGCGGCCACGGCGCTGGCATTATCATCGGCCCCAGGGGAATATTGCACAGTGTCGTAGTGGGCCCCCACGAGTAAAGCCCCGGCTTCGGGATCGGTGCCGGGGCGAGTCGCAACCAGATTAATACCCTGGGTTGCTCCGGCTCCGAAGGACTGCTGCTCAGGGGTATAGCCGTAGGCAACTAGGGCATCGGTGAGGTAGTCTCGGGCGGTAGCTAGCTCGGTGTCAAGGTAGCGTTCGGTGCTAAGAGGGGTGAGGTGCGATCGCAACCGCTCAACATCCACACTCAAACTCGTCGGCGTTGCCCTTGAAACTGATTGCAGGGGTGATAAGCGACCACCCCACAGCAAAATCACCGCAATCACTACGGCACTTAATAAGTAGACCAGACCCCGATACTTAGATGCCATAAGTCACCCCCACCCTTTTGCCCTTCCCCCATAACCCTGCGGGTACGGCTAACGCTAGCGCCTTTCGCCCTACGCCTTTCGCCCTATAATCCTGCGGGGATGACTAACGCTAACGCCCTTTCCCCCTTCGTCTTTTCCCCTTCCCCCTTTCCGAAATCCTTCTCTACTCAGTTGTATCCCACAAAAACATACCTGACCGCGGTTTTTATGAAAGCTCAATCTTCTTCCTCACAACGCCGAGTAGCAACCCTGGCGGCCATTTATGCTGCCTTGTTTTGCCTAACCCTGTGGGCAGCCTACACCGATAACCTGCCAACCCACCTCCTCAAGACAATCCCCTACTACGACAAAATTGGTCATCTGGTGCTCTACTTTATACCCAGCTACCTAGGGCATCGAGTTTTAAGAAACCGTCATTTCAACGCGCTAGGTTTGCGCTTGCCGATTTTTCCGGCCCTGTTCGGGCTATTTACCGTCACCGAAGAACTGATTCAAGGGTTTTCCCCCTATCGCACCCTGGATATGGTTGATCTGATCTGTGGTTTTGTGGGTATTGTGATTGGCTACGGTTTAGCCCAACATCATCAACAGAAAATGAAGGCCGCACTAACCCGAAATCAGGTTTCTTAGGATTTGGGCGATTGTTGATTTAGGGGATGAGCCAGTCTATCGCCGTTGGTGTTTAACGGCCTCTCACAGCTAAAGTCATCCCAGGGGATCAACCATGCCGAATTTTGAATTTACCCTTGAGGTTGAGTATCTCAACCCAGCCATTTATATTAGGTGGAGGTAATGCTTCTAAAGTTTTCTAAAGAAATATTCCTCAAGGTTCAATGCGTCCTCTGACAGCTGTTGGCATAAGTTTGGTTGCCCTTGTAAGTGCTCCAACTCAGGTTCAGGCCCGTTCGGCCCAGGTTCAGATTAGTCAGCTCCAGATTAGTCAACTCCAAGAGAGTATAGATGCCCTTTTTGACCAAGGTATCGAAGCTCAGGCTGACAAGGACTACGCCCGGGCTGAGGTTATCTGGCAGCAGGTGCTCAGGCTTGATCCCAACAATGTCTGGGCCTACCAATTTTTAGGCAGTGCTCTGCATGACCAGGGAAAGTACGAGGCGGCTGAAGCGGCTTACCGAAACGCTGCTCAACTTGCCCCTGATGAGCCCTTAATCCAGATTAAGCTGGGGTTTGCGCTATACGCCCAAGACCGGTACGAAGAAGCTGAAGCCGCCCATCGATCAGCGATTCAATTAGATTCAGAGAACGCCCTAGGCCACATCAGCCTGGGGTTAACGCTGTTTGCTCAGCGCCGTTACGAAGAGGCATCTACCGCCTATCAAGAGGCCATTCGTCTAGAGCCTGATAACCCTCAGGCATACCATTATTTGGGGGGGACACTGCGTAATCAAGGACGAGATGAGGAGGCTGAAATTGCCTATCAAGAGGCCATTCGCCTCGATCCTGAGGATGCCTTAACTTACATCGGCTTGGGTGAGGTGTTGTCAAACCAAGGTCGACATGGGGAAGCGCAGACAGCCTATCAAGCGGCCATTGACCTCGAGCCTGAAAATGTCTCGGCTTATTTAGGCTTGGGTCATGCGCTATATGATCAGACACAGTATGGAGAGGCTGAGAAAGCCTACCGACGTGTTGTGCAAATTACGCCTGATCAAGGATGGTCGCACTCTTTTTTAGGGCATGCCATCCGTCACCAGGGACGCCATGCAGAGGCCGAAGTTGTTTATCGAGAGGCGATTCGCCGCGATCCGGATAATCAGCTGACCTACATGACGCTGGCGCTAACGCTCTCTGCCCAAGATCGCTACAGTGAGGCCGAAGCCGCTTATCGAGAAGCCATTAGTCTGAATCCTGACAACCAGTTGGCCCACATCAATCTGGCGCTGACTCTGTATGACCAGGGCAAGCATGAAGAAGCCGAAGCTGCCTACAGAGAAGCCATTCGCCTGGATGCTGACTATGCGGTTGTCTATAACGAGGTGGGTGATGTGCTCAGCAATCAGGGTCAGTATGAGGCAGCCGAAGCCGCCTTTCAAGAAGCGATTCAACTCCAACCTGATTTTGCTGAGGGTTACTATAACCTGGGTGTTTTGTACCAAGAGCAAGGCCGCTTGGAAGAGGCGCTTGAGCTCTATCACCAGGCGATCGCACTGGATCCTAATAACACCACCTTCCAAGATCAGCTGACAGCGTTAGAACAACGCCTGGATGAAAGGTAGAATAAGCAACCGGATTTACGACAAACTTCTGGCTACGAAGCGTTCTCTTTTTGAAGTTTATACCGCGCCTTAAACTCGGCCTGTTGTTGTTTATGCACGACAATTTGCAGGGGGTAATCAGTGCCTTCTAGATCTCTCTGGGAGATTTTGCCTGTCACCAGCGGCTCCGTATCCAAATGACGAATTTCGGGTAGCCAGCTGCGGATATATTCGGCGTCGGGGTCAAACTTTTGGGCCTGACTGGCCGGATTAAAGATGCGCAATGGCTTGGGGTCCATCCCGCTGGAGGCGCTCCATTGCCAGCCGCCGTTGTTGGCGGCCAAATCGCCATCCACCAGGGTTTGCATAAAATATTTCTCGCCCCACTGCCAGTTAATAATCAGGTCTTTAGTGAGAAAACTCGCCACAATCATCCGGCAGCGGTTGTGCATCCAACCGGTTTCATTGAGCTGACGCATAGCGGCATCCACAATCGGGTAGCCCGTGCGGCCCTCGCACCAGGCTTGAAAGTGGGCTTCGTTGTTGTCCCAGGGAAAGTCTTCCCACAGTGGGCGGTAGGGGCCTTTTTCTAACTTGGGGAAGAAATATAGGGCGTGTTGATAAAACTCTCGCCAGGCCAGTTCCTGCATCCAGGTTTGCACATTGTGGTGCGTCTCATCGCTGCGGCAGCGGTCATAGGTGGCCTCCGCTGCAGCCCAAACGGTACGAATGCCAATGACCCCAAACTTAAGGGCGGCACTCAGCATTGAAGTCCCCGCCACCGCCGGAAAGTTGCGCTGTTCATCATATTCGGTCACAGCGCGATCATCATCGCAAAAGGCTTCGAGGTGTTTCTGGGCAGCGGCTTCGCCGGGAGGGAGTAACAACTCATTTTCCCAAACAAAGCCTAAATCGTGGGCAGTGGGGAGGTCACTTGCTCCGAGCTGACTGGCTTTAGACGTTTCCTGGGGAGTTAGCCCGGTCAGACCAGATGGGGTAAGGGCTGGCTTTGCTTTAGACTGTTTCCGCCAGTTTTTCCAGAACGGGGTGTAGACGGTATAGGGGGAGCCGGACCCGGTTTTGATTTCACCGGGGGCGTGCATCAGCTGGTCCCAGGTGGTGGTGCGAATTTCAATGCCTTTTTCTTTGAGGGCCTCAGCGACGTGGGTGTCGCGATCTCGAGAGTAGGGCTCGACATCGCGATTCCAGTACACTGCGATCGCACCCAACCCCACCGCCAATTTAGGAATTTCTATCTGAGGCTTGCCCTGCAAAATCAGCAGCTCGCTCCCCGCTTCTTGGTAGCGTTCCTGCAGTTCGCCCAGGCAGCCGATCATATATTTGACCCGAGCTGGGGCGATATCGTCTCGCCCCAGGATGTCAGGATCTAAGCAGAAAACCCCCAAGAGTTTGGCGGTGCGATCGCGGGCAGCCGCTAACCCCAGATTGTCACTGAGCCGCAGATCTCGACGGTGCCAAAATAAGATTAAGTCAGACATAGGGATGGAGATTACCGAATTTTTTGCGCAAATCCCTAGTATACCGAGATGCCTGGGGTAGGAGATAGGCATCAGGAGCCAGGGGATGAGGTAGATGGGGAGGGTGGGCCAGAAGGCGTTCACATTTATCTCCCCTATCTCTCTACCCACCACTCTCTACCCACCACCCTCTACCCTCTACCTCCTAACGTGACCGAATCACCGACCAGCTATTTCCTCGAGGGCCTGTAGACTCGCGGGTAATCTGCCCCGGCTCAACTGTGACGTCATGGGTGCTGGTGGTCGAGCGACCGTTAGGGCCAGTGGTGGTGCGAACAAAGGTACCGTCTTCGTCCCGAGTAGTGACTGTCGAACTGCTGTTGCCATCGGGGCCCGTGGTGGTGCGGATTAAAGCCTCATCTTCGACCGTGCGCTCAATGGTGCCCGTATTGCCGTCAGGCCCTGTGCGAATCACATCCGCGTTGGCTGGCGCAAGACCCCCGCCCAAAATCGATAAACCAACACCGAGTCCAATGGACAGAAATGCAGCGCGCTTAACATCAGGAAATGGTGTTTTCATAACTCTCAACCTCGTTAATGTTTGAGCAAATGCTTGCAAAGAGGTGTCTTTGCTCACAGGTTGAGTATGTCAAGGTTGACCCACTGCGGTCATGAACAACAGGTCACGAGCTCAGTGTGAAAAAAGTCATGGTTGACTCAATCTATTCTTAAGCAAACCTTAAAATTTGTATCGGAATGCTTCAATGCACATATTGATAATGTAAAATGTATCTAAATACACAGTTTGATCTTCGGGTCTTGAGATTTTGACATGCCTTCAAGGCTGAGTCAGCTGTTTTACACACTTATCTACCTAAATGCAGAGGAACAGAACATGCAGCTATCCTATCGAGGCGCTCACTACGAAGCCCATCTTGAGCCGGTCCAGGCTAGTGAAACCGAACAGATCGGGATGTATCGCGGGGCTCCCCTCAAGGGTAAGTCCTATCGGGTACAGCCTCACCCTCACAACAAGGTACAGCTAACCTATCGTGGCGTGAAGTACACCCATGACGTTTAGCACCGCAGAGGCTCTGTAGGGGCAAGGTGACCTCGTCCCTACAGGGGCCCATTGATCTTGTTATTTAACCCATACACCTCACGGCTACCGGCCAAAGCAACCAGGGTGACTTCCCGTTCATCACCGGGTTCAAAGCGGACGGCTGTCCCAGCCGGAATATCAAGTCGCATACCTTTCGCTTGTTCGCGATCAAAGTTGAGGGCCTCGTTTACCTCAAAAAAGTGAAAATGGGAGCCCACTTGAATAGGCCGATCCCCTTGGTTCGCTACGCTCAGGGTGGTGGTCGGTCGTCCGGCATTGAGCTCAATATCTCCCTCAGCGGGCAGCAGTTCACCCGGAATCATCTTAAACCTCCAATTTGGCTAATTAAATCTTGCTGCATTTGATCTAGTCGGTTGCTAACCATGGGAATGGCTTCTTGAACCTCGCGCTGCAGGGTCGGGCTAGAGACCGTGTCCTCCAGCTTTTTGAGCCCCATCAGATGGGCGGCTTGTAGGGCTAACTCCGACGGAATTTTAAAGTCAGGCACCACCCCTGTCCCTTCCCAGTTAGAGCCGGTTATGGGGTTAATTGCCTGCCCCGTGGGTAAAAACATCCAAAAATGATCGTCCAGGCGAATGCCCCGACCGGGGTTTGCACCACCGCCACTGGTTTCGCCAACAATCACCGCCCGTTTGAGCTGTTGCAGATTATAGGCAAACTCCTCAGCCGCTGAGAAGGTTTCGCTACCGATCAGCACATAGACCGGGCGCTCCAGATAGCGTTGCCCAGGCACGAAGGGCACAGTCCACCACTGCTGAGTGCGATCTTCTGCAGCCCAGTAGAGATCGTTGAGGTGCACGGGAGGGTAGTCAGGTAGCAGGTAGCTGCACAACAGCGCCACCATGCCCGGTGAGCCCCCTCGATTATGGCGGATATCAATGATCAATGCGTGGGTGGGTGCCAGAAACGCCATTGCAGCGGCGGCGGTATCCCCTGCAAATTCAGGGGGTTCAAAGCTAAAGAGTTGTAAATAGCCGATGTTACCTGCCAGGCGCTCAATCTTGTTGAAATCGTAATTTCGTAGCCGGCTGAGCTGACGCTGTTGCTCGAGTTCCTCAGGGGTGGGCTCAGCATCCGCATCCAGATGGGGGAGGGGCGCGGGACTGAAATGTACCTTCAAGTGCAGATCTTTGCTCAGGGTCTGAAGCTGAGCCGTGAGGGTTTCTGAGAACTGGAGGCCACTTTTGAGGTCGCTATAGCCGTCGTTGGCGATGCGATCGCGCAAATCAGCCTGAATCTTAGCCGCCACCTCTGGAAAGGCATAGCGATCGAGGCTATCGGCAATCTGATTGAGCACCGCTGTTCGAGTAGCCGCATCCAGAGGGCGATCGTTTGGGGGTGGGGTTGAGGGTGCTTCAGTCATAGGAAAATCTGGGAAAACGAAACGGGAAGCTCTTTCTCTCCTCTCCCAAAGCTGGGAGAGGGGCTGGGGGGAGGGCGCACTATTGAATCGGCGTATGCACCGTCACCAACTTGGTCCCATCCGGGAAAGTTGCCTCGACCTGTACCTCATGGATCATCTCAGCAATCCCGTCCATGACATCCTCTCGGGTCAGCAGGGTGGTGCCGTAGTCCATCAAGTCTGCCACAGTTCTGCCGTCCCGAGCCCCTTCTAAAATCGCCGCAGAAATGTAGGCCACCGCTTCGGGATGATTGAGCTTGAGGCCACGCTCCTTACGCCGCTCGGCCAAGAGCGCCGCTGTGAAAATCAGGAGTTTGTCTTTTTCTTGGGGGGTGAGTTGCATGTTGGGGGTGATAGGTGGTGGGTAGAGGGTAGAGAGGCAGGGGAGATGGGGAGGGTGGGGGAGATAGGGAAGGTGCGTAGAGGGTAGGGGCTGGCCTTGTGCCTGCCCTGGCGAGAAGGTCAGGGGGGTAGGGGGTTATCTGCCTGGGCAGGATGGGGAAGATGGGGGCGGTATTCAATATTGAGTGGATATCTGTATCTTTATATCAGGTTCAGAATATCAGGTTCAGGGGATACCTCAAAGCCCCCAAACCCTTGGTACATAGGCTGTTTTTCCATTCAAATAGGGTTTGAGATATCGCCAAATTTTAACAAACCAGGTGCGGGCTTGTTGGGTAGACGTGCCTCGATAGCGGCAAAGCATTCCCGATTGGAGCGCGGTGACACCCATATCAGCGTCATTGAAGTCGGGCCACAGGCTACGAATAATCTCTAGATGTTCAGGTTTAATAATTTTGCCGACGAGTGCGAAGCTAGCAATCACAGGATACCCGGCGAACCCGTGGGGGCTGGTCAAGACCGGAGAGCCTCCCTCAATCCATTGACGGTCAATCCACAAAGGCATGTCACCCCGCCAGACTTCGGTGTGCGATCGCACCTGCCCCTGACTAAACCGTTCTCCCCGAGCACTGCGGCCCAACCGCATCAAATCCCACCCCAGCCAAATGGCTTCTGGGGCCAAATCCACCCGTACCGACTGCTGGTACTGGGCCTGATCAAAAATAATCGTTTCCTGGGGCAACCATTCCAGTAGCGCTCCTGCCCCGATGGTGAGATGAGCAGCTTGCTGTGAAATCGGCCCTGCACTGCGATACACCTTATTGGCGGCAGCCGTGGTGATCAGGGGCTGAGTCTCGGCTTCGGCTTGAATATCAATCGCCAGCCGATCGCCACCGACCATTCCCCCAGCCGTATGCACAATCACACTCTGACAGGTTTTATGATCAGGGTAAAAAGGTCGCTGCAATTTGAGCGGTGCCGTTGCCCGATGACGAACCGGTGATGTTTGTCCCTGACGCTGTTGAAATAAAAGCTCAAGCTCACCCTGCCAGCCCTTCACAGCCTTACCCACTCCCCCACCTCCCCACTCTCCTACTTCGACGCAGGGGTTGCACTGAGATTTGCGATCGCACGCAAATTCTGAGTCCGCGTCAGCTCGGCAAAACTTAGATTAGAACGACCTTCGAGTCGAACCGCCGCCTCAATGGCCGCCAGCAGCTCCTGGGCGGCTGTGGCTTCGGTATAGCCACGACGCTGGGCTACCTTAATCGCCGCCTCATCTGCGGCGACCTCGGCCTGGGTGCCCCGGCTATTGCGCCAAATTTGAGCCCCCGCAAACGCCGTCAGCCCACCCGCCGTGAGGATGCCAATCGCATCAAACTGCGATAGCTCCACCAAAAATCCCAATAACCCAGCCGCCGCCACCCCCTGGTAAACATCGACTCTGAGGGGCTGCACCGTCTCAATCCAGGCAGCTTCGCGCATAAATAAGAGATCCCTTTGGGCAATCGACAGGTCTTGCCACAGGTCAAAGTTAATCGAAATCGGGTGACTCTTTTTCCAGGGCTTTGGAAACTCCGCCTTAATCACCTCCATCTGGCGCGGATTGGTTACAATCCGAGTCTTCATTCGCCCAGACGCCGGCAGCAAATCGCGCAGACGGGGGATTTCCTCATTGAGAGCCATAGGCAGTTCAATCAACACGCCAGGATAGCATCGATTTTAAGGGGGAAAGGGGGAAAGGGAAAGGGGAAAAGGTGGGTGGTGGGTAATGTAGAAGCGCAATATATTGCGCCGGCAGGGGGAAATAGGGGAGAGAGGTAAATGGGGAAGTTAGGGGCAATCCCTTGTGGTTGACCTGGGATACCTATTCATCGGATCAGCAATCAGCCCATTCGGATGTTCAGGGTTTGCAAAATTTTTCAACACATCGTACAAAAATCTCTACCCCCATGCCCAACGCCGTTTCATCAAAGTCAAACCGGGGATGGTGATGCGGAAAATCCAATCCCTTCTCCGAATTCGCTGCCCCTAAGAAAAAGTAGCAGCCCGGTTTTTCTTGCAAGAAAAACGACATGTCTTCGCCGCCCATGGTCTGACACTCAGGCACTACCCCCGCTGGGGTCTCGACCACCGACAGTGCCACTGAGCGCACCAAATCGGCAATGGCCGGATCGTTAATGACCGGCGGGTACAGGTGTTGATAGTTAAGGTCATAGGTGGCCCCATGGCTAGAGCAAACCCCAGCAATGATTTGCTCTAACCGCTGGGGGATCAGATCTCGATAGCTAGGGTCAAAGTAACGGACGGTTCCACTCAAATGGGCACTGTCGGCAATCACATTCACCGCCGTCCCTGCGTTAAATTCGCCAATCGTCACCACCGCCGACTCCAGCGGGTTGATATTGCGCGCCACGATGGTCTGCACCGCAGACACCACCTGCGCCCCTACTACGATGGCATCCACCGTCTGATGGGGAATTGCGCCGTGGCCACCACGCCCTTGAAGAGTGCAATGAAAAAATTCGGTGGCGGCCATCATTGGGCCGTTGCGCACACCGACGGTACCGAGAGGCAAATTATTCCAGAGGTGCAGACCAATGATGGCATCGACTTCGGGGGCTTGTAACACCCCCGCTTCGATCATGGGTTTAGCACCACCGGGGCCTTCTTCGGCGGGTTGAAAGATAATTTTGACCGTGCCTGAGAAGCGATCGCGATGCTTCGCCAGATAATAAGCCGTCCCTAATGCAATGGTGACATGGCCATCGTGGCCGCAGGCGTGCATTTTGCCATCATGCTGCGATCGATAGGGTACCTCGTTGAGTTCTTGGATTGGCAGGGCATCCATGTCGGCGCGAATGGCCAACACCGGCTGATTTGTAGCTGCCCCACGCTTTGCACTACCTTTAATGGTGGCAACAATGCCCGTCTTTGCAATCCCACCCTGAAAGGGAATGCCCCAATCGGTGAGCTTTTGCTGCACAAACTGGGCCGTCAGAATTTCTTCAAACCCAAGCTCAGGCTTTCGGTGGAGCTGACGCCGCCAGACCACTAACTGAGATTGCAGATCTTGAATGCCATCCCGAACCGCTGAAAAATTAGCCGATACGTGGGGAAACAAGGTTGAGGTCATAGGTCTAAGGTGAGGCCCTACGTAAGCGCCTGTCGATGCACATCAAAAATTTAAGAATTTATTCCATTCTGACAGATTTTTGAGGTCCGGGTACCCAGGCAGGGAAATGCTTAGTTCCCAGGATCTAACGCCCTTAGCGGCTGGGGTTTGGCAATGGTATATCCCTGTAGATAGTCAACGCCAATTTTCTCCAGACAGCTGCGGATCTCAGCGGTGTTGACAAATTCTGCAATGGTTTTGATACCCATCACGTGGCCGACATGGTTGATGGCTTCGACAATGGCGTAGTTGGCAGGGTCATGGGCGATCTCGTCGATAAATTTGCCGTCAATTTTCAAATAGTCAATTGGCAGCTCTTTGAGAAACTCAAAGCATGACATGCCGCCGCCAAAGTCATCCAGGGCAAACTGGCCGCCCAGCTGCTTGAGGCTGTGCATAAAGTGAGCGGCTTGATTCAGGTTTGCGATCGCAGCGGTCTCGGTAATTTCAAAACATAGCTGCCGCGCTAAATCAGGGACCTGCTTGAGTTCACCCTCCAGCCATCGGCAAAAGTCAGGATCATTGATGCTGGGGCCTGACAGATTGAGCATGTGTAGCCGATCGCTTTGCTGGGCAGTGCTATGGGCCAAAAAGGTTTGGATCACCCAGCGATCGATCTCGGGCATCAGGCCATAACGCTCAGCCGCTGGCATGAAGGCACCAGGCAAAATCAATGAGCCCTGTTCGTCCACCATTCTCAGTAATATTTCTTGATGGATCTCAGTGCTTTGGGTGGCCTGGATCAGCTGCTGGTGTAAACAAAACCGCCCCTGGGTCAGGGCTTCTTTGATGCGCAGGCTCCACTGCCGTTCGTTTCGTTTTTGGGCCAGTTCGGCATCATTGAGCTGATAGATATGCACCCGATTGCGGCCACTTTCTTTAGCAGCGTAGCAGGCCACATCGGCTGCACTCATCACATCTACCAGGCTCTGGCCATCATCATCCAGGGTCACCAGCCCGATACTGACACCGATGCTAAAGGTTTTTTCCTCCCAGACAAAGCGAAATGAGCGCACCGCCGCCCGCAGCGCATCGGCAATCACTTGGGCCTGGGCCAGCGAACAGTCTTTAAGCAAGATGCCAAACTCGTCACCCCCCAGGCGAGCCACAATGTCACTGGTGCGGACCTGATTTTTGAGGATAGTTGACACCTGCCGCAGCAGCTCGTCGCCCGCATTGTGACCACAGGTGTCATTGACGATTTTGAATTGATCTAAATCGAGATAACACAAAATGTGGGTCAGCGGCGGCTGGCGTAAAGCTTGCAGCGCTTCGGTAATATCATGCTCAAATCGAGAGCGGTTGACCAAGCCTGTGAGTGCATCGTGATTGGCCTGCCAGGAGAGCTTTTGGGCCAACTGTCGGGACTGGGTCACATCGCGAAACACAATCACCACACCCATGATTTGACGGTCGCAGTTATGAATCGGCGCGGCTGAACAGTTGATGCCATATTCCCGGGCATCACGGTCCAACAATAGGGGATAGTCGTTGACATTAACGGTTTGCCCCGCTTGCAAAACCTGAGAAACCGGGTTGGTCAGGGGGGTGCGAGTGGCCTCATCCACAATTTGAAACACCGCCGCTAGCGGTCGCCCCTTGACGGTCGACAAGGCCCAGCCCGTTAAGGTTTCTGCCGCTGGGTTGAGATATTCGATGCGACCCTGAGCATCGGTACGAATCACCCCATCGCCAATGGAGTGCAGGGTGACCTGGGCCAGCTCTTTTTCTTGAAAAAGCTGCTGCTCTATTGCCGTCCGCTCTTGAATCTCACGCTTTAGAGCAGCGGTGCGGGCTTCTACGATGGCCTCTAGCTGTTGCTGTTGCGACAACCCGGCTGCGGACTGTTTGTGAATTGACGCAGCGCAATGGTCGAGGACCGGCCCAAAAGGGCTATCGCAACCCTCTTCAAAAAAGGCGTACTGAAAAGTACCAGAAGCACTGTCCAATTGCCAAGCACCAGACGTACTAGATGGAACCATAATGGGTTAAAAATGACGATTTTCAGGAATGGACGATCTTGCTACCCATCGCTGAGCATCAAGAATTCGAGCAAATTGTTGAGGGGGGTGTGACTCGTGGGGGTGTGACTCGTGGGGGTGTGACTCGTGGGGGTGTGACTCGTGGGGGTGTGACTGGGGGGATAGGTGGAAAGGGGGAAGGAAGGTGACAATAAATAACAAAACAGATGACAAAACCAGTTTGCCAACTGTCATATCCATAGACGGGAATCAGCCCATACCAGTTCCCAAATTCTACGTAATTTTCAAGCTCCCTCCGAATTTATTTATACATAAGTTTACGTACTTACACTTACTAGGCCAAACCTGAAACATAAACTTGCTGATTGGCTAGGTTGAGATCAATTAATGTGGGTCAATTAATTTAGGGGGTTACTCAATATTAACTGCTGAGCTGCCCAAAAAGGTTTTGGCATCAGGGCTTCTAAGGCCAGCTGTCTGGCAGCGGTGGCCAATTGATCCAGGTCGTCAGCAGGGTCTAAATACGGCAGGATGCCTAAAACCGATGTATGGGTCAATTGCTCAATCAAGGGAATGGGGGCCAGCTGTTTGAGGCCCAGCGGTGTGACTGGCGTGGTGCAATTAAGCACGATGCCCTGCAGCTTCAATCCTGTCTGACGGGCTAAGGCGGCATTGGCGACTGCATTTGCGATCGCACCCAGCTTGACCGGCACCACCAGCACCACCGGCAATCGCCAACTTGCCGCCAGATCAGCCACCGTCATCTCATCCGTGACCGGTGACCCCAGCCCCCCGAGCCCCTCGACCAAAACCCAATCGCGTTTGGTCTGTAATCGCTGTAGCGCCTGCCAGGCAATACCCAAGTCAATAGTGGTATTTTCTAACGCAGCCGCAATTGGTGGAGCCAACGGAGCCTCATAAAATAGCGGGTTAATCTCCGCAATCGACTGTCCCAAGTCAAACAGACGCAGATAATGCTCACGATCGCCCACCCCCGCTTGAATGGGCTTGAGAATTCCTAAGCGATGGGGCTGGCAATAGCGTTGCCAGTAGGCAGCCAGGGCAGAGGTGAGTACAGTTTTACCGCAGTCGGTGTCGGTAGCCGCGATGAGAAGAGATGACATGACTAATTCTGCACTGCAATCTGAATCTCTAGCGTAAACTCTGCCTGGCTGGGTGATTTCACATCGATCATATAGTCACCGCCCAGGGGCAAGTAGCTTTGCCAGAATAGAACCCCTGAGGCATCATCCATCAGTTCACCGCCCGGTAGCATCACATCAAACGTCACGGGCCCACTGGCCTGGGTAAATTTGACGGTAATAATTTGCCCCTGACGGGCATTCACCACATAGCGACGAACTCGGCCAGGGCCAACGCCGTTTGCCACCGTCACCCCCTCATCTCCCGCCGGGAACTGGACCCGCTGTTCTAAAATTTCGACTTGAGGGCTTTCTTCCTCAGGTGGGGGGGCTGGCTCTGTGGGTTCACCCTCGGGGGGCTCAGTGCCGGGCTCAGTGTCGGGTTCGGTGCCAGGCTCAGTGCCGGGTTCGGTGCCGGGCTCAGTGCCCGTATCAGGGGCGGCAGTCAGGCCCACCTCTAGCTGATAGTCACTGCGCGATAACCCCTGCACCGGGCTCAGCTGAATAGTGTATTCGCCATCGGCCTCCAGGGGGCCGCTCCAGCGAAACGTACGGTTGGCATCATCGGCGACGGTTTCGCCTTCTGGACCCAGCACCGAGAGCAAAACGCCTTCGCCCTTGAGGGCAGCTGAGAGGGTCTGCCCCGCTTGCCCTTGCAAAGTGTAATTGATCCTATTGCCACCCTTGACCGAGCCTTCGACGGTTTGGCTATCACCGGGTGCGATCGATAAAGGTTGATTATATTCGGTGGGTTCTTCAGGGGGAGGGCTTGGGGTGTTTGTCGGAGTGGGGGTAGGCGATGCGGTTAAAGTTGGCAGCGGTGTGATGGTCGGGGTTGGGGGGGCCGCTGGCTGGCTGAGCACGTTGACCACAGCCCAGCCACCAACACCAGCCACCACTGCAGAGCCAAATCCAATCGCGGTGACGGCCCAGGGGTTTTCTAAGACACCGCCGCTGCGCTGTTGCGCCGAGGGGGGCAGGGGAGCCGTTCGGGTTTTGGGGCGGGGGGCACGCTCGGTGGCATCGGTTGGGGTAGGGCGACCCACGGCGACTGTGCGCATTTCAGACATCGGTGGGGTGGCCGCTGCCCGCTGGGGCGGGGTGACTGGCTGAGCCGATTGAGCCGGAGGCACTGCCGGGGTGACGGTTTGTCCAGCCAGGGCCTGGGCCATCTGACTGACGGACTGAAACCGATCACCGGGCCGATAGTTGAGGGCCCGATTTAATATCTGAGCTAGGGCGGGGCTGACCTGGGCATGCTGCTGCCAATTCCAGGTGAGATTAACATCATCAAAGAGGTCTTGGGGCTCTTTGCCGGTGAGTAGGACCACCGCCGTCACCGCTAGCGAGTAGAGGTCACTGCTAGGGTAGGCCCGACCCGTTTGCATTTGCTCGCTGGGGGCATAGCCTAATTTGCCGACCGTGGTAGCGGGCAGGTCTGCGCCGTCAAGCTGCAGGCGAGTAACCACCTCTTTGACCACCCCAAAATCGATCAAGACTGGGGCCTGGTCACTGCGGCGCAAAATAATATTGTCAGGGCTAATATCGCGGTGAATAATGCCCTTGGCGTGGATGTGGGCCAGTACCGGCAGGATCTGCTGCAAAAACTGACGAACTTCGGTCTCTGAGAAAGCCCTTCCTTGACTGCGACGCTGGTTGAGCAAATCTCGGTAGGTGGTGCCTTCTACATAATCCTGGATTAAAAATAGCCGCTGGTCTTGCTCAAAGGTGGCCCGAAACTGAGGGATTTGAGGATGGCTAATCTGGTACAAGATCGCGGCCTCTCGCTGGAAAAGCTGGGTCGCTTTATCAGAAAATCGATCCTCCCCCTGTAGGGGCACAAATTCTTTAAGGGCACACCGTTCGTTAAAGCGGCCCTGATCTTCGGCCAAATAGGTACGCCCAAAACCACCCTGCCCGAGCAGTTGAACGATACGGTATCGGTTTTGCAGCAGGGTTCCAACAGGAATAGCGGGTTGCATAGCGGGACTTTCCTAGCTTTTGACCTTGGCTCTAGATGCCTTGGCTACATCAGTTTACTCCATGTCTTTGATGGTTGTGCCTTATAGCCCTTCGGGCATGGCATGGCTCCGCTAGGGCTTCGCTTTTCTTGAATGCCCCTTGGGCCATACGCCCCTGCTGACCCCTTCTGTGATTCCCTCAGGGGTTATCGTCAAGGCTAAACAGGTATCGAGACAGCCTCAAATCGGACAATCCTTCCGTAGTTTCCCCGAAACTTAGCAAAATCTTTCGAGAAACCGAGAAATATTCAATTTCAAAGGTTTAGCCAATGATCACGAGCGGGAATGCTTAGCCTATAAATTTTTTCGGCTTGCTCAGATTGCAGCGATCGCAATGAAATACGGCTCTCCCCTCGCAGACACAAACCTACCTATGAATCAATTGGAAACCCGTCCGGCTTGTCTAATCGACGGCTTGTCTCCCGAGGAGCGCGATCGCAAGCGTGTGCAGCTATTAGAACAGCTGAATTTACTCGAAGCGTCCCATATACCTGTCTTCGAAGAAGCCTCACAAATGGTATCGCGTTCACTCACTGCACCCATTTGTCTATTAAGCGTCCTCGATCAAGAGCACCAGCTGTTCAAATCAGCGGTGGGGCTCTCTAGTCTGGGTCTGATGAACCAGCTCGCTGCCGCTCGAATGCTGCCTCGGCAAGAATCCTTTTGCACCCATGTGGTTGATAGCACCCAGGTTCTCACCCTGAGTGACACCACCCAGCATCCCGCCTTTTCGAATAGCTTGCTGGTGCAGCAATATGGCATCCAGGCCTATCTAGGCGTGCCCCTATTCACGTCCGAGGGTTGCTGTATTGGCACCCTGGCGGTGATGGACCTGATGCCCCGCCAGTTTACCCCCCAGGAGGTGGCGTTTTTAGAGCTCAATGCTCGCTGGTGTATGAGCGAATATGAAAAGCAGCGGTTGCAGCAGCGGTTGCAGTCAGCTGGTGGCATGACATTAGCCCCGATGTCTATCAGTCAGTTTGCGCCTTCCGTCAATGGGCAAACTGATCCCTTGAGCCCCATGCAAACTGACCCAGCAGTGCGGGCGCGATCGCAAATTAACACCATTCGCCTGGGCTTAATCTCTCAACTCACCCAAGACCTGCGCAATCCCTTGACCGCGATTACCGGCATGGCCAGTATGCTCAGCCGCGAAATCTATGGTCCCCTCACTGAAAAACAGCAAGAATATGCCAAGATCGTCCTCGACAGCAGCCAGGATTTGCTAGCGCTAGTGGATGAAATTATTGGTTTAGGCGGGTTTGAAGAAGATGCCCAACAGCTATCACTCGCCCCCATTGATATTGAGATGCTGGCCCGACAGTCACTCCAGGCTTTAGATAAGCTAGTGCAACAGCAAGACCTTAAGCTCAATCTCTCCATTGAGCCTGGTTCGCGCATTTGGGTGCTCGACAAGCGAGTGGTTAAGCAGCTGATTTATCATCTGGTGTCTAGCATTGTCAAAATGTCGACCGCAGGCAGTACCCTGCGACTCCATATTTCCAGAAAAGACGATCGGCTAAATTTCGCGGTTTGGCTATCAAATCCCTGGCTTGGAGAAGACCTACCTCAGTCTGTGGTCACCTGGGGCCGTAAACATTTATCAGTCTCTTCTAGCTTGCCAAAATCGCCTGACCCGTCTGCTTTGACTGACATCAATGACAACAACGATTTATTGGACCTGTCAAATCCATCAGATGACACAGCTCGTTATGAGTTGGGGCTTTTGCTGAGTCACCATCTCACCCAAATGCACCAGGGCAGTATTGCCATTCAAGGTACCCTAGATACCGGGTATCGCTTAGTGGTAAGTCTACCGTCTCTCAAGGCTGTCTGAGTTAAGGCTGTCTAAGCTTATCAACTGGATCAAACCTACATTAATGCTCCTTAAAAATAGTCTTCCTATGGATTGCCATGGGGAGACTATTTTTCTTAGCAGGCGTGATGTGCAACCTTCAAGTGCATTTTTTCTCAGGGCACCTGTTGTTGTGAAAACACATGATGTCGCTATGGAGTCAGTGAATACCGCCAAGGCAGGTTTCCTTTTGCGAAACCGCAGAGTTCCCTCATGGTGGGACCTCCATTAAAAAACGCGGCTTACTCCGTAATTACCACACAAAAACAAAGCTTACCTGTATTCACAAAAATTTAGGTCAGATTCAGACAGAAAAAACACTGAGATGCAAATAAATTTCTTATCGTCTTTGTTTTCAAGAGAAAGATTTCCTTATGGTTGTTATTTTGACAACAATTTAAGTTGTTGTATGTAAGCTTCTTAAGTCAAGAAAGCAATTTCTAAAACAGCTAAATCAAAAGGGTTTTGAATGTTGTCTATCGATATTTACGGAGATTGATATTTTGCAATCTCGTGAAGATTCGGATGTCGGAACACCTTGAAATATAAGCGATCTGCCCCAGTTATAAAACCTATAGAAAAGGTCAAACTATAACTGTCGAAAGTGTGTTGTCTGATGCGAGCCCTCTTTTATAGCTGCACTACTTATCTCGATGTAATCAACACAGTTGATTGACTGATTGCCTTAGATAGCTTGGCTAGTGATTGGCTAAAAAGCACAACTCTCCTCGTGCCAGTCGCACCCAGTAAATCTGCCCCATTGTTTTTTCTAATACAGTGACTTTCAGAATTATGCAACATCTCAAACCAAAAGCGAGTCTTCGCCGGAAAGCTTACAAACCCTTGATTGCCACAGCACTAGCTGTTGGGGGCGTTTTTAACATGGTCAGTATGGTGCTGGCAGAGGGGACTGCTGCGGGCACCCAGATTAGTAACACCGCTACGGCCACCTACCGTGACCCCGAAGGCACCCCTCAAACCTCTACCTCTAACACCGTTGTGGTCGAAGTCGCTGAGATTGCCGGTATCACCGTTGTCAACACGGGTGCTGAGAGATATCAAACCGGGACTGGAGTCCTGACAGGGGCTGTTCAACCCGGTGATGAAATTCTATATACCTTTGAGATCACCAACGTCGGTAACGACGAAACAGATATCAGCTTGCCCGCGGTTGCAGGCTTCAGCGGTCCAGTTGATAGTGTCGTTAGCATTATGGCCGATCTTAATCGAGATGGTACTTTTGTGCCCATCACGAGCCGTACAGATATTGAAAACCTTGCGCCGGGCGAGTCTTTCGATGTACGGGTGGTTGTTCAAACCTCAACTACGGCCCAATCTGGTGACATTGTCACGGTGCAATATGGTGATACCCCCGGTGACGGTCAAAACCAACCTTATGATTCCTCGGGTGGTAGCGTCTTTACTGATGATAACGATGGGACTGATGTCGCAAATACAGTAGGAAGTCCTAACAACAACGCCAATACCCAAAACCCACCTGACCCTGCCACTAGCTTCATCGGTGAAGCCAGCGTCAACCCACCCGCTAACGGTGAGCGCGAAGCCAGTGCGACCGGTGCAATCACAATTAACGAAGAGCCACTTTTACAACCTTTAGTTCGGATTGAGAAAGATTTTACTAGCTTGACTGAGAATGCTGCTGGTATTGATGATGATCAACTCACCTACAGCTTGAGTGTAGATGTCCTTGATACGGTGCCTGCTGGCAGTGATGCCGATGCCGCTGATCTACAACCCATTACTCTAGATGTAGTTGGCAGTACAGAAGAGAAATTTGTTCTGATTTCAGACGCTATCCCCGTTGGCACTAGCCTAGACAGTGTCACAGTCCCCAACGCAGACTGGAAAGCGGTTTACACGACCGATTCAGTTGATGCCACAGATATTGCTAACTACAAAGATGCTGTCAGTGCTGAGTGGACTATCTTTGACCCCGCATCGCCCCCTGCGAACTTGAGTACAGCGACTCGGGTTGGTTTTGTTTACGACCCATCTGCCGGACCCAGGAGTATTGCTATCACTGCTCCAATCGTGACTGGCTTTGAAATCACAGTGGTTGCTGATGACTTTGGAGCGACCCCCACCCCCCCTATCACTGTGGCAAATATCGCCCAGGTCTTTGGTTCAGGTGTAGAAGACGATCCGCTCACCCCAGAAGATGAGAGCCTTACTTTCCCTGTAATGGATGAATCCGGTGACCAAACGCCCAGTAACTATGATCCCATCACAGATACCTACAGCAGCTTCAATCCTGACGTGATTGATAACCCGAGCACGCCGTTGCCAGAAGGGTTTACCCCTGATGATGGTTTGATTAATGATCCAACCGATCTGATTACCAAAGGGGTTGATCCTGGTAGTGATACCACTAACCCAGGTAATGATCCTAGCGATGACAATACCGGTGATCCTGACGACGGCGATGGTGAAGCCATTGTGGTCACTCTGGTCGAAGAACCTGATTCTGACTTGTTAAACGGTCCGGATGGTTCACCTGATGCGGTTGGCCCTACGGGTACAAACGATGACTTTACCAATAAGTCGGCTCCTTTCTCAGGTGGTAACCCTCCCCTTGTAGCCTTTACCAACACAGTTGAAAATGGCAGTGACCAAGATGGCTGGGTGACCCTCACCCCCATTGCGCCTCAGAACCCGACTGATCTACCCAGCACTACAACGGCAACCATTATTGCGCCCGACGGGACACGCACAACCTTTACCTACGACAACACAGGTCTAGGTACTTGGACTAAAACCTCAGGGCCGGATGTGGTTGTTCCTATCCGAGCTGATGACACTGTGCCTGGGGCGGGTGATGACCAGTTTGACTATGGTGTTGAGGTCAATTTGGAAGGTGTTGGTATTGCAGAGCTAGACAGCTACCCAGTGCCCATCTTGGCTACGTTTGACAGTATCACCAATGGTCAAGACGGTGCTGTAGATAGCCAGAATATCACCATTGATCGCGTTTATACCGGTTTCTTAGAGTTGGTGAAGACTGCTCAGGTAGTACAAGGAGATGGCCCACCGGTATCGGGTAACCCTGCCCCTGGCAACTATATCCGTTATCGTGTGACCTACACCAACATCTCAGAAACTGAGGTCGGCACCATGCAGGGCAATGTGCTTTTGACGGCATCCGATCTGGCGATTCTTGAGGACGGGACGGAGCGCGCTTGTGATTACTCCGTGCTCACCACTGCCAACAACTGGGCGTTGGATAACGACAATGGGGATGGTGATACCGACTTTGGTACCGATCTTGATACCCGTCACGTGCCTAGCTCTGTAAATCTGAGCAACCTGGACGCAGGCTCAACGGCGAGTGTCAGCTTCTTTAGTGGTGGTCCGGATTGTGTGGGTCCAGTCCCGTCTACTCCGGACTTTGACCCGGCGTTGGCGACACCTGGTACTGAGCAGTCAGGTACAACCTATGGGACTGATAGCACCAAGTACGTCTTTGACGTCACAGGTGATATCGAGCCGCTAGAGTCTGGCTTCATCGAATTTGAGCGTCGTGTGAACTAGGCTAGCGCCGTGACCGAGAGGGAGGGCAAGTTCTAAATCGCCTGTCCTCTCTCGGTCACTCATAAATTGTCTTTGTTTTTGAAAGTAAAAGAGAGTAATCATGATGAAACGTCTTTTTGCCAAGCAACGTCTTTTGATGGGTCTCGGTGCCCTGGCCTTGTTGGGCGCAGTGCCCCTAGTGAGCAGTCAGCCGGTGTTGGCTCAGCTGCAAGAGGTGACCGAAACCATCGTTGAGGCAATCCGTCGCCCCGAGGTTCGTCTGACCCTCAGCGCTGAGAAGCAAATCGTCGAGCTAGATAAAAATGGCGAAGAAAAAATCTCTTGGGAAGCCCTGGAAGGTAAAGTCCAGGTAAACCCCGGTGATGTTCTGCGCTACTCGGTAGATGGGGCTAACTCAGGTGAAGTTGAGGCCAAGGGTCTGGCGATTACCCAGCCGGTGCCTAACCAAACGACCTATGTGCTCAAGTCTGCCCAGAGCGACACCAGTGCTGAGACCATTTACAGCATTGATGGCGGCCAGAGCTTTGTGGCTGAGCCCATGATCGAGGTCACCCTGCCCGACGGCACGGTTGAGCTACAGCCTGCCCCCGCTGAGATGTACACCCACGTTCAGTGGAACTTTGGCGACGATCTGGCAACCGCTGAGGCTGTTAAAGTCTCCTATGAAGTTCAGGTTCGCTAGAGCCTATCTCTTTCGGGGGGAGATAACTTCCCCCGAAAAAACGATTGATTTTCTAACTTATCGGTACATTGCCAACGCGTGTCTCAGCCCTACTGACGAGGCATGGAGGGACTGCTGTGCTAAATTTCTCTGAATTTGTGTTCGACATCAGAGATGACATCAGAGTTCCCTAGACAAGATTTTTATCAAGGTTTGAGGCTAGAGATTGATGTTAATACAGCCACATAAACCAAAACGAATAGTTCGCCATCGTTGGATACGCCGGATGACGGCTGTCTTGTTGGCTGGTGGGTTTTGTCAGATGCCGTCGGCTGCGATCGCACAAACCGCTGACGAAATCTACAACCAGGCCCACTACAGCTATCGAGATGTAGGTCGTAATATTCTCATCGGTGGCTCGTCATCAGAGACCGTCATTGGGACAGAAGCGCTCATCGACCCCCTAGGCCAGATTCTCGGCTGTAATGGCGAGCTGCTGCCTAACTATGCGGGGTTTTCAGTGGGGCTATATGAGCCTGATGCCAGCGGCTTAGAGCTAGGCAACCTGATTACACTTACCGGCACAGAATTTCCTGATATTGAAGGTAACGGAGTCTCCGCTGGTAAAGCACCTAATACAGAAAATAGTAACCCTTTCTTTTTAACCAATGCGGACGCGGGACAATATAACTTTTTGTTCGACCCGGCCGTACCCTTGCGCAGCCCAGTGAATGCGGGCTTAAACCAAACCGATCAAGGGGCTCAATATATTTTGGTGGTCAATACCCCCGAAGATTCTATCTTTCCACAGCGACGCATCAAAATTGAGATTTTAGATAGCACAGGGGGCGTTAACAACTCGATTATTCGCTATATAGCCACGGCGCTGGATGGGGTGCCGATTTCCACCAGCGGCGGCTCACAAATTAATGAAACCGTGGTTGAGGTCTTTGATGCTGAGACCCAGGGACTCAATCTATTCTCCCTGGCGCTGGGCATGGTCATGTGCGAACCCGAACAGATCGACATTACCAAAACAGCTGACCGAGCCGCTGCCCAGCCTGGAGATACTGTCGTTTATCGCTTAGCACTGCGCAACCTGGCGGATGTCGCCTTAGACTCAGTTACAGTTCAAGATGTTCTCCCCCGAGGGTTTCAACTCATTCCCGAATCAGTGTCAGGGATCCTCAACGATCAGCCTGTTGAGATAGAGGTTGAGGTGTCAGGGTCTGAGGTGACTTTTTCAACGGCAACACTGCTGCCAGTTGAGGAGGCGATGAGCGTACTCTATGCCGTTCGAGTCACCCCAGATGCTTTGCGAGGGTCAGGTGAGAACCTGGCTTCGGTGAGTGGAGAGCGTATTGACAACGGCTTTTTTGTCCAAGATGGCCCCAGCATCCATCGTTTGGTAGTAGACCCGGGCATTCTCTCAGATTGCGCTACCTTAATCGGTCGGGTGTTCATTGATAACAACTTTGATGGTGAACAACAACCGGGTGAGGCAGGCATTCCCAACGCAGTGATTTTCTTAGACGATGGCAATCGCATTGTCACCGATGCCGATGGTCTCTACTCTGTGTCGTGCATGTTACCAGGCACCCGCAGCGGTGTCCTCGACTTCAGCAGTTTACCGGGCTATGCGCTAGCCCCCAACCTATATTTTAACGAGCGCAATAGCCAATCTCGTATGGTTCACCTCGCCCCTGGTGGCATGGTGCGGATGAACTTTGGGGTAACACCGACATTCCAAGGGGAGGCTCCATAATGCGGCCTATTAAATCTTCTAAATTCTATTATTTGACTGCATTGGCGAGCACAGTCGCATTAACATCGGTGGCGTCAGGTGCCTGGGCAGAGGAGACCCCATTTCACAGTGAAGAATATCCTGTCATTGCGCAAATCGAGGTCAAAGATGATCTGGGAAAAGGTGAAACCGTAGCTGATATGGCTACTGTGCCCACAACTTCGCCTACAGCCCCGTCCACAGTTATCCCCAGTTTTACACCGCAAATCCGGTCTGATCAAGCTGAGCCAACGGTGGGTGAGTTGGCAATCTCACCCGAAGCACTGTCTGTGCCACGCTTTACGCCCATCTATCTGGCTAACCGCGATCTCCCTGGTGAAGCCCTTGACCTGGCCGTACCTGTCGTTGAAGCAGCATCCCCAACCTTTTTATCTGGTGCACCTAATGTTGTTCAGACAGACAAAATTGCCCAGGCAGCAGAAATAGAATCGCTAGATGACACAACACAGCCTGAAGGCTTTTCAGCGGAAATAGCCGAAGACTTATCAGTAGAAGTAGAATCATTCGCTGAAACAACACCGCCCGAATTGCCAGAATCGATGGCATCGCCAGCAGCCGGCACCCCTACCCCTGAGCTCTCGCAGGCGGTCTCAAGCGATCAGGTCCAGATTCTCAATCCAACGGTGGGCTCTGTTTTAGATGTGCCAGCGGCTACTGTAATTGTGCAGTTTCCCGTTGGCGCTGATGTAGAACTGCGGGTGAATGACCGCCTGGTTGACTCTGAGCTGATTGGGCGAACTGAAACTGACCCAGCCACCAATCTAATTACCCAAACCTGGTATGGTGTGGCGCTGCAGGATGGTAGTAACGCCATTACGTTGGTCAGACGCGGCGACCAGGGTATCTTGCAATCGGTTGAGGTTGAGGTCCGCGGTGCTCCCGTGGAGATGAGGCTGATTCCGCGAGAGGATGGTATCCCAGCCGATGGACGTTCGACGGGGACCCTCCAAGGGCAGCTCTTAGACGCCAATGGCAATATCTCTAACTGGGAAGCCGTAGTTACCCTGAGCACCAGCGATGGTAACTTCGTCGGAGTTGACTATGCCCCCGATCAGCCTGGGTTTCAGGTGCAGGCTCAAAATGGTCGGTTCACGGCTGAACTCCAGGCTTCGCTGGAGGCCCATGTGGTGCAATTACATGCCGTCGCCAATGATTTGGAGGCCTTTAATCAGGTGCGGTTTGAGACGCCTCAGCGACCCAGCATTGCTACGGGGATTGTGGATCTCAGACTGGGGGCGCGGGGCACAGATTTTCGCAGTAGCTTGCGAGACTTTTTACCCCCTGATGGTGATAACGATTACGAAGTTGATCTGGATGCCTCCCTGTTTACGATGGGCAATATCGGTGAGTGGCTGTTTACCGGAGCCTTTAATAGTGATCGCCCTCTGAATGAAGATTGTCGCGGCGAGACCACCCTATTTCGTCAGGCGGCGGGAAGTTGTTCCCCGCTCTACCCACTCTATGGCGACGACTCGACTCTGGATGTGACTGCTCCATCGACCGATAATCTTTATTTGCGGCTAGAGCGGACCTCCCCGATTGAAGGGGCCACTGCCGACTATGCGATGTGGGGGGATTTTAACACCGAAGAGTTAGCCAACCCATCTCAGTTTTTTACCGCCACCTCTCGCCAGCTCCACGGCTTTAAGTTTAACTACAACCTGGGCAACCTGGCGGTGACCGGGCTGTATGGCGACAATGTTGAGGGCTTTCAGCGCGATACCCTGGCTCCGGATGGCACCAGCGGTCTCTATTTCCTCTCACGCCGCCTCGTGATACCGGGGAGTGAAGAGGTTTATATCGAAGCTGAAGAACTCAATCGACCTGGTACAGTTGTGGCCCGCCAACGTCTGTTTCGTGGCACAGACTACGATATTGACTATGATCGCGGCACTATCTTATTCAATGACCCAGTTTTGCAGACCTCTGTAGGGGACTTTGGCGAGGTTTTGGTGCGCCAGATTGTCGCGACGTATCAATTTGAAGGTGAGAATACGGATACCCATATCTTGGCCGGGCGCTTGCAGTACAACTTTGACCGCACCCTCAATCAGGCCTCCTGGCTGGGGGCTTCATACCTGAGAGAAAATCAGGGAGGCCGCAGCTTCGAGCTGTTTGGCGCGGATGCTCAAATTTCTTTGGGAGATAGCGCCCAGATTATTGCCGAGGTAGCCCATTCAGAAAGCGACTTTGATTTGTCAGGGCCAGTCAGTGGCTCGGCCTATCGGGTAGAGCTAGACGGCGCAGTAGACGACTGGCTAACAGGGCGGGCCTATTGGCGTTCGACCGATGCAGGTTTTACCAACGCAGCAACCACTAGCTTTGTGCCAGGGCAAACCCGCTACGGGGCTCAGGCCAATGTACGGCTGAGTGAGGATACAGCTCTTCGAGCCCAGTTTGACCATGAAGATAATTTTGGCACTGCGCCGCGACCGCTAACTAGTTTGTCGGAGTTGCTAGAGCCGGGCAGTTCTCCGGTGCCGGGTAGTCGGGTAGATAATTCGCTGACGACCTATTCTCTAGGACTGTCACAACGGCTGGGCGACAGCAACCTGGAGTTTGATTGGATCCATCGAGATCGCAGCGATCGCACCAACCCCGGTCTCTTTGACGTTAGCTCTGACCAGCTGCGCACCCGCCTGACCACGCGCATCTCTAACGACCTCACCTTTCGCGCCCAAAATGAGCTGACCCTCTCATCAGAGAGCGATCCGATCTATCCCAGTCGCACCCTGTTTGGCCTAGATTGGCAGGTCATGCCGGGGGTTACCCTGGGCGTCAACCAAATCTTCTACGGTGGTGACGGCCTCAGTGATGCGGATTCACTCACGACGGTTGACCTTACGGGTGAGCACTCCCTGGGCGAAGACACCACTATTCGTGGCCGGTTCACTAGCCTTGAGGGGCTTCAGCTGGGCGGGGCAGTTGGCATCGAGCATGGATTTGACCTGGGGCCAGGGCTGAGACTTGACCTGGGCTATGAGCGCACTTTCAACAGTTTGTTAGGCAGTACGGCGTCAGGGACCCAGTTTAGACAGCCCTTTGCTGTGGGCACCGGGGGCTCAGCCCTAACCACGACGAATGGGAATACTTACACAGTGGGCCTCTCGTACACCGATAACCCAGATTTGCAAGCCAGTGCTCGCTTTGAGCATCGTGATTCGTCTCGGGGGTCAAACACGGTGTTTGATGCCACGGCAGTGGGTCGCCTGTCTCCTGCGGTGAGTGCGCTGTTTAACTACCAGCTCACCCGAGCGGCCAACCAAAATATTTCGGGCATTGGCACCACCAGCAATCTCAAGCTAGGTCTGGCCTACCGCGACCCCAATGATGATCGATTAAACGCCCTGTTGCGTTACGAGCACCGCATTAATCCAGGAACCTTGCCCACCAATGCTTTGTTTGGCCGCAGCGTGGATACCTCTGAGCATCTTTTCTCGGCAGAGGCAATCTATGCCCCCAACTGGCAGTGGGAGTTTTACGGCAAGTATGCCTTTCGCAATAGCACTACCCGTATTAGCCAACCGGGCGATGACTTTGTCTCGAGCAATAACCTGCATCTGGCCCAACTCAGAGCGACCTATCGCTTTGACTATAACTGGGATATTACGGGTGAGGCACGCTGGTTTGGGGGTCTGGGTGACTACAGCGAAGTGGGGTATTCCCTCGAAGCGGGGTACTACCCCACCCCTGACCTACGACTATACGCAGGCTATAGCGGTGGCGGGGCTTTTGATGATGATTTTGGGGTAAACCGCTCTGCTAGTGGCTTTTATCTGGGGGTTTCGGCGAAGATCAACAATTTGTTTGATGGGTTTGGTCTGCAAGATGTGGCACCGCCCCAGCAACGAGAATCTGCAGTAGAGACGGATGGAGACGCGTCCAGCCTTTATATCCCAGGTGTAACAAATGTTTTGCCGGAAGAGGTCTCTGCGGAGGAAGATTCTCCTGAGGTGTCTGAAGCTGATGCTGAAAGCGAGGCTAATGCGGGTAATCCTTCTGCTGACAGGTAAGGAACATAGAAGTAGATATCGTGTTAAATTCTCATCCCTGACCCAAATTTTATTTCCTCTCACCCTTGATGCTTAGGATGCCAGAGCCATGACCTATCAAAAAACTATTCGTGCCTTAGCCACCTCACTTCTATTGTCAACTGTCGCCACGGCCCCTGCTTTTGCTCAGACCCTGGCAGTAACTGATTTTCCTAAGGTGCAGATCAAGGTCAATAGCTCTCAGGATGGGCCGATGATGCCGGATGATCAGCTGACGCTGCGAGAAGCGATCGCAATTACCAACGGTACTCTCACATTGGCTGAGCTAAGCGATACTGAACGTCTGCAAATCACTGATAGCGAAGAAGCTTCTGCTATTGAATTTGACCTGCCTGCTGACAGCACTACTATTGAGTTGCAGTCCGTGTTACCCGCCATCACCCAGCCTGGTCTGGTGATTGATGGCACTACTCAGCCGGGTTATGATGCGACAAAATCGGCCACTGCTGAGATTTTAGTGGCCATTCCTGTGGTGGCGATTACACCGGCTGCTGATGCAGATGTGTTTCGCGGGCTAACCATGGTGACAGATAACGTTACTATTCGCGGCTTAAGTCTGTATGGTTTCACCTCGCAGCATGGCGTGACTGAATCTACTCCTCCGGCTGATATTTTCATTGCCCATGAGCTACCCCCACCGGATATCAGTCAGCAGTGGCCGCCGTCCAGTGAGTTCTCTTTTTATAATGAGAATCGCCCCCCTCAGGGGATTGTGATTGAGCAAAACTGGTTAGGGATTCCGCCAGAAGGTACTCTGCCTGAGCAAACCTCAGCATTTGGGGTCTCTGTGTTCAACGCTCAAGGTGTCAAGATTCAACAAAATCGAATTTCTTACCACGACGGCAGCGGTATTATTACCGGGGCCCGTGCTGAGAATTTAGAAATTGTTGAGAACCTAATTGTGAATAATGGCCTGGCAGGGATGCCTGATGGTATTCGTCTAGATGGCCGGGTTGCCAATGGGGTGATTGCGGATAATTTGCTCTGTGGAAACGACGGCAGCGGTATCTTTTTGTTCAAACCCCAGGGCGCTGTCGAGATTCGCAACAATGATATTCGCTTTAACGGGCAGCGACTGCGGCGAGCAGCAATTTACCTGATGGGTAATGACCACCGGGTTGTCGACAACAATATTGCCAACCAAAAAGGGCCAGGGGTTGTCGTGACAGCCTTTAGTCAGGGGGGCACCACCCACAGTCAGCGCAATGTGATTGAGAACAATCGCTTTGATAACATTGAAGGGTTGAGCATTGACCTCAACACCCGTCGTAATCGGGGTGTGCAAGATTTTCAGCGGGGGGATGGGCCTAACCCGCCGCGCGATTCTCATAACCGACGACGGGATACGGGTAACAGTGCGATTAATCCGCCCCAGTTCGATAGCCCTGAGTTTTTTGCCATCGACGGGCAGGTGGCGTTGCAGGGCGAGGCAGATCCTGGCTCTACGGTGCAGCTTTATCTAACCCGTGGCGATTTGGGTGAATATGGTCCCCTGACAGAGCCATTAGCCACGGTGACGGTTGATGATGAGGGTAGCTTTAGCTACGTTTCAGAAGATTTACAGCCCGGTGATGTGATTAGCGGCATCGCCACCGACCCCCAATACGGCACGTCAGAGCCTGCTCTCAACACGATGGTCTTAGCATTGGGCGAATCTACCATAACTCGCCCCAATCGTCTGACGACAGCCGCTATTGCAAGCCCGCAGTGTACTACCCCCCCTGCTCCTGCACCCGAACCCGAACCCGAAGTCATGCGCTTAGAAGTCCCCCGAAACGTCCACTTCGGCCTGGATGAGGACTTCATTAACCCTGACAGTGCGGTTGTTTTAGATCAAATTGCGGTGGTGATGCAGCAGTATCCCACTCTGATTGTGGATCTACACGGTCATACAGATTCTCGGGCGAGTGTGACTTATAACCAAGATCTGGCCCGTCGTCGGGCTGAGAATGCGCGACGATATTTGATGCAAAAAGGGATTGCCCCAGAGCGAATAACGCTGCGCTCGTTTGGAGAGACGCAGTTGCTTGTGGAAGAAACAGATCGGGTGAATTATGCACGTAACCGGCGGGTGGAATTTGTTTTTGAGGATGTTCGCGGGGTAGATATCACCTTTGTGGGTCAGGAAGCAGATTTGCAGGTGGAACCTTAGTTTTTGGGAATGGGTCATGGATTGCGGGTATGGGTCATGGGTTATGAGTGGTGGGTGGTGGGAGATAAACCGCCAGCAATTCCAAATTCCAATATACAGACAACAAGGGATAGGCAAAGATGACTGAAGGGGAGTGATTTCAGCCATCTTTCCAGTCAAGAGGTGTTTCTAATCGGTCTAACTGGTTTTGTGTCATCGAGCATGAACTCAATCAAAGCGGTCCAACTCTCAAACCATAAATACTTGGTCAAAGCCACA
>JBCBQD010000019.1:0-40174 GCA_039820425.1 Cyanobacteria bacterium J06635_1
TGTTTTTTTTGGTTAGTGGGTAATGGGTAGTGGGTAATGGGTAGAGGGTAATGGGTAATGGGTAGTGGGTAATGGGTAGAGGGTAATGGGTAATGGGTAATGGGTAAATGATAAAAGTCCTGAATTGGGACAGGCACAAGACCAACCCCCACCTCCCCGCGTCCCCGCGTCCCCGCGTCTCCCCTGCTCCCCATCTCCCCCTGCTCCCCATCTCCCCTACTCCCCTACCCAAACGCTAAAATCAAATCATCCACTCTCCCCCCTCCACCCTCCCCATGCCCACCGACAAACTCACCCACCTCAAGGCCCTCTTCGCCGAGATGGACCGGGCCTTGATCGCCTACTCCGGCGGCATTGATAGCACCCTGGTCGCGAAGGTGGCCTACGATGTGCTGGGCGATCGGGCTCTGGCGATTACCGCCGACTCGCCGTCGCTGATGCCCGAAGACCTTGCAGACGCCAAAACCCAGGCCTTACAAATGGGTATTCCCCATCGCATTGTGCAAACCCACGAGATGGAGAACCCCAACTACACCTCAAACCCCACCAATCGTTGCTACTTTTGCAAAAGCGAACTGCACGATACCCTCAAACCCCTGGCCTTGGCCGAAGGCTATCCCTATGTGGTCGATGGGGTCAATGCCGACGACCTGCAGGACTACCGCCCCGGCATCCAGGCTGCCAAAGAGCGCGGGGTGCGATCGCCCTTGGCCGAAGTCGGCATCACCAAGCTAGACGTTCGAGAAATCGCAAAATCCCTGGGCCTGCCCTGGTGGGATAAACCCTCCCAGCCCTGCCTCAGTTCGCGCTTTCCCTACGGCGAGCTGATCACCCCCGCAAAGCTCCACCGCGTCGGTCGATGCGAACGCTACCTGCGTGATTTAGGGCTCAAAAATCTGCGGGTCCGCTCCGATGGCGACACCGCCCGCATTGAGCTACCCCCCGAGCAGATCAAAACCTTCATTGCAGAGGTCGATTTAGACACGCTGGTGACAGCCTTTCAAACCTATGGCTTTACCTATGTCACCCTGGATCTAGAAGGGTATCGCAGCGGGAAGTTGAATCGGGTTTTGGAGACAGCGGCAGGCGGGTAAAGGGAGATGGGGAAGATGAGGGAGATGGGGGAGACGCGGAGACGCGGAGACGCGGAGAGAGATGCAATGCTTTTGCGGCAATGGCTCCTCTGCCCCTTTCGCCCTTCGCCCTGACCCTTTCCCCCTGACCCCTTCCCACCAAATTAAGTTGATACCAAATCACCTCAACCGGGCATCGTAGAGAGTAAGCCTTGCTCCTCTTCTTGACCTTCTTCCCATGAAACGCGCAGCCTATTTCCCATTCAAACAGCGCGGGTGGCAGCTTGCCATGGGCCTGCATCCACTCCCCGTCGGCAACTGGATTGACATTGACAGCCACTTTACCCAACAACTTGCCCGCAAAGAACAGCTGTTTGCCCAGAGACATGACGACATCTGGGGTAGCCTGCCCGAATCTCACGCCGCCCAGCAAGAAACCCTGGACTTGCTGCTCGATCATTTACAAACCCACTTCCCAGAGTACTATCAGCGCCAGGGCAACCTCGTGACCAACCAGCTAACCCAGCAACGCTGGCATCTGGACGAGTTTGCCGAAAACCCTCTCGATCTCGCCGGTCGACTGGTGCAAGAAGACCTCTGTATTATGCAGCCAGGGCCAGAGGGCTACTTTCTCGCCGCCGCCTCGCTTTGCTTTCCCTTTAAATGGAAGCTGCTCGAAAAACTGGGGCTGCCCATGGCGAAGATCCATAAGCCAGTGCCAGGGTATAAAGAAAAACTGCAAAACCCAGTCAATGGTTTGTTTGAGCGACTCAAGCCAGAGTATCCTAGCTATCGATTTAACTGGGGCGTCGTCGACACTCCTGAGCTATTTTTAGCGCCCGAGGGAGACCCCCACGGGCACGGCACCCCCGAGGATGATGCTCCCCAGCCTAGCCCTAAGTCCCACGCCGATTACTATGCCATCCCCACGGCGGAGGAGCTGTGGCTGCGAGTAGAGCGGCAAACCCTGCGCCGACTTAAAAAAACGGGGGCCATTCTTTTTACCATTCACACCTACTTGCACTCGATCTCAGATTTAGTTAGACAACCGCTGGTGATTGGTCATCTCATGGAAGCCCTCGACCAGATCCCTAAGGATATGCAGGAATATAAAAATCTACCGCCTCTGCGGGCTGCCCTGCTGGCCTACTTATCGCGCAGCCGCGATTAGGCTTATACCCCCTGCAGCCACGATTCGCCTATTTCCTAAATCGGAAACCCAATGTCTAATATGAGGTCTATCTGAAACAAGGGTGTATTAAATAGACTTGATAAAAGGTCATGGTTAGACTGGTTAGCGAACTTCGACGCGAGCGCTCGACTGAGCGGTTTGGCTGAGCTCACTTTCGAAGCCCTGGCCGAAGGTTGCTGGCATTTTTTAGGCATTAGATATAGCGGTAAATCCTATGATTCAACTTTTAGCGGGCGATATTGGCGGCACTAAAACGATTTTGCGACTGGTGCAAGCTAAGGGGGATGATCTTAAACAAACCTCTGCCCGCGATATCCAACTTGAAACGCTTTATGAGCAACGCTATGCCAGCGGCGATTTTGCCGATCTCGTGCCGATGGTGCAGCAGTTTTTAGAGGCCGCCCAGCCCAACGTCAAGACCGTTGCTCCAAAAACGGCCTGCTTTGCGATCGCAGGCCCCGTCAACCAAAACATCTCCAAACTCACCAACTTGGCCTGGTCCCTCAGCGGCGACCGCCTCGCGGCTGAGCTGCATTTAGACAAGGTGCAGCTAATCAACGATTTTGAAGCCATCGGCTACGGTGTCCTGGGGCTCAAAAAGGATGACTTAGAAACCCTGCAGGTCGGCCAGCTCAACGACCATTCCCCCATTGCCATCATCGGTGCAGGCACCGGCCTGGGTCAGGGTTTCTTGATCAATACCGATGGCCAATACTACGTGTTTCCGTCGGAGGGCGGCCACGCCGACTATGCCCCCCGCTCCGAGATCGAGTTCCAACTGCTGCGCTACCTGCTCGATAAACACAGCATCACCCGAGTCTCCGCTGAACGGGTTGTCTCCGGTCAGGGGATTATTTCTATTTATCAGTTTTTGCGCGATCGCAATTTTGCCACCGAGTCAGACGACCTCGCCCAAATCGTCAGAATCTGGGAACAAAGAGCCGGGCAACGCTCCCAGGTCGCCGACCCTGCCGCCGCCATCGCCAAAGCCGCAGGCAGCGATCGCCTGGCCAAAGAAACCCTATCCTTGTTCATCGGAGCCTACGGAGCCGAAGCCGGTAACCTCGCCATCAAGCTCCTCCCCTTCGGTGGCCTCTACGTCGCCGGCGGCGTCGCCGCCAAAAACATAACCCTGATGAAATCAGGCAAATTCATCGAAGCCTTTACCCATAAAGGCCGTATGTCCAACCTACTCGAAAAAATCCCGGTCCATATCGTCATGAACCAAAGTGTGGGGTTGATTGGGGCGGCGATTTTGGCGACCAGACTCTGAGGAGGTAGAGGGTAGAGCGTGGAGGGTAGAGAGTTTGGACTTTTCACTTTATACCCACTACCCGCTCCCCATTACCCACTCCCCATTACCCACTCCCCATTACCCACTCCCCATTACCCACTCCCCATTACCCACTACCCACCACCTCACCCCCCGCCTAGCTAGAATAGAACATCAACGATACGTACCCAAAGAACAATGGCAGGTCACAGTAAATGGGCCAACATTAAGCGCCAAAAAGCGCGGGTCGATGAAAAAAAAGGCAAAATCTTCGCCAAACTCTCCCGAGAAATCATCGTCGCCGCCAAATACGGCACCGCTGACCCAGCGGGCAATTTCCAACTACGTACCGCAATTGAGAAAGCTAAAGCCGCTGGGTTTCCCAACGACAATATTGATCGTGCGATCGCAAAAGGCTCTGGTCAACTGGGCAGCGATGGTGACGCCTACGAAGCCATTCGTTACGAAGGCTACGGCGCAGGCGGCGTCGCCGTCTTGATCGAAGCCCTCACCGACAACCGCAACCGCACCGCCGCCGATCTCCGCTCCGCCTTTAGCAAAAATGGCGGCAACCTCGGCGAAACCGGCTGCGTCGGCTGGATGTTTGACCAAAAAGGCGTCGTCGTTTTAGTTGGCGATCTCGATGAAGAGGCTCTGTTAGAAGCAGCCCTCGACGGCGGAGCCGAATCCTACGAACTCACCGACATCGACGAAGATATCCCCGGTGCCGAGGTATTCTGCCCCCCCGCTGATCTAGAACCCCTCAGCGAAGCCCTCAAAGCCAGCGGCTACACCGTCCAAGAAGTCGAACTCCGCTGGATTCCCAGTAATTCCGTCGAAGTTACCGACGGCGATCTCGCCAAATCCCTGATCAAAATGATGGACGCCCTCGAAGACCTCGACGATGTGCAATCGGTGACGGCCAATTTTGATATGTCGGATGAGCTGATGACTAGTAGTTTTTAGCACGACTTCAAGATTTAAGAGGTGTTGAGATAGTGAGTTGGTGAGGGGGGGCTAAAGGTCAGGAGTATTCACCCACTCACCAGCGAAGCGCACTCACCAGCAAAGCGCACTCACCCAGCTTGTTTATCTCCTTTTCCCACGGCAAAATAGAAGTACAAATCTTCAGCATCTATGACGGTTACCCTTTATCCTCAGACAGTCCGCTCCCCTGCTCCTCTGCGCCCCTGCGCCCACGATTATGATGTGGCGATTGTCGGCGGTGGCATCGTGGGGCTCACCCTGGCCTGCGCACTGCGTGGCTCTGGTATTACAGTCGCCATCATCGAAACCCAGACCCCAGAGCAAACCACCGCCCGCCCTCGCGCCTATGCCTTTTCTCCCATGTCGGCCAAAATCTTCCAAGCCCTCGGGCTCTGGGATCAGGTTGGCCCCAATATTACCCATTTCCAGCGGGTACGGATGTCCGATGGCGACGCTCAACCCGTCGTCAATTTTGAAACCCAGGACACCCCTCGCCCCGGGGCGGTCTACTACGGCGCTGAACACCCCGTCTTGATCAAGGCATTGCAATCTGGCTTGCAAAACAGTCCGGAGGTGGACACCTGGTACCAGACAACCGTCCTCAATGTGCAGCCCACCGATACCGGGGTCAAACTAACCGTCGAACAAGACGACGAGCGCCACACCTTAATTGCCCAGCTACTGGTGGGGGCCGATGGGGCACGCTCCAAGATTCGCGAACAGGCGGGCATCAACACCGCCGGTTGGCAGTACTGGCAATCTTGCATCACCACTGTCCTCCAGCCTGAGAAATCTCACCAGCACACCGCCTACGAGAAATTTTGGCCCAGCGGACCCTTTGCCATTTTGCCGATCTCGGGCAACCGCTGCCAGATTGTGTGGACGACTCCCCACGAAGAGGCAAAAGAGATGCTAGCTCTGCCGAGAGAAGCGTTTATGGCCGAGCTGAAACATCGCTATGGAAGCGATATGGGGGATCTCACTATGCTCAGCGAACCGTTGATGTTTCCCGTGCGGCTAATGCAAAGTCGTCAGTATGTCAAACCCCGACTTGCCCTGGTTGGTGATGCGGCCCATTGCTGTCACCCAGTAGGTGGCCAGGGGCTTAACATGGGTATCCGCGATGCCGCCGCCCTGGCGAGCGTGCTCAAACAGGCCTACACGCAGGGTGAGAATCTGGGCGATTTGCGAGTCCTCAAGCGTTATGAACGCTGGCGACGGACTGAGAATTGGGTTGTTTTAGCCCTGACAGATACGCTTAACCGTGCGTTTTCTAACCAGTTTTGGCCCTTGAAAACCCTGCGTCGCCTGTCTTTTAGGATGATGACTCAAGTTCCCCTAGTGCGTCGACTAGCGCTGCGAGTGATGACCGGCTTTTTTGGTAAGCTGCCAGTGAGGTAACAACTAACGATAAAAATCACAATCAAAGAAAATACTTTGGTTGCAGAGTAAGGGTCGCAATGAGAATGAACAATTTCTGTCTGATCATAGGCACCCAAAAGGGCGGGACAACTAGTTTATTCTCGTATTTATCTCAGCATCCACAAATTTCAGCTTCTAGGATTAAAGAAACCAATTTCTTTTCTAAAGATCGAGAATGGGATAAGGGGATTGAATATTACGAAAGCTTGTGGCAATGGAATCCTCAAAAGCATCAAATAGCATTGGAGGCATCCCCCGACTACACTCGCTCTTTACTGGTGTCGAAAAAAGTCATACAGCGTCTTAAGGCAACGAATTCAAAATTCAGATTTATCTATATTCTGAGAGACCCCTTGCAGAAGATAGAGTCAATGAGAAAGCAAGGCATTTATCAGGGTTGGTATTCTAGATTTTTGGCTCAAGAAACGCCTACCACTGTACCGATGGAGGTCATTGAACGGATCAGATATGCCACCATCGTTGATAAGTTTGTTGATGAGTTCTCAAGGGAAAGTATTCTGCTGCTGAAAACGGAAAACCTTAGTCTCAAAGATAAGCCTGTTGCGGTAATGGATGACGTGTGTAAATTTTTGGAAATAGATCCGTTGTTCAGGTTTTCCCTCGATAAAATACATAATTCCCAAAACTCTTATAGAAACGATACCCTATGGCATGCATTAAGAACCTCTAATTATCTTAGTCCCCTAAAGAATCTCTTTCCAGAAGCTATCAAGAATAATGCTCGAAATATGCTGACCCACGCAATGATTAAGCGTGATAAAGCAGTTCCTCCTTTAACAAAAGCACAAAAAAAATTCATCCTAACTGCTTTAGGTAATGAGCTTATCAGGCTCGAGACAGACTATAGCTTCGATACTTCAAACTGGGCGATGGGCAATCAGAAATAATTATCGTTTCGGCAGACGCTTTTGGGGCTGCTGTAGCCAAACGCTCAACTCATTAAATTTGGCATGTGTTACTGTACTTTGGGGTGTGTTACCGGTTGACACCCTGCGCGATCGCAAGATCGTCAAAGAAATTCTGCCAAAGAATTCACTTATCCAGCCTGGACCGGAGCCAGCCTAGACGTCGCTGAGCGGGCAAAACCGGAGAAATTTTCTATGTCATTCGATACCCTTGGCCTCTCGGCTGAACTCCTGCGTGCGGTTAGAGAACAAGGTTACAGCGAACCCACCCCCATCCAGCGCCAGGCAATCCCTGCCGTTTTAGACGGTCGAGATGTGATGGCCGGTGCCCAGACCGGGACGGGCAAAACCGCAGGCTTTACGCTGCCGATGCTGCAGCGGCTGAGCGAAGTCCCACTCTCAAAAGGTCGGCGTCCGGTGCGGGCTCTGGTGCTTACCCCCACCCGAGAGCTGGCTGCCCAGGTCGGCAACAGCGTCGAAACCTATGGCCGTCACCTGCCACTGCGCTCAGCGGTGATCTTTGGCGGGGTCAAGATCAATCCCCAGATCCAAAAATTACGACGCGGCGTCGATATCCTGGTGGCGACCCCAGGCAGGTTGCTAGATCACGCCCATCAAAGGACAGTCGATCTCTCCCGCCTCGAAATCCTGGTGCTAGACGAAGCCGACCGGATGCTCGATATGGGGTTTATCCACGATATTCGCAAGGTGTTGGCCCTGCTACCAGGGAAGCATGACCGCCAGAGCCTGCTGTTTTCGGCGACCTTCTCCGATGAGATTAAACGTCTCGCCGGTCAACTCCTTGACCGTCCCGAGCTGATTGAGGTGGCCGTGCGCAACGCCACCGCAGAGGGCATCGATCAATTGGTACATCCCGTAGACAAAGCCCGCAAACGCGAATTGCTCAGCTACCTGATAGGGTCGCGTAACTGGCGTCAGGTGCTGGTCTTTACCCGCACCAAACATGGAGCCAACCGTTTGGCCCAGCAGTTAGAAAAAGACGGTCTGACTGCGGCGGCGATTCACGGCAACAAGAGTCAAGGGGCTCGGACCCGCGCTTTGGCAGCCTTTAAGAGCAATCAGGTGCGGGTGCTCGTCGCCACCGATATCGCCGCCCGCGGGCTAGATATCGCCCAGCTCCCCCATGTGGTCAACTTTGAGTTACCCAATGTGCCGGAGGACTATGTCCACCGCATTGGGCGCACCGGCCGCGCTGGCAACGAAGGCGAAGCCATTTCCCTGGTATGCATTGATGAGCATAAGCTGCTGCGTGATATCGAGCGACTGTTAAAACGCAAAATCCCTCAAGAGGTGCTGGAGGGCTATGAGCCCGATCCCAGCATCCCGGCAGAGCCCATTCAAAACGGACGGAATAACGGGAAAGGCCGCGCCCGCTCTCAGCCAAAGAGCGGCGGACGCCGACGTCGTTCATCTCCTCAGGGGAAAAGCACATCGGTATCCCCCAGCAAAAATCCGGGTCGGCCCAGACCTTCTGGCAAACGGGCTGCCCCTAAACTTGCACCCAAGGCCCGAGGTAGATCTAGCAAGGCTTAGTTGCTGGATCAAGCTTCAAACGTCGGTTAGGGAAGGTGAGATGGTGAGGTCGTGTTAGAAGTGATTCAGGGGTTCAGGTGTATTAGCCTTTTTACCGATTCTCCAGCGCAGCGTATTCACTCATTCCCCAGCGCAGCACACTCACCCATCATTCCACTGGCTCGTCTGCGCAATCCGGTGAATCTTGAGTACGTTGGTCCCCCCTGCCTGCTGGGTGGGAATACCCCCAATAATCACAATCCGATCGCCTGGCTCTGCCATCTGTCGCTTGAGCAGATGGTCCTCGGCCTGCTGCAGCATGTCTTCGAAATTATGGATCTCTTCATCCACCAGCAGCGGGCGGACACCCCAGATCAAATTAAGCTGGTGATACACTGACGAGTTGGTGGTAATCGCCACCACCGGAGCCTGGGGGCGTTCGGCGGCAGCCAGTCGGGCAGTGTAGCCTGTGCTGGTAAAGGCGACGATGCAGCGCAAATCTAACAGCTTGTCGATGGAGCCCAGGGCTTCGCTCAGGGCATTGGTTTCATCATTACTGATCGGAGGAAAGTTCTGAAAGGTGGTGCCTTTTTCGACCTCGCGGGCAATTTTGCCCATCATTGCGATCGCATCCACCGGATACTCCCCCACCGCCGACTCCCCAGAAAGCATCACCGCGTCGGTACCGTCGACAATAGCATTGGCCACATCACTGGCCTCAGCACGGGTGGGTCGCGGGCTGTGGATCATGCTCTCTAGCATTTGGGTGGCCGTAATCACCGGCACCCCCCGTTCGTTGCTGCGCTGAATGATTTGTTTTTGGATCATGGGCACCCGCTCGGGGCTGACCTCCACCCCCAGATCACCCCGGGCTACCATCACTCCGTCGCTGATATCTAAGATGCTTTCCAAATTCTCAATCGCCTGGGGCTTTTCCAGCTTGGCAATCACCGGGATATTGACATCGTGCTCAGCAAGGATGGCCTTGAGCGATCGCAAATCCTCAGCGGTGCGCACAAAGCTCAGTGAGATCCAATCGATACCCTGCTCAATGCCAAATAGCAAATCTCGATGGTCTTTGTCCGTCAAAGAGGGGAGCCGCAAATTTAAGCTGGGCAAATTTACCCCCTTGCGACTCTTGAGCATGCCGTCACGGACCACCTGGCAATGCACTGCGGTGCCCTCTACTCGACTCACGGTCAGCTCTAGCAGGCCGTCATCGAGCAAAATGGGCGTGCCGGGCACGGCCTCCTCGGCCAAATAAGCGTAGTCAATCGGCACCGTCGCAGGTTGCTCGGCAAAGTCGGCCATAGGCACCAGCGTCAACCGTTCCCCTGCGGATAGAGCCACGCCACCATTAGCCAACTGTCCCACCCGAATTTTGGGCCCTTGCAGGTCTTGCAAGATCGTCACCGGCGTATCCAAACTTTGAGAAACCGCCCGCAGCATTGTGATTATCCGCTGATGATCGGCATGACTCCCGTGGGAAAAATTAAGTCGGGCCACATTCATGCCCGCTTTTACCATGCGTTGGATCATCTCAGGAGAGGCGCTTGCAGGCCCAAGGGTGGCGACAATTTTGGTGCGATGGTGAAAAGCAAACATGAAGCTTCAATCAATATGAATCATTGCGATCACCTACCTAGCTTACGCCCAAATCCAGGCAGTTTTGACGCCACGTCGTCCACGATACAAACGCCTTGCCCCCGATGAGCCGCTCCCTTATCCGCAGGTTCGCCCTAGTATTAAGGAATGTTAAGGCGTACAATGAGCCTCTTGTGGGGATAGGTGGGCAGTCCGCAAGTTGGCTCACCCATTTTTTCATCCCCGCATATTAATTTATGTAGGATACCTAACGAGTGACCTCTAGTTTACTTTCTCGTCCGTCTTCATTGGCTTCTCGGCCTAATCGTCAAACCCTTCCTTTTACCCTCCAAGATGTGCGCCAGGCAATTCCGGCCCACTGCTTTAAGTCAAATGTGTTGCGATCGCTGGCTTACTTCTTTCTCGATATCGGCATTGTTGCCCTGCTCTATTGGGCCGCTGCAACGATTAATCAAGCCTGGTTCTTTCCCATCTTCTGGGTACTGCAGGGCACAATGTTTTGGGCCTTGTTCGTCGTCGGTCACGACTGTGGTCACGGCTCTTTTTCTCGCTACCGTTGGCTCAACAATCTAGTCGGTCACCTCAGTCACACCCCCATTCTGGTGCCTTTTCACGGCTGGCGCATTAGCCATCGCACCCACCACGCCAACACCGGCAACATCGATACGGACGAGAGTTGGTATCCCGTCACCGAAAGCCAGTACAAGCAGATGTCTTGGTACGAAAAGCTGGCCCGTTTTCACCTGATTTTGTTTGTCTATCCCCTGTACCTGTTTCGCCGTTCTCCCGGTAAACAAGGGTCTCACTTCTTACCCAACAGTCCTTTGTTTCGCCCCCACGAAAAGCGCGCCGTCCTCACCAGCACGGTCTGCTGTAGCTTGATGCTGGTACTCTTAGTAGGCGTTGGCTTCCAGTTTGGCCTGGGCTTTTTGACTCAATACTATGTGATGCCCTACATCGTGTTTGTGATGTGGCTCGATCTGGTCACCTTTTTGCACCACACCGAAGACGACATCCCCTGGTACCGCGGCCAAGACTGGTATTTTCTCAAAGGTGCACTGTCCACCATTGACCGCAGCTATGGGCTGTTTGATCCCATTCATCACAACATTGGCACCCACGTTGCCCACCATATCTTTTTGAGCATCCCCCACTATCATCTTAAAGAAGCCACAGAGGCGATCAAACCCGTCTTAGGAGAGTTTTATCGTGAGTCTAAAATGCCTATCTCAAAAGCGCTCTGGTGTTCTTACAAGCGATGCTACTTTGTCTCTGATCGCGGCAGCAAAATCTATTACCAAACCCCTAAACGACGTTAGAAAAGGCTGTTAGGAGACATTTTAAGTCTTCGCAAAATGTGGCCCGCAGACTATTTGTGGGCCACATTTTTATATAAAATCATGTTTCTAGACAGGGGTTCACGGCTGATGTCAGCCCTTTTCCCTCCCTCTCACGGGTTTTATATAAAAACAGATGGAGACACCTTAAATCGGCTTGCTAAAACCCGAATCTGTCGAATATTAAGTTCACGCTTGCCATTCAAAACTTCAGATCTATCGCTTTAACCCCGCCGTCAAATCACCGACCCCAGGCACCAGCGCCGCCGCCCGCTCCCGCGAGAAATCTGTTAATGCAGCCCAAGCCGCACCCCATAGTCGATCCGGGGTCAGTTCTCCTTTAACCAGATCCCAAAGACGGCTGACTTCTTCAGTATGGAGACGATTGTCTTCGGTCAGCGCCAGGAGGATTTGCTGCCGCAGATATTGCCCATCTTCAGAGGCCAAAAATTGAATGCCCAACCCAGCGGTTGGGATCAGATTAAAGCCCTGATCGCCCTGGGCGATGCGAATCATATTCTCGAGCCGCTGCCACTGAAAGCGTCCGTCCTTAAACAGCACATCAATCAGTCGTCGCCGCAGCGACGGGGTTTCGCCCATGAGTAGACGGCGGGCGACATAGGGGTAGGCGATCTCGACGATCTTAAAAGCTGGATTTAAGGTCAGCGCGAGCCCCTCCTGGGTCACCAGCGAACGAATGATCAGCGCAAACTTAGCCGGCACTCGGAAGGGATATTCGTACATTACCTCTGAGAATTTATCGGTAATGCTCTTAAAATTAAAATTGCCAACACTGGCCCCGATCGCATCTTGGAACACCAGCTCAAAGGCGGGCACAATCGGTCGAATATCCGTATCGGGGGTCAAGAAACCCAGCTTCACAAAGTCGTTGGCCAGATTCCCGTAGTCCTGATTGATCAGATGCACCACCGAATCCACCAGGGTTTCTTTCATGGTCTGATCGAGCTGGTCCATCATGCCAAAGTCGATGTAGGCCATGCGCCCATCTGCGAGGGCAAACAGATTGCCAGGGTGGGGGTCGGCGTGAAAGAAACCAAACTCTAAGAGCTGTCGGAGCCCTGCGGTCACCCCAATCTCAATCAGCGTATCGGTATCTAGCCCAGCATCGCGGACTCGATCTATATCGGTGAGCTTAAAACCATCAATCCACTCCAAAGTGAGCACGTGGCTATTGCAATAGCGCCAGTAGATAGCGGGGACTTTAACCACCGGGTCATCCTGAAAGTTGGCGGCAAATTTCTCGGCATTGCGCCCCTCATTAAGGTAGTCAATCTCCTCAAACAGCTTGACGCCAAACTCATCCACAATCAGGGTTAAGTCATGCCCAAGATTGAGGGGCAAAAAGGGTGAGAGCCAACCGGCGGCCCAGCGCATCAGATAGAGATCTCGGCAAATCGTCGGCAGCAAGTTGGGGCGCTGCACCTTGACAGCCACCTCTTCGCCGCTAAAGAGACGGGCTCTGTACACTTGCCCCAAACTAGCGGCTGCCACTGGCTCAGATGACATGTAGCTAAAGACTTCTTCTGGGGTACGGCCAAGATCTGCCTCGATAATGCGATGGGCAATCTCGGTCGGGAATGCAGGCAGCCGATCCTGTAGCTTGATCAGCTCATCTAAAAAATCGGGACGGACCAGATCGGGGCGTGTAGATAGCGCCTGCCCAACCTTAATAAATGTAGGACCCAAATTCGTTAAAATTCGGCGGAGCTGGTTGGCGCGCTTTTGTCGATTAGCGGCTTCTCGATTAAACCAGCGATCGAATAGTAGGCCGAGGGTAAAACCACCGAGTATCCAAAAAACACTGAGGGCTCGCCATATAACAGTCCAAGGACGACGACGGTAGTACGCTGCGATCGCAGCAGAATCATACTGACGCATCTGATGCGGATGAGGGGACTCCACCGGGTTAAAAATCTCCAAACCAAACGTCAAACCAAGCCAGGGCTGGATGACGCAAGGAGCTAACGCAAAAAACGCAAGACGGCAGCATCACTCGGCCCGTGGTCACTGGGTAGCCTTGACTAGCCAAACGACCCAAGACTGCACCCTTAAGTTACACAAATCGTAACCTTGCTTACCATTAGTATACTCACGCTGTGGACAACTTATCTAGCTGTCCGATGCATAGATCAAAAAGATAGATCAAGCAGGATGGAGTTCAGTCTATGAAAGCGATTAACCAAATTACCTGTTCCCTCAGCAATTTGTAATCTAGAGAAAAGGTGTGGCAATCTATAAGCCCGTAATAACTAGAGATTAAGGACTTTTCTGAGTAGCTCCCTGACATCAGTCACGGGTTGGTTGCCATTGGGGGTGTTATGCATGAGCTGCTTTTGTAACCTGGATCGAGACACGCCCCCCGTAGCTTGATCACTCGTGGAGACACTTGGCAGCATCTCAAACATATTGGTATATCCCAACAGACGCTTTCCAGTTTGAGTTTTATACCCTCGATAGTATGGGACGATGTTTTCCCCAAAGACCTCTTGATACTCATTGCTATCGATGTAGGTATCAATATCTGCCTCATACCCTTGACTGTCTAAAATAGAACTGTGATGGATAGTTTCCTGGTAACTATCGGGAGCCCGCCCCAAAAGATGCTTGAAGTTTAACTCATGGGTACGATAGCGAGGGCTTTTATCAATGAATCGAGATTTATACAATTCTGATTTGGCCAGCCAACGTACAAATTCGCGCACACTTATCCTGCCGTCCTTTAATTGCGACTCGGCAACAGTTAAGCGCTCACTTTCCATAATATGAGCGTTACCCAAAACCTGTTTGTATATGGCTTTGATGACTAACTCTGCATCTTGGTCAGAGCTACCCGGAGTCCAGGCAATCGGATCGACATTAGCTAAGGCTTTATATTGGTTTTGCCAGATAACTGCCCTTTGATTTGCCGGGAACCCATTATTCATTTCAAAAGAAGGCTGGTCATAGGTTATTGGTTGGTCTTGTGTAGACTGTGCCAGAGTTTGGTCAGTGATATCATCATGACCAGTCGAATCTTTGGAAAGCGTCTCAATTTGAGTGTAATGATTGCTCAGCAGGGTTTGATCTAATTCAGCGTAAGCATTTTTGGCCTTTGATTTATCACTGCTAGACGCCCCTCGCAACAGCTGGAAGGAATGGGTAAATCCAGCCACATTCTTGCCAGTTTGAGTTTTGTAGCCTCGATAGTAAGGAACTATATTCGTCCCAAAGTTTTGGAAATATTCGTCACTATCCAGATAGGAATCAATCTCAGCGTCAAACCCGCCTTCTGCCAAGATCTGAATATGTTGAGAGATTTCAGCGTGACTTTCAGGCGCACGACCGAGTAAATGCTTGAAGTTTAATTCGATCGCCCGCAAATTAGAGCAATTGTCAAAGAATAAAACCCGATATCGCTCTGATTTTGCCAACCGACGGACAAACTCCATCACCGTGATTTGACCACTCCGAAGCTGAGACTCAACTTTAGGTAATCGCTCACTTTCCATCAGATGGGCATTCCCAAAAACTTGCTTATACGCGGCTTCAATGACAAGCGTTTGCTGTTCAGCAGCATCTCCAGCAGCTAATTCTATGGGTTGATGATCGGCAAATGCATTGACATAGGGGCCACTGATTGAAGGGGGGCGGGACTCCTCTCGGTAAATCCCGACACCTAATGCTTTTGCTAAATTAAACCCTTTTGGATTGAAGACTGTTTTCCTCTGCTTGAGTTGCATTGTTTGCAGCAATGATTTCTGCAATTGAGCACGCCCGCTGGCTGCAATATTGGTCGCAATAGAGCGATCGCTACTACAGGCACCTTTAATAACTTGGAAAATCCGATTGTAGCCAGCTACGTTTTTGCCGGTTTGAGTTTCATAGCTAACGTAATAGGGAACCGTGTCCTCACCAAAATTCTGCTCATATTCCGGGCTATCCAAATAAGCGTTAATCTCAGCTTCGAAGCCCTCACTCGCTAAAATAGCAACATGTTCAGCAACTTCTTGCTGACTATCTGGAGCGCGCCCTAAAAGATGCTTAAAGTTTAATTCTATGGCTCTAACATTCGAGCAACTCTCAAAAAATAAGGTGCGATAGGCATCTGATTTTGCCAACTCCCGAATAAAATCTCTAACCGTGAGTTGCCCATCTTTTAACTTTGATTCAGCCATCAGCAGTCTTTGACTTTCCATCAGATGGACATTGCCAAAAACTTGCTTATACGCAGCTCGAATTAAGATCTCTAATTCTTCAGCAGCAGCCCCGTCTAATAATTTAATCGGTTGACTTTCCCGTGCAGCAGGGAAAGTAGAAGCTGCTTCGCGTGCTTTATATTGCTTCAACCAAGGAGCTGAGGAAACAGGTTTTGATAAATACTCCTGCGATTTGTATCTAGGACGACAATCGAGATCTTTGAAGGTTATTTCTTTTACTGGGATTGGTTTGAACAGTGACATCTTCAGGGGTGGAGCTGGAAGCGTTGAAAGTGGCTGGATTCCAACGATTTTGTCACTAATCAGGGCCGCTTGTAGTTGAGGTGAAGTATGACCAGCAATTGACTTGTCACTACTAGACGCGCCCCGAAACAGTTGAAAGGCATGGGTAAATCCAGCCACTCTTTTGCCAGTCTGAGTTTTATAGCCTCTATAGTAAGGAACTATATTCGTCCCAAAATTTTGGAAATATTCATCACTATCTAGATAGGAATCCATCTCGGCGTCAAACCCGCCTTCTGCCAAGATCTGAATATGCTGAGAAATTTCAGCGTGACTTTCAGGAGCACGACCAAGCAAGTGCTTGAAGTTTAATTCGATCGTCCTCAAATTAGGACATCTATCAAAGAATAAAACCCGATATCGCTCTGACTTTGCCAACCGACGGACAAACTCCATCACTGTGATTTGACCACTGCGCAACTGAGATTCAGCGTTTGAGAGTCGCTCACTTTCCATTAAGTGAGCATTGCCAAAAACCTGTTTGTAAGCAGCTTCAATAACCAGCGTTGATTCTGATTCAGAGATACCCTCAATTAACTCTATAGGCTGAAAATCTGAAAAAGCATTCAGATAGCTGTCACTAGGCGTTGTCTCTAGCGGCGGTGGCGCTGGCGGTGGCGTATTAGCAGCAACTTCCCTGGCTTTTAGAACTGCGGCTAGGTCAAAGCCTTCAGGATTGAATTTTTGTCTGTTTGCTTTGATGACTGAAGGTCGAAATAAACTATTGTTGATCATTTACTTTGACGGTAGCTCCTGCCTGGCAATCCTAATGCACACGTTACGAAAATAGTCATGACTGGGGTTAAATTTGGCCCTTGTTGGACTTAATCCAGCAACTTATAAATGACTCGCCTGAAAACCCTAATTTCCAGCATAAGGTTTGCCCACACCGAGGTTTATGACGAATCATTAATTGATGATTCAAAGCCCTAGCGACAAAGGCTGACCTGAGGCGTGACCCAGATTATTCGCTTGGCTGAGCATGAGAGTCTGAGCATGGGAAGCTAAGGGTTCAGCAAATAGCTTCGATAGCATTACTCCTCGTAATCTGTCTGAATCTCAACCTCAAGGGTGTCTTCATCGATAGAGATATACAAAATATTCGGGCGACAGCACACCTGACAGTCTTCGACATAGCGCTGGCTAAACCCGGCACTGATATCGATAAAGGTGGTACTGGTTTCGCCACAAAAGGCACAGGAATAGTCTGCGGTGGTTTGCATGGGTCGTAGAGGACGCGGGGACGGGAGGACACGGAGACGCGGAGATTGGCTCTTGCTAAATAGTCGCTAAAGTCTACAGTCGCTGTAGGGCGTGTAACTTTGAGTATAGGTCGGCATTTTCCAGAAGTTCACCATGGGTGCCGATTTCCACCAGCTGTCCGGCTCGCATTACTGCAATCCGGTCTGCGTTGCGAATCGTAGACAGCCGATGGGCTACCACAAAAGTTGTGCGGTTTCGCATTAACCGCTGCAACGCCTGCTGTATCAAAGCCTCTGAGGCCGTATCCAGGGATGCTGTTGCCTCATCTAACACCAGCACGCGGGGGTTACGGATCAACGCCCGGGCAATCGCCAACCGCTGACGCTGCCCCCCTGAGAGCTTGACTCCATTTTCACCAATCGCGGTGTCCAGACCGTTGGGTAACCGTTCAATAAATTCCAGGGCATTGGCATCCTCGATGGCTTGCCAAAGCTGCTCAGCTATGGGGCGCTCTGAAGTCTGGCTAGAGGTCTGTTGAGAGATCTCCCCAAGCCGGGCTGACGGGGTTGCCCCGTACAAAATATTGTCTCGAATGGTGCCCTCAAACAAAACCGTCTCCTGGGTGACCACCGCTAAAAATTGACGATAGGTGCGCAGGTCGAGGGTTGTCATCGATTGACCATCGAGCAAAATTTGGCCCTGGGTGGGTTTTACAAACCCAATCACTAAGCTCAGCAACGTCGATTTGCCCGCCCCCGATGGCCCCACAATGGCCAGGGTTTCACCGGGGCGCACCCGCAAAGACAGCTCCTGTATGGCAGGTGCGACGCTGTCTGGGTAGGTAAAACTCACCTGCTCAAAGCAAAAGTCCCCCCGCACAGTGTCCACTGACTGTTTGCCCTGATTTTGCTCGAGGTCGGGGCATTCTAAAATCTCGCCCACCGAGCGAATCGACTCGAACCCGGTGCCCATTTGGGGCAGCACCGTCAAAATCTGAATCACCGCATTGGTAAGGCTATCAAAATAGCCCGTCAGCAGGACCACATCCCCCACAGCCAACCCAAACCGCTGGGTATACACAAACCAGGCGGCCAACAACAAACAGCCCAAATTAAACAACCGCAGGACCACCCAGGCTACCGCCCCGGTTACCGCATTAATCGTATCCAGGCGTATGGCTGCCTGCCGCACCGCCCCTAAGCGCCGCTCAATTTGCTCGGTCTCCGCCGCCTCAGCCCCGTGGGCCCGGGTCACCGGAATCAGCTTGATCATCTCAATTAGTCGAGCTGAGAGCCCCTCCCGCCGCTGCCGAAAGATCGCATTGCGCCGTCGAATTGCCCCCCGCAGGGTTTGAACCAAGATGGCTGCTACGGGTACCGTCCCCACAAAAAAGAGCACAAACACCGGTGCTCGCACCGCTGTGACTGCGATCGCAACCCCAATATTCAGCAACGCCGCCGGCATAAACTGAAACAAATAGGCCGTCAGCTGCTGGATCTCTTCCACATCTCGCAATACTTTGGACTGCAAGACGCCCGTACTGCGCTGCTGATAAAACCCGATGGACAGCTGCTGTAGCCGCTGCACCACCGCCCCCCGCAGGTTCATCTCTAGATTGCGCGAGGCCGTACTGAGAAATCGAATATGAAGGTATTGATTGGGGATATTCTGGGCAATTGCGATCGCCAGCACCCCACCATTGATCCATAGCGCCCTTAACGACATCTGATCGGGCGCAGCAATAATATTAATCACATTCGCCAGCACCACCGGACGAATCCATTCGGGACTGTGCTTAATGATGTAAAAAAATACCGACAGCGCCAGCTTATCGAGATCGGACCGATAGAGATATAGCAGCGTTTTGAGGGGCGTGGCACTGCGATATCGATAAATCATTCAATCCAGGGGGCGCACAGACTTGAGCATGCAGACTTGGGCACATTTTACAGACCGTTTGCGTCAGAACGGCGCTGTCAAGATATCCTGGTAGGCATGTAGAAAGGCTCCGAGGTTATCGCATGACTGTTGAAACCCTTGATCAAATGATGACCTATGTCATCGAAGCCTGGATGCTGCTCAGCGGCACCTATCTCACCATCGGCTTTACCACCTCCCTGATACAGCGCATGCGCGAAGGCCGTAAAACAGAGGTCACCACAGCCTTAGAAGAAGCGGTCACCGAAGCGGTCGAAGAAACTGTGGCAGAAGAAGTCCCTCAAGCAGAAACTGATCGCCTGGCAGAAGTCGCCGCTGTCTCAGAGAAATATACCAAAACCACAGAGACTGAATCCGTTCAAGCGAGCGTATCGGTATCGGAGAATAGCTAATCAATAAATAGGGCGAAGGGCGTTAGCGTAGCCATGCCCCTTGGGCTATAAGGGGCATGGCGAAGGGGGGGAGTTCTTATAGATGACGTAGAGCCTTTCGCCTATAGCTCTATGGACATCGCCAATGCCTTCGCTTTACAACCCTTCGCCCTTTACCCTTCACCCTTTACCCTGCTTTAGGTAATCACCGTCGGCTGCTCAAACCCAGTCAACTCCTTAATTTTCGCCACCTCATCGGCTAGCGAAATCAGCGGGGCTAACGCGGCTTGTGTCTCTTGATCATGCTTAGCCGGGTCTGGCTCGTAGCTCTCGACATACACCCGCAGTGTCGCACCTTTTGTGCCCGTACCTGAGAGGCGAAACACCATGCGCGACCCGTCAGTAAAGCCGATACGGATGCCCTGTTTTTGGCTAACGCTGCCGTCCACTGGGTCGGTGTAGCTAAAGTCATCGGCATAGGCCACCGTATACGCCCCCAGCGGTTGGCCCTTAAGGGTGGGGACGAGCGATCGCAAATTCCCCATCAGCGTATTCGCCTTATCAGACTCAACGCCTTCGTAATCGTGGCGAGAATAGTAGTTACGACCGTAGGTCTGCCAGTGTTCACGGACAATGGCTTCAACCGACTGCTGTCGCACCGCCAGGATATTTAGCCAAAACAGGACTGCCCACAGACCGTCTTTTTCTCGGACGTGGTTGGAGCCGGTGCCAAAGCTCTCCTCGCCGCACAGCGTGGCCTTGTCCGCATCTAGCAAGTTGCCAAAAAACTTCCAGCCGGTGGGGGTTTCGTAGCAGTCAATGCCCAGTTTCTCCGCCACCCGATCCGCCGCCTGGCTGGTGGGCATCGAGCGGGCGATGCCTGACAGGCCCTCACGATACCCCGGCACCAGGGTGGCATTGGCCGCCAGCACCGCCAGGCTATCGCTGGGGGTGACAAAGAAATTACGCCCCAACACCATGTTGCGATCGCCATCCCCGTCGGAGGCCGCTCCAAAGCTGGGCGGGTTATCGCCAAACATGATGTCTACCAGGTCATGGGCATATACCAGGTTGGGGTCAGGGTGCCCCCCGCCAAAGTCCTCCAGCGGTTCGCCATTTTGCACCGTCCCCTGGCGACCCCCCAGGCGTCCCTCAAAAATCGCCGTGGCATAGGGCCCCGTTACCGCATGCATCGAATCCATACACATCTGAAAGTCACTGGAGGTCAGCAATTGGCGAATCGCTTCAAAGTCAAACAACACCTCCATCAGCGACGCATAGTCATTGACCGCGTCAATCACCTCGACCGTCATATTACTCAGCTGGGTGGTACCCACCCGATCAAGGTCAAGGTCAGAGGCCTCTAGAATCTTGTATTCCGTAATCGACTTACTGTGCTCAAAAATAGCGTTGGTCACACCCTCCGGTGCAGGGCCGCCGTTGCCAATGTTGTACTTGATGCCAAAGTCACCGTCTGGCCCACCTGGATTGTGGCTGGCGGATAACACAATGCCGCCAAACGCCCCATACTTGCGAATAATGCAAGACACCGCCGGGGTCGATAAAATCCCCCCCTGGCCTACCAGTACCTTACCAAAGCCGCTAGCGGCGGCCATTTTCAAAATAATTTGAATTGCCTGGCGATTATAAAAGCGACCGTCGCCGCCTACCACCAAAGTTTCGCCCTGATAGCCCTGCAAGCTATCAAAAATAGATTGAATAAAATTTTCAAGATAGTGGGGCTGTTGAAAAACGGTTACCTGTTTCCGTAGGCCCGAAGTGCCAGGCTTTTGGTCGGAAAACGGAGTCGTCGAAATCGTTTGAATCTTCATTAAACGCCTCTATTTGCTAAGCTACCTTGACTGCGCTCACCCCAGTTTAAGGGGCATCGCTTCGTTTTCAAATCATCCTCACCCTAGAAATGCGTTAGTCAATCCGACATCCAGCCAACCCGATACAATGCTTCCTAGTAAGTCAGATGTGTGCATCCAGCCCATGGTTAAAAAAATCTTGGTTGCGATGGATAGCTTTACCGACAGCAGCCATCGGGTCTACGACCAGGCCACCACCCTAGCCGAGGCCACCCAGGCCCAGCTCAGATTTTTACACGTTGTCTCTATCGAAGCCCAAAACCCCACTCGCAAAAAAGTGGGGGCCGTGACGATTAGAACCCCGTTTGAAGAACCCGATCGCAGCCTATGGAAACGCTTTGAAGAGCGCTGTCTACGCTACCTCAAAGCCTATGCTGATCGAGCCAAAAACGCGGGCTTCACCGTTGATTACAAACAAATCAGGGGCATCCCCCAAGAAGCCATTTGCGAAGTTGCCCACCAATGGGATGCCGATATCCTCATTCTTGGCTATGCCAAACCAGATGCCATCCAAAAGCTTAGTCACTATGTGCTTCGGCAGGCACCCTGCCCAGTCTTATTTGTAAAGACCGCCGCTTGAGCTGCCGCAGATACTTTAACCACCAGTCTGCAGGTTTCTCATAAAAGGTAAACACATCCCCAAAAGCGACATTACCGTCACAGTGGTGCAAGTAATGTCGCTCGGGCGTTGTAATGCAAAACAACCAGCACAGCTGTTGTACCCACCATGGTGTCGCGTAATCAACCGAAAACTGGTGCCGCCAGATTACATGTAGCTCTGCTAACCCCAGCCCCAGCAAGACCCCCACCGGAGAAATCCCCCATAAAATCGGCACCAACACCAGATAGGGAAACGCCCCTAAGAAACCTGGCATGAGTACCTGGGGCTTACTTTTGCGAATCGCATAGTGAACAAAACTGCGATTGGGGCTATGGTGCACTACACAGTGATATCGCCCAAACACATGCTCAGGCACATGATAAGCAAAGGTCGACAAAAAATCCCCCAGCAGCAACATTAAAAATGCTGCCAGCCCAGCTTGCAAAATACTCAACGGTCGCTCCTCACAACACCGCAGGCACCCTAGCAAATTGAATTTAAGATTGATTTAATGTTTGATTGAGAAGAGATTATTTCTGCAAGATTGCCGACTTAAAGTGAAGAGTTGTCCCTGAAGTATAGGTGATAGGTGATAGGTGTTTGTTAGCTGCTAATCAGTCCTAAAACCCAAAACCTAAAACCTAGAACCTAAAACCTAGAACCTAAAACCTCACTTCACTGCCAACACCTCCACCAGATCACCAATCTTAAGCTGCCCTAGATTTTTTTGAACCAAATTCTGTCCAAACCAAATGGCGCTGTCCCACCGACGATAGGTGGCCAGGGTTTTAAGCGGTTCTTTGCCCTGCACACCTGTGGATTGATCAACACCGGGGATAGAGCAGCGATCGCAACCTTTAGGCAGATCAAACACAATCTCGCCAATCCGAATCTGTGCCCAGCTATCTTCGGCATGGGCGTCACAGCCGCTCACCACCAGATTGGGCCGAAACCGATTCATCGGGACCGGGGTGTCTAGTTTTGTGTTGAGGTTAGCCAGAGAGGCTTCTGAAATTAAGAGAAAGGGATAGGCATCAGCAAAGCTTACCAATTTGTCAGCCCCTAGCTTGCCATGGGCGGTGGGGCGATCGGCGCTGTCGGGCATGTAGACCAACCGACAAGGCACCTGCAAAAAATCGCTCACCCATCGCTGGGCCTCAGCCCCTAACGAAACCCCCTGGGTATGATCTCCCCAAACTTCAACGTCGATCGTTTCTCCATGGACAGGGGTTAAAGGTATTTCCAAAGCCATCTGGCCTGGCGCTGCGATGCGAAGATAATCGCCTACTGATACTCTCATCAGGGCCATGCGGGGATGCTTACGCTGGGTCATAAATTTACCCTGCAAGTCGGTCACCATCCAGCGGCGATCAAACTCTAACCCCCGCGCCTCTACCGTTGCCTGGTCAAGGGCAATCCCCGCCGCTGATTTAACCGGGTAGATATTGAGCTGGCTCAGGGTCAACGTCGTCATGGCTGTTATCGGTAAGCGCTACAGCCAACCATGCTACTACAGCGCCCCCTTACCAATCTTCCCTATCGCCCCCACCCTCCCTATCTCGTACAGGCGCTGCATACACCACCTACTACCCACCACCCACCCCCCATTACCCACCCCCCATTACCCACTTACCTACTGCACCTGTGCCCGAAACCGCACAAACCCATAGGCCCCAGTCGGATTGCTCGACGCTGCAGGCACGTCTCCCACATTAATCACAATGAAGCCATTATCTTGGGTCTGGGTACCCCCGGTCAGATCTTGGCGGCAGTGGGTCAGCGAATCACCATTGCTGGCGATATAGGCCCCTTTGTCGGCATCCTCAGTGTTGGTCAAATTGCTGTTGCCACTGGCTAACCCAAAGAGAATGCCTGCGTCAGGATTGAACGCATCATCGACAAAGGAGAGGTAGTCAGGGATGCGATCGCACAGTCGAAAATCTGTGGCCGTCGCATTGCCATTAGAAAGAAAATAAATGGTGTACTCAATCTCATCCCCCGGCTGCACGCTGATGCCATCAACCACACCGCTGAGGTAGTTGGCAGGCCACTCCGGTGCATTGTCCCCATCATTATTGGTGCCCACGTCAATGTAGCTATTATCAAATAGCTGTTCGTTTGTCAGCCCCCGGTTGATGGCCGTAATCCGCTTTACCAAAACCATATCTGGGTTGCTAGACACCGCCGGGACTTCGACCACGCCACTAAACTCGGAGGTCGAGCCAAACGCGGCCAGATGATCGGTGCCGATCAATCCCTGATCAACAATCTCAGTGGTCGTCATTGAGATAAAGCTGCCGACGGGTGCAGAGACGGTATGTGAGAAGCTTTCACTACCCGTTCCACCGTGGGCAATGTCGATAAACCCCAAGTATTGTTCACCCTCGCCGTGACCAGACACATCTTGAACCGTGTTGCTATAAAACTCGACACGATAGTTGCCCACAGGTACGTCTAAGTCAAAATTGATCGTTGAGCCCGTTGCTTGGGAACTGATCCCGGTAGCCACAGGAAAGTTGAGCAGCTCATTCCCACCAGCATCTCCATCATTGGCATCATTGCCAGTCACGCCGTCACCGCGACTGGTGGAGCTATTGTTCTTTCTGAGGTCGATACCTAAATGGGTGATATTGGTGCTAGAGCTGCCGTTGCTATAGATGCTGTTTTGTAAGAATGTCGCGCCTGTGGAAGTTTGATTGACCGTGATGCCATCATTTTTGCTGCCAGTGATGGTGTTACCGATCACTAAAACGTTACTATTAGTGGTTCTGATGCCGATCCCGGCGGCCTGATTGTTGCCTTGACCATTCCCTTGAATGAAATTATTTTCAATGACAACGTTAGTGACATTCTCGACCAGGTCAACACCAAACCCACGATGACCAATGGACTGGTTGCCGCTGGCTAGAGCCCCCTCAACCTCTTGAAAGTCAATGCCATCATGAATCGAGGAATTTTGAGAGTTATCGCGGGTGATATTATCTAAAATTTCGACGGCGTAGGGTATACCGCTCGCATCAATGCCCTGGGTACGGATGCCGCTGAGACCTGACTCAAAGGTAGTCGAGTTGCGGATGACAATGGGGTCACTGACGGCAATGCGGGTGGCATTGAAGGTCTCGATGGCATGGCCTGTGGCTGTTACCGGATCTCCTGTGGTCCGACCCACACCGATGCTATCGATAAGGACGCCTTGGGCACCTCGGATAGAAAGACCATTCGCCGCTGTGTTAATTAGGGTGTAATCGACAATGACTTCTGGCCCGGTAGTCACTTCATTGATGGGCGTATTCGTATCCCCCGTAAAGGCGGTTTGCAACCGTCCGTCAATGGCAGTGAGATCGTCCAGGAGGCTGGGGAGTCCAGTCGTTGGCTGAATCACAAAGGCATTGCCCGTGCCACCATCTACGCCAGAGATATAATTTACTTGCGCCGCCGTCACTCGTGGGTCGCTACTGGGGTCAGGGATCATGAAAATACTGGTCTCAAGCCCTGCGGGGATGGCGAACTGCGTATCGGCCTGGTCTAACCCCGCATTGCTCAGAGCATTGCTGTTGTTTATAAACTGACGCAGCGACCCCTGACCCTCGCTATTAGTGTTGACGATAGTGTCAAAGTTAAAGCCAAAGTCTACACCCGAGGTAGCCCCATTTACCACAAAGGTGGTCACTGACTGTGGCGTTAGCGCCGAGGTGGTCAGCGTAGATAGGTTGGCATCGGTTGCATTGGCGTCACTATCAGCCAAGGTCGGACTTGCCCCACCCACTTCTGTTGTCACCGCCGGGGTCGCTGCGTCTGGGTCATAGCGATAGGTCTGCACCGCGACGGTATCTGCTGTCGTGAACCCGCCGTTGAGCGCTCGGCTGGAGGTAACCGTGTTATTGACTATCCGCACCGAGTAAGCCGCCCCACGGGTCAGGCTAGGCTCAAACTTGTATTGACCGCTAGCATCAGTGACCGTGGCGGCGACAAAATCACCCGTGCTGTCATACAGCTCAACGCCCACATTGGGGCGACCTACCCCCGAGGCATCTGCTAAACTACGGCCTGCCCCACCGCCGTAGTTGACATCCTCAAATACGGTGCCGCTGACGGTGGTAAACGAGGCCCAGTAGCCCCCCATGCCCCCATGGATATCGGCCCCGCCTGTGTTGCCGCTGCCATCGGGGGTGTTATCTGGGAAGCTAGCCGTATTGGTCAGGTCGGCATTGTCGGGTACATCTGTCGCAAAAACCGCGAAGCCATAGTAGGTTTGATTAACCCCAATGCCAAAGTCTTGCAAGGTGACCAGGGTGCCCCCAATCGGTTCACTTTTATCGTCAAAATGCTCAGGATTCTCGACAGGCCCCGTAATCGAATTATCGGCCAAAAAGTTCCACTGAAGACCTGGGTTGGGTTCACCATAGTCAGCCACATCAATAGTTACAGGGGCTCCAAATTGGGTAGGGTTACCCGCTCCATCCACCGCGAGGATCGCCGCTGTTTTAACGGGGTTATTGCCATTTTTCTCCATGACAATGTGGCCAGCTTCGTCGAGTAACGCGCTGCTGGAGGGGGCCGTAATACCGCTGGTGTAAACAAAATCCACCCGTTCAATATTGTTGGGTCTTTCGGCGCTGCTGGGTGGATGATTGCTCAAGGGGTCGAGTAGACCCCGATTAATAATCAGACCACCCCATAGATTTTCGAGGGAGCAATTGCCGCTGCCATCGGCGGGGAAACTGGCATCTGCCTCGAAGTTACTGCTACCCCGCTCGACGAAAATGTTGCAGCGTTCCCCCGAGACCTGGGCATTGTCTTCTCGGCTAATCAAGACCTGATTGGCAATTTGCACAGGGTAGTAAATTGTCCCACCACCTGCGGTAATGGTGGTGAGCTCTAAGTCATTACCACCCCCGTAGGTGTAGGTATTGCCATCCGTAGGGCCGACATAGCTAGAGCTAGTAGCAGGCACGGGTTGAGTGGTATAGCCTTCGAAGGGTTTCTCGGCACGGGCAGCTGAGAACGGCAGCATTGATAGGGCTAGTGAAGCGGCCAGTACCCGTTGCGATCGCACCGCCCTCCGCCCTGAGACGTGCCCATTCTGCGTACTCAAAGTCAACAGATGTCTAAGTGTCGAGAAAACCACTGTATAAAAATACTCGTAGATTAGCTTTCTCTAGATTGCCTCAAATTTACTGAACAGTCGCTAGGCAGTTGCGCTGAAATTACTGACAGGAAAAGGGTGTCACATCGACAAATACTCGCAAGCTCCTTTAAGAAAACCTGTGAAAATACGCATACAACAACTAAACTTGTATCTTTTTTATGTGTTTTTGTTAAATACTCCATCAACCTCATCAACCATTGGGGCGTGTGTTCGTGAAATTACTCAAAAGAGAGCCACCTTATCGCCGCATTTGGTGAGGCGAAGACTCACCCACTAACACGTAGAAAACTCAACAGTTAAATTTGATTTTGGAGATAGATGAATCCGTGTTTACACGCAAGCGCCAAATAGAAAAATACTGACAACTTGTTTCTCTAAAGGGACAATATATATAGATAAGAAAGAATGATTTCTAAAGTAAATAAGTCCGCATAGTCTTTTGATTAAGGGTCTTTCAGCTGTAAGATTGAAATCCCTTGAAAATAGGTTGATTCAAGGTCATGAGTAAATACTCTGTCAGAATAAGCTGTTTCGCTGATGGTGATCGTCGTCACAAAGTCTAGTATAAAAATATACAAATACTACTTTACTAGGAGGTTATTTTGAATCAGGCTACTGCACTCGACCCACGCGATACATTCACTGAAAAAAGAGAGTTCCCTCGCAAGAAAAAGTCTCTTGCCTATCAGATTGGCAGTCCTCTCTCAGCCCGCAAGCCCACCGTTGATATCAGCCGAGGCGGCACCTGTATTTATAGTGACAAGCGCCTAAAGGTGGGTAAGCGACTCAAGATTAAGTTTTTTGCCCACGGTCAAGCCATTGTGGCTAAGGCCCATGTGGTCTGGGTCAAAGAGGCTAACGCCAATGCCCCTGCTCAGTTTCAGGTGGGGCTAAAATTTGCAGAGATTTCAGACCAGCAGCTCGATTTACTCCTGACCCTGTCGGGGCAACCCGTGCTCAGCAGCCCGAGCCCTTTAAAGATGATGTTTGGGGCAGCGGCTACGGTGTGCATGGTCACTGCGGCAACCCCGGCGGCTGCCCAGGCACAGACATCTGATATCCTGTCAGTCCCAGCCGAGACCTCTTTCAACAGTGAAATGGATCTGTTAGAAGCCGATCTCTTTTCAGCCGAAGACCTTGAGTATCTAAATTCGTTCTCCTCAGAAGACTTTGATTTTTCTAACCTCAACGGGACCAGTAGCGCTGGTATTCAGCTATCTGAGGAATCCTCTGAGTCAGTCCCGGAGCCTGGTGTGATTGGTGGGCTTGCTGCAGCGGGGGTCACATTAGCAATGAGACGTCGGAAACGTTAGGAAGATAGGCGATAGGCGGAATTGGGTTGGTGGGGGCAATCTCTTATGGTTGCCCTGTTGGATGTACAGAGCTAGACCTAAGGAAGACGACAAGGAGACCCAGATCTTTGCCAGATATTTAGCCACATATGGAATTGGCTTTACCTGACCCGTGTTTTGAAGCGTACATAACCATAGCCTTGATTTGCATCGACAGAGATCTGGGTCAAATTTCCCAGATCCACGACCACTGCCCCGTTTGGATTCGCATTCACACTATTTAAATCACCTTCGCAGTCAAGATTGGGGAAGCTGTCTGCAGGGTCAACCCCAGGAGCAAAATAAGTCGCCCGATCGCCATCGTCCGCACCTGTGTGATATTCAACCGTGCCGTTGTAGCGCAGTGCCACACTGAGATCGGCCCCGATGGTACTATTTGCAGCCTGGGATGACTGACCGTTATAGGCATCAGCGACAAAATCGGTAAACGCTGGCACGTAATCACAGATCAAAACGCTGTGGGCAGGAATCTCACCCGCTGAGAGATAGTAGATCGTATATTCAATCTCATTTTCCGTGATGACGGCCCCACCATCAATAGCTCCAGGGAGCCAGGTCTCCAGTGGCATAGGCCATTGACTTGTTTCCCTCGGGTCAAAATTGGGGTCGCCGGGATTATAGGCAGCATTGCTCGGATCGCTTACCGGAGGAATTGTGTTGTCATCATAGGGATGAGAGGTATCCGTGTAGGTGGTGAGATCATCCCCACTCAATGTGAAAGGACTATTGTTGATGGCCGTAATCCGCTTGACAAGCAGGAAATTGGAGCTGCCATCAGGGTGAATTGTGGTGTTGGCAAGGTTGCTGGTCAGGTTTAACTCATCACTCACTTGTACGGTTACGGTGCGATCGCTAAAATCTGGCAGCGTCGAGGCATTATCAAATTGGATGAGCCGAATTGCTGTTTCATAGTCATCAATATCTGCCGTACCGATCAGGATGATTTGGGTTGCAGTAGACGCGGCATCGATCGAGATACCCGTGGGCAAGGCACCGGGATCAACCGTGAGCTGATCGTCCGCCTGGGGATTGGCTAGGGTAACCACCGCTCGTGAGAGCTGGGTGCTATCTGCATCGGTAATCTCAATGTCGGCATCGGCAATATTAACCACGCTGCCCGGAACGAAATCGGTTTGGTAATCATTACCGCCTACCCCCGAATTGTTGTCTTTATCTAAGTCAATGATGGGGGGCACCTTCACCGCAATCGAGGTTGGATCATCACTGTCAGAGGTATCTGGATCGTCGGTTGGGCCAGAAAAAGCTTCACCCGTCATCTCGCCGGTATAGTCAATCGTAGCCTGGTTACCCACGTTGACGGGCACGGTTGAAGTCAGGTTTGGATCAACTTGAACCTGGAACCGCACAGTGACCGTTTGGGCTGGTATAACCCGACCGCCCTGCGTCCCATTCGCACCATTGCCTGTGCGGAAGACAACCGTATGGGTTGTACTGTCATATTCTGCCTGGTCACTATCAGCAGCATCACTCATAGCGCCAGTGCCCCCCCCTGAGTCATCTAAGACAATTTCTAAAGAATCAGGAATAAAGTTAACCCTGGGGTCCAACAGATCAGTAATGACAACGTCGTTGGCGGGGTCATTCCCGGTATTTTCATAGGTGATTTCATAGGTCAATGTATCCCCAGGGATTGTCGTCTCTCCGTTATCATCAGTGACCGTCTTAAAAAAGGACTTGGTCAAAATCGGTTGAAACACTTCGACGCTAAAGAGAAACGCGGTGGGATAGTAAACATCTCCGCTGGTTGTAAACCGAATACCGGCACTGGTGGCTCCGTTTTGCATAATCCGATTACCGCCGCTGTCACGGGCTTCGACAATGTCGATATCCATGGCCAACATATTGGGGTAGTTAGGGTTTCGATTGGTGAATGGGGTTTCGTATAAAGAGTTGGTACTGTTGAAAAAATTATCTGCAGGATTGAGGCTGTCTTGAACCGCAACAAAGGGCTGGTCGATACCATTGCCATCTGAGTCAGTGCCGTCACCGTCTAATAAGAGTTGGTCGCCGGTAAAGCCCACATCCCCCTCATAGACAATTGCACCGACCCAGGCCTCAAAATTGCCAAAGGGTGGGGTTAAAAAACCATCAATGGTGGTCTCTTGCGCTTGACCATCGACTGCCACATAACCATCAAAGACGTTGACACTGCGAAGCACCTCAGCGGGGTTTTCGTAGACCACCACCAGGGTCCAGCCACCATAGCGATCTAGCCCGGTCCCCGTCTGGACATTCGCCGCAAAATAGGTGCCGCTGCCCCCTGCCCTCACCAGGTCGGTGACCTCTGCAAAAGCACTAAAGCGAGTGCCGTCAGCCACATCTATGTTATCGGCCTGGATGGTACGATAGGCAGCATCGACAGGGGTTTTCAATAAAATCTGCTCGCGCTGGCTAGCGTTGGGGGCTGTATTACCTGCTGGGATATCGGCCCAATTAGCAGGAACACTTGGGTGATATTGGTCAGAGGCTGCGGTGTCACCGCTCCAGTAGAGCCCTGCCCAGGTGATCTGGTCAGCACTCACTGGGAAGGTATAGGTAGCAGAGCTGGAGTTAAAGGTACTGCTGTCGCTATCAATGTCAACGTAGTCCATGTAGTAGGTGTTGTTGACCTGACGGTTAAAGTCAATGTTTCGCCCTAAAATCGCACTAATGTTAGGCAAAGTCACCGTTGAGCCATCGTTGACCGTGGTTGAGCGGGCTCCATCACAGTAGAGTGCGGTGGTACCCAGGGTGGTCGAACAGGTGGTCACGGCATTGCCGAACATGATCACCTGCCCATAGAGGGTCTCTTGATAGCGAGGCTCGTAATTGCGTATGACCTGTGCCTGGGCAGGGACCAAGCTACCGCCTATGGCTAAGTTAGCCGTAGACAACGCCGCAGTGCAACCTGTTAGAAGCAGTCTCTTGCTGAAAAGCCACGGGTGAGTACGATTCTTCTTATATAGTGTTTTAATGATACTAAACAGCATGGTAAAAGCATCTTCACCCAGAGGGGTAGGATACACCTATTTTCTTAGTTCCATTCTGCCTATATATCAGTTTTTCTAAAATCGACAATCCACCGATCTTATTTGAGTACAACCGTAGGTAGAAACGCGACAACAAAAAAGTGTTTACTGCGTGGAAATACATGCAGAGCGACTCTCGAAGATTTGAGGCTATCACTAGATGGCCTGGGCGATCGCAACCAGTTCATTCGGGTCACAGGGCTTACTGCGATAAACCCACTACCCATTTACTTCACCCTGGCTCTAAACCGCACATAGCCATAGGACTCGGTCTCTACATTGGTGGCGGCGCTGGCGTTGGTGATATCCCCCAGGTTAACGACAATCGCCCCGTTGGGGTTGGCATTACCCGCCACGCCGTCGCCCTCGCAGTCAATGCCAGGGAAGTCTCCAGCGGGGTCAACGCCGGGGGCATAGTAGATGGCGCTGTCACCATCATCTGCCCCTGTATAGTAGGCGCTTAATCCGTTGCGTAAGACTTCTACACCGAGATCAGCCCCAGTAAGACCGCCGGAGGCCTGGGGAGTAAGGCCATTAAAAGGAGTGGGGATAAAACGGGTGAACTCAGGCACGTAGTCGCAAATGAGCACGTCTTGTGCGTCAACGTCACCAGCAGAGAGATAATAAATAGTGTATTCAATCTCATCGTTGGGCATGACGTCACCGCCATTAATCCCACCGATCAGATGAGTGGTAATGTTGGGCCACTGATCAGTGTCTTTGGGCGGATCAGTTGAGTTAACCGGATCTGCAAGGGTGATGTCGTTGTCATCGTAGGGGTTGCTGGCTTCGTCCAGGTATAGGGAGAGGTCATCACCACCGGAGGTCGTGGTGTCACCATTGAGGGCAGTGATGCGTTTGACCAGCAGCATATTAGGATTTGTGGCAACAGGGGCTGTCACCGTAAGTGGCGTCGGATCAGGTCTAGCCCCGGTGGGCGGGTAGTCAGACAAAAGACGCGGCCCGCCAAACCCGATGGGAATATTCTCTAGCTCTGCCTGGTTAAATAACTCACCCGGGGGCGTGTCTGCTGGGATGAATACCTGAGCGGAGAAAACGGCTGTTTGGTTAGCGGGGACATTCAGACCGATAATCTCTAGCTGCTGACTATCGCCGTAGGCATTGACGATGCCACCCAGGGGATTGACTAGAGAGCCTGGCACATAGGTGCGCCCGTCTGTGCTGGGTAGACTATCGCGAAATGAGACACCACTAAGCGCAAAGGGATTTTGGTTGCCAATACGGTAAGTATAGGTGACAATACCGCCGGCTTCTACTGAGGTGGTCGAGATGTCTTTTTGAATCAAGGGGCCATAGGGGCAGGCCGCCCCATCATTTTTGCTAACGTTGCGGCCGGTGGCGTAGTTAGAGCCCAGGGCTACACTATTGGTGAGATCCAGGGAAAACTTGAGCAATCGCCCACCGCTATTTTGGTAGGCATAAAAATCACCAAACACATCAAAGTAGGAGGCCCCTGCCTGGGTGATGCTGGCTGTACCAGATTCATATTGGGTGGTTAGATTGGTGACTTGGCCCGTGGTGGGGTTGATTTCTACCACCAAGTCATTGTCTTTGTCAAAGCCATAGAGCAGTCCATTAATAGGGTTAAAGGCCACATCATCTGCCCTAACAGTGCGGCTGAGTCTTACCCTGCCTGTCCTGATCGCGGTGGCTCCGCTGACGTCTATCTGATAAAGCCACCGGCCTGAATGGGCATAGAACAGACCATCCCCATCTACATCGCCCGAGAAGACGTTGTTGGGGACATTACCTGGATTACCAAGGTCGGTCACTGTGCCATCGGCGGCGAGGCGATAGACGTTGCCCGTGTCAGGGTTCATGCCATAGACGTAGCCATCCTGCACATTGAAGCCAATGCCGTTCATGTAGGTGCTGATGGGGTCGGGAAAGGCATTGCCCAGGGCTGCCGATAGGGGCTGGAGCTGGTTGTTGCCGGTATCTACGACAAAGAAGCGAGAGTTGCTATCTTGGGCGATCAAAAAGGTGCCATCGCAGGTAAAAGGAGGCCCGTTGGCGGTGGCGATGACGGTAATGTCATCGCTGGCGGTGTTGTTAGCCATGACCGGGTCGGTAATGCCAGGGGCGGCTTCGTTGCGATCGCGGCTCCCCACCACCACTGTATTGGTCAATGTACCGGGCGGGGTCGGTAGCAGTGTGCCCTCTACCGTAAACTCTGCGGTGCCGCCCGCCCCGAGGCTCAAACGGGTATTGATGGTGTTGCCGCTGCCAGTCACCGTTTGGCAGTCATCTAACCCACCAGAGGGCACCGAAATCTGACAGCGCCACGACACATTGTTCAGCTCTGAGGGCACAAAATCTAATAACGGAATATCCGCCGCGTCGGTGGGTCCCTGGTTAGTGACCGTAATCGTATAGGTGACCGTATCCCCCGTTGTAAATGGCCCACCGCTGTGGGTTTTGGTGACCGCAACGTCGGCCCGAGGTTTCTCCGCCAGGGTTGCGCCAATAAAGCTGACATGCTCACGATCGCCTGTTTCACCCAGGCCATCATCCCCCACAACCACCAACATTTGCTTCACTTGGGTGGTGTCATCCACAAAGCCGATCCAGCGAGTGGTGCGGTTGCCACAGCCGCGAAAGGTGCTGGTACCGCACTGACTGGGGTCGGCGGTAGTCGGCGGCACCACAATGTCATCGCCAATGCGATTGCCATTAGTATCTAGCAGCCTGACGATGGCTGGGGTGCCATCAAGGCGGGTTTCTAAATCACCAAACCAGGCACCAAAGGCAGTCACTGGCTCAGAAAAATCAAACAGAATGGCGTTGCGGCTGGTAGTTGAGCCGCTGTTCTCATTCCAAAAACGGGGCTGGGCCGCCGTGTTGTAAAAGCTGGCGGGGCGAGGAGCGTCACCCTGGAGCGTCGAGGTGGTACTGAGTTGAGCATTGCCAGTGGCCACGGTACCGATACTGTTTGGGTTACTCAAATCAGTATCGGTCACATCGTGCAGTGAGGTGGTGACCGTGATACCGCTGGCAGTGGTCAATAGCGGATAGGCACTGGCGCTGATGGGGGTGGTACTCCCGGCTGGAATTTGATTTTGGGTCACGACGACCCCTCCAGCACTGTTAGCCGCGCTGCGCCACTGATCGTCCAGGGTCTCAACCTTGCTACGACTGGTCGCATTGTTGAAACCCACTTCATCACTGATGTAGGGCACTGGCGCTGCGACTGCCGCCATCGGCAAGAGAATCCCCATAGCGGGGAATAGTACGTGATAAGTTAACGTGCGGGTGTAACGCCCAAGGCGGGTGGTTATCATTGCTTTAGCACCGCGGGTTGTTTCACAGCTCGCTATCCAGGGGAGAGTCTTCTAAAAACTGACAGGTAAAACCCTTATCCCCTTTACTCCAGACTACCTATAGTGTTAGAGTGCACGCTGATTACCTGGATTGATTCAGCATAAGTGCTGAATTTACTCAATCAAGCCTCAATATCCTGGTAAATAACCCTGAGAACTCTCTCATATAGTGAACATTTATAGGCAAATCCCCGCTTTCAAGTTTGAAAGCGGGGATTTGCGTGGGGTCACTGCAGATACATCAAATTTTTTCTAAGCCTGTTACTTGACCCGTGCTCTAAACCTGACATAACCATAGGACTCGGTCTCGACACTGGTGGCCGCACTGGCGTTGGTGATATCGCCCAGGTTAACCACAATCGCACCGTTGGGGTTGGCATTCCCGGCGATGCCATCGCCCTCACAGTCGATGCCAGGAAAGTCACCGGCTGGGTCATCACCAGGGCCATAGTAGATCGCGCTGTCGCCGTCATCTGCGCCGGTATAGTAGGCACTTGCACCATTACGCAGGACTTCTATGCTGAGGTTAGCGCTGGTGATGCCGCCTGGGGCCTGGGGGGTGAGGCCGTTAAAGGCACTGGGGATAAAGCTGGTGAACTCGGGCACATAGTCGCAGATGAGAACATCTTTTGCGTCGGCATCACCGGAGGAGAGATAGTAAATGGTGTATTCGATCTCGTCATTGGGCATAACGTCACCGCCGTCGATGCCGCCGCGTAGATTGGTGCTTAGTGGCGTTGGCCATTGGTCAGTCTCACGCGGATCAAAGGCGGCATCATTGGGATCATAAGCGGCATCGTTGGGGTCGCTTACTGGGGCGATGGTGTTGTCGTCATAAGGGTAGACGATATCTTCTTGGTCAATGTAGGCAGACAGGTTATCACCATTGCTGGTATTGGTATCATCATTGAGGGCGGTGATACGTTTGACCAGTAAAATATTAGGATCACTGGCTATGGGGGTAGTGGTGTCTAAAAAGATATTATTCGTACTATCGGTTGTTGAGACAGAGACAGAAATCCGATCGTCGTTACTGCCAGCGCTGTCTGCAGTGCTGCTGAATCCAACAGAGTTGTTTTCAACGATCACATAGTTACCTGCATCGACATTAATGAAACTGAAATTACCATTAACGTCTGTGATTTTGCTATCTATTAAGGTCCCATCGCTCGAATTACCGTCACCGTTAGGATCGCTAAAGAGCTGAATTGTCACGTTGTCAAGCCCACTATCGATATCATCTAAGTCGCCATCACCATCGATGTCTTCGCGAACCTGACCACTAATATTACGAGGTAGTGCTTCACAAAAGCTAAAGACTTTATCGATTGCAATAGCATGGTCATCACTAATACCTACCCCGTCTCCGTTAGGAATAGATCTAGCGTCAGCTGGCCCATTCGAATAATCGAGCCTTAAATAGTTAACAGGCACTGTTGTAGACATGAGCATGTGTCCACGGGGGTCTGTATGGCTCAGGTTACCAGTGGTACCCAATGGATAGTTGCCTCGTGCAGTTTGGCCAACTACAGTCATCGTACCCACTGCTTCTGGAATCACAGAAACAGGTATGTTAATGCCATCTAACTCAGCTGTGACAGAAAGCTCATCTTGGAAAGAATCACCCGGCTCCGCCGTTGGCTGAAATCCGTATCCAACGCCATCAATATCAATAACTTGAAGGTCGTCAATTAAAATGGGTTCAGAAAATCGGAAAACAAAGGACGTGGTCTGGTTAGCGTTTTGAGATGTCATGGCCCAGGTAAGATAGCCAGGTCCATAGGCTCCATCAGTACGTGTATACGAGCTGCCAGTCCCTGGATTCCCGAAATCAATATTTTGGTTGTCGGGGTCCAGAAAATCAACCGTTACGGTAATGCCACTGCCGCCAACGTTTGCATAGGCATTGCTATTATCACCGATATTCCACACGGCACCGCCTGCTCCCCAGGTAAAGCCGTAGGTAGCATTGCAGATCTGGGAAGGCGGGCCAGGTACAGGGGTATTGCTATCTAGAAAGTTGTTGCCAGCACTATCGGCACTGGCTAGATTGATAGCAATTCGGTTATTGTTAAAGCCATCGCTGTCATTAGTGCTGGTAAAGCCGCCAGGGTCAGTTTCAATGATGATGTAGTTACCAGGGGCAAGATTCTCAAAGATGTAGTTGCCGCTGCCATCAGTGGTATCAGTAGTAATCTGAGTACTGCCAGTAGGATCACCGTCGCCGTCAATGTCGTCATAGAGTGTGACAATCACACCGCTGATGCCGCTATCAGTATCGTTAAGGTCACCATCGTTGTCAGTGTCGTTCCGAACCTGGCCTGAGAGGTTATATTCGGGCGGCACTGTGATCGCAACCGTCAAACTATCACTGGCTTCCCGTTCTCCGTTGATCGGCGGGTCAGCCGTCTCACCACTCGTCCCATCCAGGTTATCCACCGTATAGACATTCTCGGTATCCGACGGCGGTGTAGTGTAGGGCTGGTTTTGGTTATTAGGGGGTGCAGCCGTATTTCCCAACGTTACCGACACATCGGTCCCCTCAGCCCCTGTCACCGTCACCGGTACCCGAACAGTAATACTCCCCCCGGAGGGAATCGACCCGTTGTTGGCCGTCGCCCCTAAGAGATTACCCGTCGTCTCCCCCGGTGCCGGTACTGTAATATTCTCACCCGAGAGATCGACTGAGGTCCCAGCGCCAGTACCATCCGCGTCATAGGCAATAATCTCAAGGGTACCTGCGGTGCCGCCACTGATCGCCGAGGGCGCACCGGGGATAAAAAATTGGGTGGGGTCATTCCCCACATTGGTTACCACAAAGTCAAAGTAGACCGTATCACCGTTATTTACCGTGCCATCTGTGGGCTCGGTGTAACCAACATTGGTCACCGTAATCCCCGCCACCTCAGCCACCGTTACCTGCACCACATTAGACTCAATCAGTTGGGTGCTGTTATCACCGGGGTCCACAAAACTCCCCGTTGCCTGGTTTTCGATCACAGTACCGGGGGCGGGGCTATTGGCCCAGGCCATCATGCCTGGTGTCAACACACCGCCCGACAACAACGCTGCGGCCATCAGGGTATGCCAGAGCGCGCGACGGGGCGACCTGGGACGACCTGCTCTGGGTTGTTGAGTAACAAAGCGATGTTTAGACATTGTCAATAACTTATTTAATAATCAAAAAACTTGTTGCAGTATCCATAAAAGTGGAAGATAGCGACCGTGATTACCCGGAAAAAGGGTTGCTTGTAACCCAACAAGCTGAATCGTTATGGGTAATCACAAAATGCCCATTTGGGGTCTCTTAATCTCGATTTATGGGTGACGCAGGGTGGATGCTGATCCCCTGATTAACTGACAAAAGTCAGTGTCTTTGTCCCTGAATCCTTACCCAGATTAAGCTCCCAGGTTTAACCCCCTCTAACTCCCCCTTACCAAGGGGGAGAACTGGAGTTTCCCCCCTTACTAAGGGGGGACTAAGGGGGGTCGAGTCAGAACTTTCGTCAGTCAATCAGCACTGATCCCTAACTATTTGGCAACCCAGCAGAGTACTCAAATGCATTTTCTGACGACTCTTGTTGGGGACTGTCTGACGCGGGCGGCAAGTTGATGGCTGGGTGAAGGGACGCTGGGCGCTCCAGGTTAACCCCATTCACCACATTGGACTCCCTCAATTGCGGCTCCCGATTGGTTGAGTCAAGAAAACTACCGATCGCTTGATTTTCGATCACAATGCTTCTGGCAGGGCCATTGGCCCAGGCTGCTGGGGTAAACAGGCTGCCAGATAACATCACAGCTAAAACTACCCGCGCAGGGCGTAACCCACCTCCTTTCACCAGGCGTAGCTGAGATAAAACCATAGAACACACAACCAACTTCATAGAAAATCTTCCTTTCAGGGAATAGACACGCGCGTGAGGCGGTCTTGCGCGGTCGCCAGGCTAAGACCCTCAAACTCGATCTGGCGCTGTTGACCCCACTTATTACTCCCTAATCATAGTTAGAAATAAGAAGAAAAATAGAGTAATTTTGAGTAAAAATGAAAAGTTCGGGATTCATCCTGGTTTAGATATTTAATAAAGCCACAAAAACACTGATTCCGCCATTTTATTGACTTCGTCTTTTACGGATTGCATAAAAGAGTCTCTTCGGAGTCTTTACTGGCCAGAGAATACTAAGAGGCTCCCTAAAATTACTGAGGTGTATACACAGGTTGTCTGTGAGTCTCGTTGTCTGTGAGTCTCGTTGTCTGTGAGTCTAAAAATGGCTTGACGTGGCAACCTTACTGAAGGGACTGATTGTGATTCCTCTGAGTGATCAGATTTGGCAAATACCGTCAACAAAAATGCGATCGCAAGTTGCGATCGCTGCTTTTACAGCTAATTTGTCCTCAGATGTCAGTGTGGTGCAAATCAGTGTGGTGCAAATTCCTTACTTGACTTGAGCCCTAAACCTCACATAGCCATAGGACTCGGTCTCTACACTGGTTGCATCACTGGCGTTGGTGATATCCCCCAGGTTGACCACAATCGCGCCGTTAGGGTTGGCATTACCGGCAATGCCATCACCGTCGCAATCGATGCCGGGGAAGTCACTGGCGGGGTCAATGCCAGGGTCAAAGTAGATAGCGCTGTCACCATCGTCTGCGCCAGTGTAGTAGGCAGGTGACCCGTCACGCAAGACTTCTACGCTAAGATCAGCTCCGATGATGCCACCCGAGGCTTGAGGAATGAGACCGTTAAAGGTGTTGGGGATAAAGCGAGTGAACTCGGGCACGTAGTCGCAGATAAGTACATCTTTCGCAAGAGTATCACCTGATGAGAGGAAATAGATGGTGTATTCGATCTCGTCATTGGGGATAACGTTACCTCCATCAATGCCCCCGACTAGATATGTACTCAGCGGAATAGGCCACTGATCGGTTTCTCTGGGATCAAAAGCAGGGTTGTTGGGATCGTAGGCGACGTTATTAGGATCGCTGACAGGCGAGAGAGTATTGTCATCGTAGGGGTAAATAGCATCATCTTGATCAATGTAGGCTGCCAGATTGTTCCCATTGGTGGTAGTGATATCAGCGTTTAGGGCGGTGATGCGCTTGACAAGCAACACATCAGGTTGGCCAAGCAATACCTCGAAAGTGGTGGGATCGTTGATGGCACCTGTATCGGGATCGTCACTCAAGAAGTTAGCAGTCCCAAAAGTAACGGTCGCCTGATTATCGATCGTTCCAGCAGGGGCAGTGTCGCTCACGATAACATCAACTGTAAAAGTAACGCTGTTGGTAATACCATCAACTCCGTTAGGAATAGTAATGCCGCTGAGGCTGAGTTGGGTGTCATTAAAGGTAGTAATGGTACCATCGCCGGGGGAAGCAACGCTAAGGCTGTTTGTATCAAATGTAATGTTGGGGTCAGTCAAGATATCATCAAAGTTAACGATGATATCAGTACCATAGCCGTTGTAAATCAC